>JAKALD010000031.1 GCA_021813275.1 Pseudomonadota bacterium | reverse complement strand
CTCGAGCGCGCGCCGGCCCACCACGGGGCCGAGCGCGTTCGCCCCGTCGAGGAGCGCGAGCGAGGGCGCGCGCGGCTCCAGGCGCGGCGTGGCGGCCGCGTCGATGCCGCCCGAGCGCAGGCGGCGCGCGTAATCGGGCACGCGGATCGCGCCGTGCGTGGCGATGCCCATCGTCTCGGCCTCGACCAGGATGCGCGCCGTGGCCTCGGCGTCGGCCTGGTGCGCGCCGGCCGCGGCGAGCGCCGCGGCGCACAGCGCTTCGAGCTCGCCGGCGCCGAGCTGCGCCGCCTTCATGGCCAGGCGCGATCGCCGGTGGCGCGGCGCAGCAGCACCGAGCCGGCGCGCTTCTCGACCGCGCGGAATCCCCGCCTGGCGCACAGGCGCAGCCCCGCGTCGTCCTGCTCCGACACCTCGAGGCTGGCCGCGTCGATGCCCGCGGCCTCGGCGCGCTCGAGGCAGGCGCCGACCAGCCGCGTCGCGATGCCCTTGCCCGCGTGCTCGTCGAGCACGCTCACGTTGGTGATGAAGCAGGTGCGCTTCGCGGGATCGACGTACGCGGCGACCAGCCCGGCGAGCTCGCGGCGATTCCACGCCTCGAAGGTCCAGGCCTCGTCGCGGATCTTCTTCGCGTACGCGGCGATATCGACGCGCGTGCTGAGCGGCGGGGTAAAGCGCGCGTCGCAGGCGAGCAAGTGCTCGCGGACCTCCTCCTCCGTGCTCGCGTTCATCTTGAAGGTGAGGGCGGATCTCATGCTTCGGCGCTCGCAGCGCACGGCCCGAGCCCGAGGGATTCTAGCCCCATGCCCCGCGCGGCGGCGCGCTCGGGATAACGGCGGCCGGGCGCGGCCCGCCCTGACCGGGCTCGCCGCTTCCGCCGCAAGGCGGGCTGAGGTTTACGCGCACCCGGCGCGAGGCTTACAGTATCCGCTGCGCAGCCGTCCGGCCAAGGAGGGAGCGATGACCACCGTAGCGCACATCCTCAAGTCCAAGCCCGAGCAGCAGGTCTACACGACCACGCCCGCCACGTCGGTGTACGACGCCGTCAAGCTGATGTCCGACAGGAACGTCGGCGCGCTGGTGGTGGTCGACGAAGGCAAGGTCGTCGGCATGTTCACCGAGCGCGACTACGCGCGCAAGATCGTGCTGATGGCGCGCTCCTCGAAGGACACGCCGGTGCGCGACATCATGAGCGCGCCGGTGCTCTACGTGAGCCCGAAGCAGACGAACGAGGAGTGCATGGCGCTCATGACCGAGAACCGCCTGCGCCACCTGCCGGTGATGGAGGGCGGGCGGCTCATGGGCCTCATCTCGATCGGCGACCTCGTGAAGGACATCATCTCCGAGCAGAAATTCATCATCCGCCAGCTCGAGCACTACATCGCGGGCGACATCGCCTGAAGGGCGCGAAGGCGCGCGTGCCTCAGGCATGCCGGATGTAAACCGAATGCTCGGTGGTGTAGAAATTCGCCGCCGACGCACCGACGGAGTAGGCGCCCACCCCCGAGCTCTTCACCCCGCCGAACGGCATGTGGTTGTCCGGAATCGTGCCGTGGTTGACGTGGAGCATGCCGTTTTCGCTCTCGTCCACGAAGCGCTGCACGACCGAGTTGTCCTCCGAGAAGAGCGCCGAGGTGAGGCCGTACTCGACGCCGTTCAAGATCGCGAACGCTTCGTCCAGGTCGTCGTAGGCGAGCACCGAAATGACCGGCCCGAAGATTTCCTCGCGCGCCACGCTCATCGAGGGCGCGACTCCGCCGAGCACCGTGGGCGCGTAGAAGTAGCCGCCCTCCAGCCCGGGCACGTCCGCCGAACGACCGCCGGTGAGGACCATCGCGCCTTCTCTCGCGCCGGCCTCGACCATCGCGCTGACGCGCGCGAGCTGCCGCGCGTTGGTGAGCGGCCCCATCGTGGTTCCCGGCTCGAGGCCGTCGCCGAGCACCGCGCGTCCGGCCCGCTCGACCAGGCCCTCGGTGACGGCGGCGAGCAGCGGGCGCCTCACGACGACCCTGCTGATGGCGGTGCAGCGCTGCCCGGCGCACATGCAGGCGGCGGTGGTGATCTGGTCGAGGCAGGCATCCAGGTCCTTCGCGTCGTGAATGACTGCGGCGTTCTTGCCGCCGAGCTCCAGCGAGACCTCGGCGAGGTGCTCGGCGGCGCGCGCATAGATGCGCCTGCCGGTCGCGACCGAGCCGGTGAAGGTGACTCCCGAAATCCCCGCTGAGCCGACCAGTGCCGCGCCGGTCTCGGCGCCGCCGTTGGCGACCTGCAGCAGGCCTTCGGGGAGTACCCCGCGCGCCGCCTCTGCGATGAGGCAGGCGGTCGCCGGGGTGTACTCGGACGGCTTGAGGATGATCGCATTGCCGAACGCGATCGCGGGGGAGATCTTTCGCATCGGCGTGAGGATGGGGAAGTTCCACGGCGTGAGCGCCGCGATGACGCCGCGCGGCCGGCGCAGCACCATGTTGTGCATTCCCGGGCGCGCCGAGGGCATGACCAGGCTGTGACCGCGCGCGGCCTCGCCCGCCATGAATCGCGCCTCGGCGCACGACTTCATCACCTCCGCGCGCGCTTCGGCGAGCGGCTTGCCCTGCTCGAGCGTGATCGAGCGTGCCAGATCCTCGGCACGCGCCTCGATCGCGCTCACGAAGCGCGCGAAGACCGCGCCGCGCTCGACCGATGGCACGGCCCGCCAGGCGCGCTGCGCCTGCGCGGCGGCGTCCACCATCCGGCCGATCTGCCGGGCTGAAGCGGCCGAGTAGCGCCCGATCGTGGACGCGGGCCGCGCCGGATTCACCGTCTCGAAGCCTTCCGCTTCGCCGGCGACCCAGCGGCCGCCGATCAGATTGCCGTATGCGTACACGCGAGCCCCCGTTCAGATCGAGCGCCGCACGAGGTCGGCGCCCTTCTCGCCGATCATGAGCGACGCGGCGTTGGAATTGGCCGACGTCACCTTGGGCATCACCGATGCGTCGATGACGCGCAGCCGCTCCACGCCGCGCACACGCAGCTCCGGGTCGAGGACCGAGCGCGCGTCGCTCCCCATGCGGCAGGTGCCGACGCAATGAAACACGGTCCCGCCGCAGCGCTGCGCGAACGCCAGCAGATCGCGGTCGCTCTTCGCGTCCGCCCCCGGCAGCATCTCGATGTCCCACAAGTCCCGGAACGCAGGCTGCGCGTAGATGTCGCGCAGCATCTTCACGCCCGCGACGATCGCCTTGCGGTCGAGCTCCGTGGAGAGATAGTCGGTCTCGATGCGCGGCGCGGCGGCGGGATCGCTCGAGCGGATCTGCACCCGGCCGCGCGAGGTCGGGTGGCACTGCCAGACGGCAGCGGTGAATCCGGAATAGTCGTGCAGCGGGTCGCCGGGCTTGTCCACGGAGAGCGGCATGACATTCAGCTGGATGTCGGGACGCCCGCCCTTTGCGTGCACGGTACACGCGGCGCCGCCCACCTGACCTGCGCCGACCGTGAGCGGCCCGGAGTCGCGCGCCAGCCATTCGATGCCCATGGCAGCGAGCCTCAGCGGACTGCGTACTGCGTCGTTCAGCGACACCGGCTCCTTCAGGCGCACGATGGTGCGCGCCTGGTAGTGGTCCTGGAGGTTCTCGCCGACTTCCGGGGAGTCCGCGACCACGCGGATGCCATGCCCCTCGAGCAGCTTCGCCGGCCCGATTCCGGAAAGCTGGAGGAGCTGGGGCGACTGGATCGCGCCCGCCGCAAGGATCACCTCGCGCGCTGCGCGGGCGCGGTGCGGCACTCCGCCCTCCAGCCACTCGACGCCGGTCGCGGCAGAGCCCTCGATCAGCACGCGCGTGACCTGTGCGCGGGTATGCAGCACCAGATTCGCCCGACGCAGCGCAGGCTTCAGGAACGCGGTCGCGGCGCTCGCGCGCCAGCCCTTCCTGATGGTGAGCTGGTAGGCGCCTACGCCGTAGGTGCTCGCCGCGTTGAAGTCGCGGTTCGGGGGCAGCCCGAGCTGCTCCCCGGCTTCGACCCAGGACCCGCAGTACGGGTGGTCATTGCGGAGGTCCGAGACCGCGAGCTCGCCTTCGGCGCCGCGATATTGGCTGGCGCCTCCTTCGTAACGCTCGTAGCGCTTGAAGTGCGGAAGCACGTCGGCGTACCGCCAGCCGGTCGCGCCAAGCGCGGCCCAGTCGTCGAAGTCTTCGTGCTGTCCGCGGATGAAGATGAGGCCGTTGATCGAGGACGAGCCGCCGACGACGCGGCCGCGCGGCCAGACGATGTTGCGGCCGGCAGTGCCCGCGCAGGGCTCGGTGTCGAACAGCCGCGCGTAGCGGGTGTCGTAGATCGTCTTGAAGTAGCCGACCGGCAGGTGGATCCAGAAGCTGCGATCCGGCCCGCCGGCTTCGAGCAGGAGCACGCGCACATGGGGGATGGCGCTGAGCCGGTTGGCGAGCACGCAGCCCGCCGAACCGGCGCCGACGATCACGTAATCGTAAGTCGGATCGCTCACCCTGCCACGCCGCCGCGCGCCCTCAGGCCTTCACGGTCTTGAGGTAGATGGAGGGATCGAAATAGGTCGAGGCCGGAACCGGGTTGTCGATGCCGCCGGTCCTGACGAAGAAGTCGGTCACCTGCTGCAGCCATTTCACGACGGTGCCGTCCACGTACAGCTTGCGCCAGGCCTTGGCCGTGAAGGCCTTCTCCGCCGCATACATCTCCTTCAGGTCCTTGAGAGCAACCTCCTGATAGTTGCTCTTCTGCAGGATCGGGAGCGCCTCGTCCGGCTTGGTCACGAGGAAGTCGTTCGCCGATTCCCAGCCGCGAATCACGTTGGCGAGCACGTCCTTGTGCTTGTCGTAGTAGTCGTTGCGCGCCGCCCAGCCGTCGACGATCGCCGCCTTCGGATAGTAGGCCGAGGCGTCGACCAGCTTCTTCGCGCCGGGCACTTTCTCGCGCACCGGGATGTTGAAAGGCACCCACAGTGCCACTGCCGGCACCGCTCCGGAAATGAACGCCGTGACGGCATCGGGCATGCGCTGGTTGACGATCTCGACCTCCTTCGGGTCGATTCCGTTCGTGCGCAGCGCGGTATCGAGAAACACGTGCGCCGTGGTGCCGGTCGTGGTGGCAATCTTCTTGCCTTTGAGATCGGCGAAGTCCTTCACACCCTGGTCCGCCCGCACCCACAGCTGGGCGGTGGCGAACTCGATGTCGTTGATCAGAAATACCTTGCCCTGTCCGCGCGCCGGGAAGTTCGAGATGACGGCCCCGGTCGACAGGATGTCGATGCTGCCGCCCACCATGGCCTGGAAGAGGGCGAGGCCGGTATCGAACCGAGTGAGCTCGAGGTCGAGCCCGTGCTTGGCGAAGCTGCCCGTGTGCTCGCCGAGCCAGATCTGGCCGTCCACCGCGACCGTATGGAGGTAGCCGACCTTGACCTTGGTGCGCGCGCGCGCGATCGCCGGCGCGCCGAGAGCGCCGGCGGCGAGCGCCGCCGCGCCGGATTGTCTGAGGAACTGCCTGCGGGTCATGCTCATGGTCTCCTCCTTCGGGGTTGGTCAGTCGGTATTGCGCAGCGTCTGCCGCGCCTGCGCGGCGTACTCCTTCATGACGAGCTCGCGGATGTGCGAGCGCAGCTCGCCGAACTCGGGCTTCTCGTGCAGCGACTCCTCGCGCGGGTAGCCGAACGGCACCCGGATGATTTCCCGGATGCGCGTCGGGCGCGCCGTCATGACGATGATCCTCGACGACAGGTAAACGGCCTCCTCGACCGAGTGCGTGATGAGCATCACGGTCTTGTCTTCGGCCTGCAGCACCTCCAGGAGCAGGTCCTGCATCGCGCTGCGCGTCTGGGCGTCGAGCGCGCCGAACGGCTCGTCCATCAGGAGGAACTCGGGCCGCACTGCGTAGGCGCGTGCGAGCGCCAGGCGCTGGCGCATGCCACCGGAGAGCATGCGTGGCCACGCGTCGGCGAATTCGGCGAGTCCCATGAGCTGCATGTAGCGCCGGCAGACTTCTTCGTGCTCGCCGGGCGGTACGCGGCTGGCGGCGAGCTTGAGCCCGAATTCGATGTTCTGCCGGACCGTGAGCCACGGAAACACGCCGTACTCCTGGAAGATCACGCCGCGGTCCGGCCCGGGCCCGGCGATCGGCCGGTCATCGAGCAGCACGCTTCCCGAGCTGGGTCGCATGAATCCGGCCACGATGTTCAGCATCGTCGTCTTGCCGCAGCCCGACGGCCCGATGACGGAGACGAACTCGCGCTCCCCGATCTCGTAGGAAACGTCGTCCACGACGCGCAAAGGGCCCGCCTTCGACGGGAACTCGACCGACACCCGCTCGAAGCGGATCCGCGCCCGCGGCTGCTGCGGCGCGCTCACGCGATCCGTTCCTGCCAGGCGAGCAGCCGGCGTGCCGCGGCGCGCAGCAGCAGGTCCATCGCGAGCGCGATGAACCCGATGCAGATGATCCCGACGTAGATGATGTCCAGCCGGAAGAACGAGGACGCGTTCTGGATGAGCGCCCCCAGCCCCTGCTGCGCGGCGATGAGCTCGGAGGCGACGAGCGTCGCCCACGCCACGCCCAGCGACACGCGCAGCGCGGTGAGCATGTGCGGCACCGTCAGCGGCACGATAACCTTGCGGAAGATCTCACCGTCGCTCGCGCCGAGCGTGCGTGCCACGCGCACATAAATCGGGTTGATCTGCGCGATGCCCTCGTACATCACGATGACCCCCGAAAAGAACGAGGCGTAGAACAGGATGACGATCTTCGCGAGCTCGCCGACGCCGAAATACACGATGACAAGGGGGATGAGGGCGATCGGCGGCAGCGCGCGGAAGAAATTGATGAGCGGATCGACGAAGCCGCGCACCGTGCGATACCAGCCGAGCACGAACCCGACCGGCACGGCGAACACGATTCCGAGGAGCACGCCGAGGAACACACGCTGCGTCGACATCCAGATGTCGGCCGGCAGGCGCGCATGGAACAACAGCTGCCAGAAGCGGGCGGCCACCTGGCCGGGCGTCGGCACCAGCGCCGGGTTGATCAGCCCCGAGTACGCGATCGCGTACCACGCGAGCACGACCAGCGCCCAGGGTGCGAGGATCAACGCGATGCGACGCAGTATGGGCATGCTCGGGTTGGCGCTTTCGGGATGGCCGTGCGGCCCGGCGCAACCGTTGCCGCATTCGGGAAGCAAAGGTACTATAGTTAGAACCTTTAGCACAATAGCCGAATGAGCGGACTGCATCCGCTGTTTCGCGACAGCCCGATTCCGCGCTACGTGCAGCTCGCGGACCTGTTCCGCCAGCGCATCGCGCGCGGGACGTGGCGGGCGGGCGACAGGCTTCCGAGCCTCGAGGCGCTGACGCTCGAGTTCGACGTCGCGCGCGTCACCGTGCGGCAGGCCGTGGAGCTGCTCGCGCGCGAAGGTCTCGTGGTCGCCCAGCAGGGGCGCGGCACGTTCGTGACGGCTGCGCCGGCGCGCGAGCGCTGGCTGCGCCTCGAGACGAGCCTCAAGGCCCTGGCCGACGTCTACCGCGACGACAAGCCCAAGCTCACGCTGATCGAGGAAGCGGCGGCGGCGCCGCGGCTCGAGCCCAAGGACGGCAAGCCCGCGCCGCGCTATCACTTCATGCGCCGCGTCCACTCGCGCAACGGCGAACCTTACTGCGTGATCTCGATCTATCTCGACGAGCGCGTGTTCCGCATGGCGCCCAGGCGCTTTCGCAGCGAGACGGTGATACCGGTGCTGCTCGAGCTGCGCAAGGTGAGAATCGCGCGCGCCCACCAGACCCTCGCCATCGGCAGCGCCGACGTCGAGGTCGCCGGCCATCTCGGGATTCCGGTCAACGCGCCGGTCGCCGAGGTGCGGCGCGTGTGCAGCGCCCCAGACGGAACCGTGATCTACCTGGGCGAGGTGACCTACCGCGGCGATTACATCCACTTCGAGATGGACCTGAAGCCGTGAGCACGCCGCTGCGGGTGCGCGCGCTGCGCGCGCTGGTCTATCGCTGCCCGCTCGAGACGCCGGTGGTGACCTCCTTCGGAACGATGCGCGACCGGCCGATGGTGCTGGTGCGCGCCGAGGACGAAGACGGCGCGGTGGGCTGGGGCGAAGCGTGGTGCAATTTCCCCGCGGTCGGCGCCGAGCACCGCGCGCGGCTGGTCGAATCGCTGCTTGCCCCGCTCGTCGAGCAACGCGCGTTCGAGGGCCCGCGCGAGGCGTTGCGCTGGATGTCGGAAAAGACGGCGGTGCTCGCGATCCAGTGTGCCGAGCCGGGGCCGTTCGCGCAGGCGATCGCCGGCGTCGACATCGCGCTGTGGGATCTGGCCGCGCGGCGAGCCGGGCAGCCGCTGTGGCGACTGCTCGGTGGCGCCGGATCCAGGGTGCGGGTCTACGCGAGCGGGCTCAACCCGGAGGGCCCCGAAGTCCTCGCCGCCGTGCGCCAGCGCGAAGGCTTCCGCGCATTCAAGCTGAAGGTGGGGTTCGGCGCCGCGCGCGATGCCGCCAATCTCGCCGCCTTGCGCGCGACGCTCGGCGCCGGTGCGGAGCTGATGGTCGACGCCAACCAGGCCTGGGATCTGGGGCAGGCCTGCGACATGGCGGGCGAGATCGAGCGCTTCGACGTGCGCTGGCTCGAAGAGCCGCTGCGCGCCGACCGGCCGTGGAGCGAGTGGCAGGCGCTCAGGGCGCGCACCAGGATCCCGCTCGCGGCGGGCGAGAACCTGATCGGCGAGGCTGCCTTCGCGAGCGCATTGGCTTCGGGCGCACTCGGCGTCGTGCAGCCGGACGCCGCGAAATGGGGCGGAGTGACCGGCTGCCTGGCGGTGGCGCGGCGGATTCGCGCGAGCGGCGCGCGCTACTGTCCGCACTACCTGGGCGGCGGCGTCGGGCTGCTCGCGTCCGCGCACCTGCTGGCTGCCGCCGGCGGCGAGGGGCTGCTCGAAATCGACGCCAATCCGAATCCCCTGCGGACGCTTACCTGCGGTGCGCTCGAATCGATAAGCGAGGGTCATGCCGACCTCGGCGAGGCGCCGGGCCTCGGACCCGAGCCGGATCTCGAGCGGCTGCGCGACTACGCGGTTGCGATCTAGCGCGCCGGGTATCCGGCGGCGAACTCTCCTTCGGCGCGCGGCTGCGCCTGGGCCGGAGGAACCCACGGCTGCGCGTAGCGTGTCGTGAGCGCGTTGAGGTCCGCGATGACGCGACGCCCTCGCGCGCTCAGCGCGTCCCGGCAAGCCTCCAGATCGGGATAGGCTTCGAGCGCCTCCCACCAGATGGCCCGACCCGCGAGGTAGCCCGAGGCCCCGGCACGGTATGCACCGCGCAGGACCTGCTCGAACGCCTCCGGCGCGGCGCCCCCGGACAGCATGACCCACGGCCGGTCGAGCATCTCGCCAATCCTGTCGAACCACGGCTGCGCGGAATGGGGCGCAGCTACTACCTCCGGCACCGGCAGCGGGCTTTCGAGCTTGAACAGGTCCACCCGGTAGCGCTCGCTTGCGAATTCGCGCACGCTCTCTAGGACCAGCTCGGGACGCTTCTGCGGATCCTCCCGGTATTCGCCGCCGTCGCGTCGCTCGCGCGCGAAGGGGTACACGAGCAGCTCGAGCACGAACGCGATGTCGTGCTCGGCGCAAGCCCGGCCCACATCCTCGACATAGGCTTGCTGATGGTGCCGCACGTCCGCGTCCGCGTCCGGCCGATACCAGGCGAGCACCTTGACCGCGTCGGCGCCGAGCCGCTTGATCTTGGCGACGCCCCAGTCGCGGATCGAGCGCGATCGCCTGCCGCCCGGGTCATCGTCGAACACGTGGTGCTCGAGCGTGACGATCAGCCCCGCGCGCGGTGACAGTGCGTCGATCGCAGCGGGGTATCCGAAATTGGGATCGAGCAGGACGGCGCTCGCCTCGCCCGCCAGCGCTTCGGCGAGCAGGCGCTTCACGGCGAGCATGTCGCTGCAGGCAACGGTTCCGGGCGGGATCCCGCGGCGCGCCGCAACCAGCGCGGCGATTGGCGGGCGCTGGTCTATCGCGAGCATGCTGAAATGGCCGGAGGCGCTTGCCAGCCGCCTCAGGCCCCAGATCTTTCCAGGTGTCATGTCGTCTCCGAAAGCAGCTGCATTACTTCTGTTCGCGAGGGCACGCTGCGGGCGCCTTCGCGCGCGCATTTGAGCGCCGCGGCACCGGACGCAAAGCGCAGTGCGGCGCGCGGTGGCATGCCCTCGGCGAGCGCAAGTGCGTAGGCGCCGTGAAATGCGTCGCCCGCTCCCGTGGTGTCGCGCACCTGCACCGCGAATGCGGGCAGCGCAGCCAGGCGGTTCGCACCGCGCTGCAGCCAGCGCACGCCCTGGGCGCCGCAGGTCACCGCGGCGAGCTCCGCGCCGTGGGCGAGCGCCGTGCGCAGGGCCGTCTCGACCGACGCGCCCGGCGCGAACTGCGCCAGCGCCTGCTCGGAGAAGATCGCGTGACCGGCAAGCGCGCACAGCGCCTCGAGCTCGGCGCGCTCCGCGATATCCGCGTCGAGCACGGTGGGAACACCGCGCCTGCGGGCGCCCTCGAGGGCGGCACGCGCGCCAGGCACCCAGCGCACGTCGGCGAGCACCGCATCCGCCGTTTCGACCGCGGCGCGCAAGGTCGTGTCGGGCGGCGTCTGGAGCGCGTCGCCCCGGAAATTGACGATCAGCCGCTCGCCGCGGCCATTGACGATCACCGCGGACACCGACGAAGCCGCGCCCGGAAGCGCGCGCAGGCCGGAGACGTCGACGCCCCATGCGGCGAGCTCCGAGCGCATGCGGGAGCCGGCCGCGTCGTCTCCCACGACCCCGCAGAGCACCGCCCGGCCGCCGAGCGCGGCGACCGCGACGGCCGCGTTCGCCGCCATGCCCCCGCCAGCCTCGCGAAAGCGCGTTGCGCGCAGTTTCGCGCCCACGGTGCCGAACTCGTCGACACCGAACACATAGTCGAGCGCGGAATGCCCGACGCACACCACCCGCGCGCCCTCATTGGATTGCGTGGCCATCGTCGTCCGTGAATAGATGGGCCGCGCTCATGTCGAGCCCGAGCTCGACCTCGCTGCCGGGGCGGATGCCGAAGTCCGCCTTGAGGCGCGCCACGTACTGTCCGCCGGCGAGGCCGAAGTAGCCGAAAGTGTCGGAGCCGAGCGTCTCCACCACGTCGAGTCTGGCCCGGACGCTGGCCGAGTGCGTGAACTCGCGCGTGGTGACGTTCTCGGGGCGCAGGCCGAGCACCGCGTCGCGCGCGTTGACCGCACGGATCCCTTCGGTCTGGCTGATCGGCAGGCGCAGGCGCGTGCCGTCGCGCAGCACCGCGGTGAACCCGCTGCCTTCCGCCTCGACGTTCACCGGGAAGAAATTCATTGCCGGTGCGCCGATGAACCCGGCGACGAAGCGATTGGCCGGATGGTTGTAGACTTCTTCGGGCGTGCCGACCTGCTGGATCCGGCCGCCGTTGAGCACCACGATGCGATCGGCGAGGGTCATCGCTTCGACCTGGTCGTGCGTGACGAAGATCATCGTGGTGCGCAGCTGCTGCGAAAGTCGCTTGATCTCGGTGCGCACCTCGCCACGCAGCTTCGCGTCGAGGTTGGACAGCGGCTCGTCGAACAGGAATACCCTCGGCTCGCGCACGATCGCGCGGCCCATGGCGACGCGCTGGCGCTGGCCGCCCGACAGCGCCTTCGGCTTGCGGTCGAGGAGCGTCTCCAGTCGCAGCATGCGTGCCGCGTCGCGGACCCGGCGGTCGATCTCGGCGCGGTGCATGTTGCGCATCTCGAGCGCGAAGGCCATGTTCTTGTACACGGTCATGTGCGGGTACAGCGCGTAGTCCTGGAAGACCATCGCGATGTCGCGCTGCGCCGCGGGCCGATCGTTGACCCGGTCCTCGCCGATGATGACGTCCCCGCCGTCGACACCCTCGAGCCCCGCGATGATGCGCAGCAGCGTGCTCTTGCCGCAGCCCGAGGGCCCCACGAACACGGCGAACTCGCGGTCGGGGATCTCGAGGCTCATCTCCGGGATGACGACGTGCTCGCCGAATTTCTTGACGACCTTGCGCAGGCGGATTGATGCCACGGCCGGGTCCTAGATGTCGAACGCGAGCAGCGGCTTCACCAGCCCGCCCGCGGCGAACAGCGCGAACTTCTCGGGCAGCTCGTCGAGCCTGAAGGTGGCGTCGACGATCGCGTAGTAGCGCTCACGCTCGCGGCGCAGCAGCTCGAGGTTCGCCGCGTAGTCGCCCTTGGGAAAATAGAACGATCGCAGCATGAAGAAATCCTTGCGCCGGATCGCCTTGGTTTACTCGATCGTCCAGGGGTCGTCGTTCTCTCCAAGGAGCAGCACGACGCCGCGCGGCGCCACGATGTGCATGCCGCGGTTGCGGGCTGCGTGCGCGCCGCTGCATTCGGCCACCAGCGCGAAGCGTGTCGTCGTGTCCTCGACCGGATGCGGCCGCGCGCCAAGCGCCTGCGCGAGCGGCAGGCGCGCCGCGCGCAGGTCCGAGACATGGATGTCGCGCCACCCCATGTCCCGCAGCGCGACGATCGCGCCCAGGCCGACCGGTCCCGCGCCGAGCACGAGCACGGGTCCCTCGGGCGCGAGCGGCCGCGCGAGGCGCAGCCCGTGCCCCGAAGTACCGATCGTGTCGAGCAGCAGCGGCGCGAGGTCATCCGGCACGTCGTCCGGCACCGGTAGCAGGCACTGCTCGGGCACCGCGAGCGCCTCGGCGTAGCCGCCCGGCCGGTTCCAGCCGATCAGGACCGACTCGGTCAGGCACATGTGCGTGTCGCCATGCAGGCACGAGACGCAACGGCCGCAATGCACGGGGATGTAGACGAGGCAGCGCCGGCCGTCGAGCACGTGACCGGGCGAATCCACGACGCCGAAGATCTCGTGCCCCGGCGTGAAGACTGCCCCCTTGTTCCAGAGCTTCGTGTCGGAGCCGCAGAGCGCGGTTCTCTTTACGCGGAGCAGCACCTCGTTCGGGGCGGGTCGTGGGGCAGGCACCTCGGCGATCGCAATGCGCTTGTTGCCGTCGAAGCGGGCGGCGAGCATCGTTATCCTTTTACGGCCCCGACCGCGAGTCCCGCCACGAGTCGGCGCTGCACGGCGAAGGCGAGCAGCAGCGGCGGGAGCGCGATCAGCGTGGCCGCCGCCATCAATGCCCCCCAGTAGGTCGCGCCCTCGCCGATGAAGTTGAACGAGGCGGCGATCAGCGTCTTGGTGTCGCTGTTGGACAGCACCAGGGCGAACAGGAAGTAGTTCCACGAGAAGATGAACGCGAGGATCGCCGACACCACCAGCCCCGGCACCACGAGCGGCAGGGCGATGCGCCACAGCGTGCGCGGCACGGAGCAGCCGTCCACTTGGGCGCTTTCGAGCACGCTGTGCGGTACGGCGTCGAAGAACGGCAGCAGCACCCAGATCACGATCGGCAGCGTGATCGCCGCGTGCGTGAGGATGAGCGCCCAGTAGCTGCCGATCAGCCCGAGCCAGCGGAACATCAGGTACCACGGCAGCAGGTACAGGGTGCCTGGCGCCATGCGCGCGGCGAGCGTCACCAGCGCCGGCCACATCATGCGCCGCCACGACACCGCGAAGGCCGCCGGTACGCCGAAGCCGAGACCGATCAGCGTCGAGCCGGCGGCCACGACGAGGCTGTTGAGGGTGTAGCGCGCGAAAGGCGTGGACGAGAAGAGCTGCCGGTAGTTGTCGAGCGTGGGAGTGAACCAGAGCGTCGGCGGATACGCGGTCACCTCGGCCGAGGGCTTGAACGAGGACAGCACCATCCACGCGACCGGGGCGAGGATGACGAGGCTCACCAGCGCAAGCTGCAGGCCCCCCAGGCGGCGCAGCGCGGTCGCGCTCACCACTGCGCCCTACGGCGTGCGTAGGACATGGCGAGCACCGCGCCGAGCACGATCGTCGAAAGAGTGATCATGATTGCGCTCGCGTAGCCGATGTTGAAGAACTCGAAGCCCTGGCGGAAGCCGTAGATGTTGAGCGTATTCGAGGCGTCGTTCGGTCCGCCCTGGGTGGTGATGTAGATGATGTCGAAGAAGCGCAGCAGGTCGACGCTGCGCAGCACCGCCGCGGTGACGATTGAGGGCAGCAGCAGGGGAAAGGTCACCCGCCAGAACGTGCCGGTACGCGACGCGCCGTCGATCTGGGCCGCCTCGTACACGCTCGGCGGCAGAGACTGCAGCCCGCCGAGCACGATGAGGGCAACGAACGGGGTCCATTGCCACGAGTCGATCAGCGCGACCGTCGGAATGACCCATCGAGGGGAGGCGAGCCAGTCCGAGCGCGGCAGCCCGGCGATCTGCAGGATCCAGTTTGCGGCGCCGATCGCGGGATCGAGGATCACCAGCCACATCATCCCGACGACCACCGGCGGCAGCACGAACGGCGAGATCAGGAGCGAGCGCAGCACGTCCGCGAAGCGCTTGGACCCGTGCAACAGTACCGCGATATACGTGCCCAGGCCGAGCTGCAGGCCGAGCGAAAGCACGTAGAGCACGAGCGTGATCCGGATCCCGTTCCAGAACAGCGGGTCGTTCAGCAGCTGCAGATAGTTGCCCGCTCCGGCGAAGTGCTCGCTCGAGCCGAGGGTATAGCTCTGAAAGCTGAGCCACAGCGTGTAGGCGAACGGGAAGGCGATCATGAGCAGCGTGAAGACGACCGCCGGCAGGGCGAGAGCCGTGAGGCTGCCGCTCGGGCCGGCGGTCGTGCTCATGGGTCTGTCCTGCGGGCGCTCACCGAAGGCTCAGTCCTTCGCGATCAACGCGTCCAGCTCCCGGTCGGCCTCCGCGCAGGCCTGCTGCACGGGCTTCTGGCCCAGCAACAAGTCGTCGACAGCCTGCCCGATGTAGTCGCGCGAGGCGATGTTCGCGACGATCGGGTAGCCGACCTCGGAGGTGCCGGTCGCGTTGGCCTGGTCGATCGCGTCGATCCACTCGCGGCGCACGGGCTCGGCGTCGATCCACTTGCGGTAGGACGGATCGTTTGCGACCGACGCGCGCGGCGGGGCGATCCCCATGAGCGCAAGACGCGCCTGCATGGCCGGCGATGTAGCCCACTGCACGAAATACCAGGCGGCCTCCTTGTGCTTCGAGTGCGCCGAGACAGAGATACCCCAGCCAATCACGGTCGGGTGGCTCCCGCCGGGCCCGGGCGGCAGGAGCATGACGCCGGTGTCATTAAGGCGCGCACCGCCCTCCATGACCGATTTCAGCTCGTTGGAGGATTCGAACGCCATGGCCGCCTTGCCGTCCCGATAGAGCGACGATATCTGATAGAAGTTGTAGTTGACCACTCCCGGCGGACCGTAGTCCCTGAGCAAAGTCGCATAGAGCGTCAAGGCCGCCTTGCCGGCCGCGCTGCACAGGTCGGACTTGCGCTGCGCGGTCATGTAGCTGCCGCCCAT
This sequence comes from Pseudomonadota bacterium, assembly GCA_021813275.1. Lineage (GTDB taxonomy): Bacteria > Pseudomonadota > Gammaproteobacteria > Burkholderiales > SG8-39 > JAKALD01. The sequence goes on along the minus strand of JAKALD010000031.1, from coordinate 5,080 downwards.
GTTGTGCAGGAACACGCTGAAGGTGTACGGCAGAGCGCCCTTGAGGCCCCGGCTCACGAAGGGCGTGATCGACGGATCGCAAGCCTTGATCTTCTTGGCGACGCTCAGCAGGTCGTCCAGGCTCTTCGGTGGGGTCACGCCGCATTTCTTGAAGATGTCCTTGCGGTAGTACAGCACGGGCCCTTCGATATTGAGCGGGATGCCGGAGACGAGCGAGCCGTGCGTCTCCGCGGCGACCAACCCCTTGCTGAAATCACCGAAGTCGTAGTCCTTGGAGACGTCCTTGGTGATGAAGGGCTCTAGATTGGCGTACCAGCCCGCCTTGGCGAACTGCGCGCCTTCTCGCGAGGGCAGCGACATGAACAGGTCGACCTCGTCGCTGTTCGCGTTCATCACCGTCATCAGGCGCTGGCGCATTTGCTGCTCCTGATAGGTGTCGACCTTGACGGTGATCCCGGTGAGCTTCGTGAACTCGTCCTTGTACTTCAGCACGCTGTTCGCCCACGGGTGGTTCGAGGACAGGAAGGTGATGGTTGTGCCCGCGTCCTTGCGCCAATTGAAATCCTGGGCGTGTGCGCTGCCGAGCGCGGCCGCGAGGGCGAGCGCGGTAAGCCAAAGCTTCATCGTGGGGCCTCCTCAAGCTGGTGACACTCGTTGATCGGATCCGGTCTTGTTCGCGCATCGCTCGGATCGAGGTCCGAGTGTAACCGGTTACAAGTATGATACGCCGCGCCCCCGTTCGTCTGTCAAGCCCGGCTGCGCTCGAGATCGTCTGCGTCTTGCTGCGGCGCAAGGTTGAGCCGCGAGCGCGCGTCATATAGGATTCCGGGATGCCGCAGCGCAAAATAAGTAACCGCTTACAGAACACGGACACCGGTATTCGCGACGTGGCGCGTCGCGCCGGCGTCTCCACGGCTTCGGTGTCGCGCGCCGTGAACCGGCCGGAGACGGTCAGTCCGGAAATCCGTGCGAAGGTCGAGCGCGCGGTGCGGCAGCTGGGCTATGTGCCCAACGCGGGCGCTCGCGCCCTGACACTAAACCGCTCGCACACCTTGGGCGCAGTCATTCCGACCATCGACAATGCGATCTTTGCAAAGGGCATCGAGGCGTTGCAGAAGCATCTGGCGCGTTTCAAGTACCACGTGCTTCTGGCGACTTCGGGCTACGACCCCGAGCGCGAATCGGAGCAGGCCGTCAACCTGGCGGCGCGCGGCGTCGACGGGCTCATCTTCATGGGAGAGAGCCACACCGACGACCTGAAGCGCTTCCTCGCGCGGCGCGAGATTCCGTACGTCAATACCGGAACGTATGACGCGAGGTCAGCGGCCGCCTGCGTTGGTTTCGACAACGCGGAGGCCATCGAGCGCGCGATCCGCTTCCTGCTCGATTTGGGCCACCGGCGCATCGCGATGCTCGCAGGGATCACTCGGGACAATGACCGCATGATCGAGCGCGTGCGGGGCGTGCGACGCGCGCTGCGCGCGGCCGGGCTGGACCTTCCGCGCGAGCGGCTCGCGGAGCGGTCGTTCGACGTGGGCGAGGCACGTGAAGGGCTGCGGGCGCTGATGGCGGCTGCGCCCGCGCCGACCGCGGTGGTGTGCGCAAACGACGTGCTCGCTCACGGCGCGCTGATCGAGGCGGCAGCGCTGGGTGTCAGGGTGCCGGAAGCGCTTTCGATCGTCGGCTTTGACGACCTGGAGATTGCGCGACATCTGCGTCCGAGCCTCACCACGGTGCACGTGCCGACCGAGGAGATGTGGCAGAGGGCCGCAGACTACCTGCTCGCGACGATCGAGGGGCGTACCGCGAAACGTCATACTCGCATCGAGGTGACGCTCGTCGTGCGAGAGTCGACCGGTCCTGCGCCCGGGCGCGACTGAACCGACGCCTCAGGCGGTGCGTCGCTACCGGCCGGCCGCGGCAAGCGGCGTGAGCTGCTCGGCCGAGACGTAGCGCCGGCGGAAGGTCTCGAAGTCGACGTCGTCGGCGGTCTCGATCGCGCGCTGCTTCGCGAGCGAGTCCTCGGCCATCCTCGCGAAGCGCCGCTCCGTCTCGGCCGCAAGCGGCAGGCTGCGCAGCGCGGCGCGGTGCTCGAGCGAGCGGGCGAGCGCGAAATCGACGCACGAGCCGGCGTTGCGCGATCGCATCTCGCGCAGCATGCGCGCCGAGGGCACCGAGTCGGGATCGGCGAGCGCGGCGAACGCGGCGCCGAGCGCGTCGCGGTAGGCGTGCCCGCGGTGCGCCGCGTCGAGCGCGGCGGCGACCGGCTCGAGGCCCCCGAGCACCTGCGCGCCCCACGCGGGCAGCGCGATCTCCTCGCCGCGGCGCTCGAGCAGCAGGCCGCGGCCGCGCCCGCGCGCGGCGGCGCGGTGCTGGTTGCGTCCCCACGAGGCGATCTCCTCCGGCGTGTCGGGCGGGCTGTCGGTGAGCAGGCAGTGCAGCAGGAACATGTCGAGGAAGCGCATCGTCTCGGCGCGGATGCCGATCGGGCTGTAGGCGTCGAGGTCCATCAGCCGCACTTCCACGTATTCGACGCCGCGCTCGCGCAGCGCGTGCAGCGGGCGCTCGAGCGCCCGGATGGTGCGCTTCGGGCGGATCGTGCTGTAGAACTCGTTCTCGATCTGCAGCAGGCTGGTGGCGAGCTGGCGGTACTCGCCGTGCGGCCCGCGGATGCCGATCGCCTCGTAGGGCGGGTAGGACCGGGTGAGCGCCTCGTGCAGCGAATCGGCGTAGCTCTCCAGGCTGTTGTAGCTCACCAGCAGCGCGGACTGAGCGCTGCTCTGGTAGCCGAGGCGCCCCATGCGGATCGAGGTGCCCACCGGGCGGTAGAGGATCCCGGGGCGCAGCTCATCGAGGTCGTGCTCGCGGCCCTCGACGAAGGTCGCGCACACCGCAGGCGAGGCGCCGAACAGGTACATCAGCAGCCACGAGTGGCGCCGGAAGTTGCGCGCGAGCGCGAAGTAGCCGGCGTTCGCGCCGCCCGGCCAGGCGAGCGCGCCCCAGGCCGCCTCGGGCAGCGAGAAGTTGTAGTGCACGCCCGAGATGGTCTGCATGCGCCGGCCGTAGCGGTGCGCGAGGCCGATGCGGTACACGGTCTTCGCGCGCCCGAGGTTCGAGCTGCCGTAGCGCCCGATCGGGATCGCGTCGTCGTCGGGCAGCGTGCACGGCATGCTCGCCGCCCACATCGCCTCCTCGTCGAGGTGGCTGTAGACGAACTGGTGGATCGCGGTGAGCTCGTCGAGGCAGGGCTCGATCCCGGTGTGCACGCCGGTGATCAGCTCGAGCTGCGCCTCGCTGTAGTCGGTGGTGATGTGCGGGTGCGTGAGGGCCGAGCCGAGCCCCGCCGGGTGCGGCGTGGCGGCGAGCGCGCCCTCCGGGCCCACGCGCAGGCTCTCCTTCTCGATGCCGCGCCGCAGGCCCCGCAGCAATCCGGGGGCGAGCGCGCGCAGCCGTTCTTGCAAGTGTGTCAAGCGAATTCCCTCGCCCGTGAAGGCCGATAAGGTAACAGAAGCGCGCGGCCGCGCCGCGAAATGCGCGCGCACGGGCGCGGCCCGCTCCTATAATCCGCGCCATGAATGCCCCTAAGGTTTCCCGGAGAATCGCCGAGCTGTGGGACGACGCGATCGTGCCGGCGCTCCTCGATTACATCCGCATTCCCGCCAAGTCGCCGCACTTCGACGCCGGCTGGCAATCGCACGGGTTCATCGACGAGGCGGTGCAGCTCGCGGCCGACTGGTGCCGCCGGCACGCGATCGCCGGCATGACGCTCGAGATCGTGCGCCTAGAGGGGCGCACGCCGCTGCTGTTCGTGGAGGTTCCCGCCGCGCCGGGCGCGGAGCGCGCGGCGCCGGTGCTGCTCTATGGGCACCTGGACAAGCAGCCCGAGATGAGCGGCTGGCGCGAGGGCTTCGGGCCGTGGAACCCGGTGATCGAGGAGGGCCGGCTGTACGGGCGCGGCGGCGCGGACGACGGCTACGCGGTGTTCTGCGCGCTCGCCGCGCTCCGGCACCTGCGCGAGGAGGGCCGGGCGCACGCGCGCTGCGTGCTGATGATCGAATGCTGCGAGGAGAGCGGCAGCTACGACCTGCCGGCGTATCTCGAGCGGCTCGCGCCGCGCATCGGCGCGCCGGGCCTGGTGATCGCGCTCGATTCGGGTTGCGGCAATTACGGGCAGCTGTGGTGCACGACCTCGCTGCGCGGTCTGGTGAACGGCGTGCTCAGCGCCGAAGTGCTCGCCGAGGGCGTGCACTCGGGCGACGCGAGCGGCGTGGTCGCCTCGAGCTTTCGCGTGCTGCGCGCGCTGCTCGAGCGCATCGAGGCCGCCGACAGCGGCATGGTGAAGGACCCGGCGCTGAACGCGGCGATTCCGCCCGAGCGCCTGGCGCAGGCGAAGCGCGCCGCCGAGGTGCTCGGGGAGAGCGTCTACCGCAAGTTTCCGTTCGTGCCGGGCATGCGCCCGATGCACGCCGATCTCGGCGAGCTGGTGCTCAACCGCACGTGGCGGCCGATGCTCGCAGTCATCGGCGCCGACGGCCTGCCCGCGCCGGCGAGCGCCGGCAACGTGCTGCGGCCGGGAACCTCGCTCGTGCTCTCGCTGCGGCTGCCGCCCACCGTGGAGGCTGCGGGCGCCGCGCGGCGCCTGAAGGAAATCCTCGAGGCCGATCCGCCGTACGGCGCGCGCGTGCGCTTCGAATCCGGGCAGGCGGCGACCGGCTGGAACGCGCCGCCCACCGCGCCCTGGCTCGGCGAGGCGCTCGAGGCCGCCTCGCGACGGCACTACGGCGCGGGCGCGATGTGGATGGGCGAGGGCGGCACGATCCCCTTCATGGCGATGCTCGGCGCGAAGTACCCGGCGGCGCAGTTCGTGATCACCGGAGTGCTCGGGCCGCACTCGAACGCGCACGGCCCGAACGAGTTCCTGCACCTCGACTGCGCAAAGCGCCTCACCGCCTGTGTCGCCGACGTGCTCGCAGCGCAGGGTAACGCGGGGGTGAGCAGCGCCTGACCCCCGCACCCCCGCGCGGTCGGTTGAGAGGCATGACCCGCGTTGCCGCCCGTCACGGCAGCATGATGCGGCTCC
>JAKALD010000281.1 GCA_021813275.1 Pseudomonadota bacterium | reverse complement strand
GATCGCTTCGGTGCAGGTCGACTGGGAGACCGGGTCGGTCGCGGTCACCACCCGCAAGGGCGTGAAGGGCCTGAAGGAGAAGATGAAGAAGCGCACCGTTACCACCGGCTGCGGCCAGGGCACGGTGTTCGGCGACCTGATGGAGGAAGTCGACCGCATCCGCCTGCGCGAGGACGTGCGCCTCGCCGACGCGCAGCTCTTCGACCTGCTCGAGAAGGTGCGCAGGCACGAGACCATCTACAAGCAGGCGGGCGCCGTGCACGGCTGTGCGCTCGCGCGCGCCGCCGGCCCGGCGGGCGCCGAGATCATGATGTTCGTCGAGGACGTCGGCCGCCACAACGCGGTCGACGCGATCGCGGGCTTCATGTGGCTCGACGCGATCGACGGCTCGGACAAAATCTTCTACACCACCGGGCGCCTCACCAGCGAGATGGTGATCAAGTGCGCCCAGATGGGAATTCCCTTCCTCGTGTCGCGCTCGGGCCTCACCCACATGGGCCACGAGATCGCCAAGCGCGTCGGCATCACGATGCTCGGGCGCGCGAGCGGCCGGCACTACCTCGCGTTCACCGGCAGGCAGCGTCTCGAGCGCACCGCGCCGCGCCCGACCGCGCTCGCGTAAAGAACAACGACGTGCTGCGAAGCGGCGGAAGACGCCGCATCGCAGCACCTTACTTCCAGGAAAGGCAAGAAAGAGCCGGCGGCCGCCGGCTCTTCTCCGCGCCGCTACTGGATATTCAGGATCTTTTCGGCCTTCGCGAGCGTATCGAGCGACTCCTGGTGCTTGCCGGCCTTGTGCAATGCCTCGCCCTCGGCCCGCAGCTTCTTCACTTCCGCCATCTGCGCGGCGGAGAGCTTCGGGCTCTTCGCCAGGGCGGCGTCGATCTTCGCCATCTCCTTCGGGCAATGGAACGCCCAGGCGCTGCCGGCGGCCAGCGCCAGCCCCAGGGCGAGCGCGGCGGCGGGTATCATCTTCATCGCTGTCTCCTCGTAAATTCAAATAGTTGTGAAAGTTCCCCTCGGCCCGGCGTCCGCCGGCCGCCGCAGGCGGGTCGCGCCTGCGGTACAGCGGTGAACACTTTCCGGTGGATTTTATTCAGGCGCAAGCAAGGAAAGCGGCGCCGCTAGGCCCCGGCGGGCGCGCGCGCGGCCTCGATCTGCGCGCGCGAGGGCAGGAGCAGCGCCCCGGCGAGCGTCAGCAGCGCGAGGACCGAGAGCGCGCCGAACACGCTCCGGAATCCGCCGGTGCCGCGGTAGAGCAGCGCGATCAGCGGCACGCCCACCGCGGCCACCCCGAGCGACACCACGTAGCGCACCGCGTACACGCGCGCGCGGTACTCGTCGCGCGTGTAGCGCCCGAGGAGCGCGTCGTTGAGCGGGATCTGCCCGAACACCACCAGCATCATCAGCACCGAGACGACGAGCATCGCGACTCCGGACAGGGTTCCGGCGAGCAGCAGGAACGGCACCTGCAGCAGCGCCACCGGCACGAACACGCGCTTCAGCTCGATGCGGTCGATGAGCGTGCCGACCACGACCTGCGCGACCGCGGCGATGCAGTACACGGCCGAGACCAGCGCGCCGATGCCGAGGCTCGTATGGGTGAGCGCGGCCATGCGCTCCTGGAACACCTTGGGCATCGCCACCGTGGTCGCGTTGAAGATGATGCCGCCGCACACCGTCGCGAGCAGCACGACGCCGAAGATGCGCCACATGGTGCCCGCGGCGATGTCCAGGCCGAGACGCTTACCGGTGCGCGCGACCTTGCCCGGGTCGCGCGCGAGCGCGACGAACGCCGCGCCGGCCGCGAGCGTCGCCGCACCCGGCACGAAGAACGCCGCGCGCCAGCCCGCGAACTGCATGAGCGCGCCGGCGACCAGCGCGGCGGCGCCCAGCCCGAAGTTGCCCCACAGCCCGTTCCAGCCGAGCACCCGGCCGATGCGCTTCGGGTCGGCGACGAGCAGCGCGGTCGCCACCGGGTGATAGATCGCCGCGAACGTGCCGACGAAAGTCAGGCCGACGCCGATCTCGAGCGGCGTGCGCGCGAACCCGGTCGCGGTCAGAGACGCGCCTGCGCCGAAGAAGAAGACCACCATCATCTTGTACCGGCCCCAGTGGTCGGCGAGCCAGCCCGCCGGCAGCGCGAACGCGCCGAAGGCGACGAAGCCGCCGACCGCGTAGGGCAGCAGCTCCGAGTAGCCCATGTGCCACTCGCGCGTCAGGCCGATCACCACCGTGGGGAAGATCAGCATCACCAGGTGGTCGAGGAAGTGCCCCAGGTTGAGGAACGGAGTGAGGAAGCGGTTGCGCGCGGGCTCGTCCATGGACACAACGATAGCCTAAAATCGGGCGCATGACGGGAGTGACCGGCATCGTGCTCGCGGGCGGCCAGGGGCGCCGCATGGGCGGCGTCGACAAGGGCCTGCAGCCGCTGCGCGGCCGCGCGATGGTCGAGTGGGTGATCGAGCGCCTCGCGCCGCAGGTGGACGAGATCGTGATCAACGCCAACCAGAACCTCGCCGAGTACGCACGCTTCGGCTATCGCGTCGTTCCCGACGAGGTCGGCGGCTTCGCCGGCCCGCTCGCCGGCCTGCACGCCGGGCTGAAGTCGGCCTCGAGCCCGCTCGCGGTGACGGTGCCCTGCGACTCGCCGTTCCTGCCGCTCGACTTGGTGGCGCGGCTGCGCGCGGGACTCGAAGCGAACAATGCCGAGCTCGCGGTGGCGAAGACCGGCAATCAGCCGCATCCGGTGTTCGCGCTGGTGCGCACCAGCCTGCGCGCGAACCTCGAGGCGTTCCTCGCCGGGGGCGGGCGCAAGATCGACGCCTGGTACGCGCCGCTCAAGGTCGCCGAGGTGCTCTTCGACGACGAAGCCGAGGCGTTCTCCAACATCAACACCCGCGGCGAGCTCGCGGGCTTCGAGTCGCGCCCGTGAGCTCGGTCGAGCGCATCGTCAGCTGCCTGGACGGCTACGACCCGGACGCGCTACGCGTCGACAAGGCGCGCGAGGCGATCCGCAGCTGCCTCGTGCCCGTCAGCGCCGTGGAGCGCGTCGCCACCCGCAGCGCGCTCGGGCGCGTGCTCGCGGAGGACATCGTGCCGCATGTGAACGTGCCCGCGCACGACAACTCGGCGATGGACGGCTACGCGGTGCGCAGCGCCGACCTCAAGGCCGACGCCGAGACCGCGCTCGACGAGATCGGCAGCGCGCTCGCCGGCCGCCCCTTCGGCGGCGCCGTCGGCGCCGGCGAGTGCGTGCGCGTGATGACCGGCGCGGTGATGCCCGCGGGCACCGACGCGGTCGTCGTGCAGGAAGTGGCGCGCATCGCGGGCGATTCGATCATCGTCCCGCCCGGGCAGAAGCGCGGGCAGAACGTGCGCTACGCGGGCGAGGACCTGAAGGCGGGCATGGCGGTGCTGCGCCCCGGGCGCGCGCTCGGACCGGCCGAGCTCGGCCTGATCGCCTCTCTCGGCCTCGCCGAGGTGAGCGTGCGCCGGCGCCTGCGGGTGGCGTTCTTTTCCACCGGCGACGAGCTCGCCTCGGTCGGCGCGCCGCTCGCCGAGGGCCAGGTCTACGACTCGAACCGCTACACGCTGTACGGCATGCTCGCGCGCCTGGGCGTGGAGCTCATCGACATGGGCGTGGTGCGCGACGATCCCGGGCAGCTCGAAGCGGCGTTTCGCACCGCGGCGGCGAACGCCGACGCGGTCGTCACCTCCGGGGGCGTCTCGGTGGGCGAGGCTGACTTCGTGAAGCAGCTGATGAAGAAGCTCGGCGAGGTGCTGTTCTGGAAGATCGCGATGCGCCCCGGGCGGCCGATGGCCTTCGGGCGCATCGGCGGCGCGTTCCTGTTCGGCCTGCCGGGAAACCCGGTCGCGGTGATGGTGACCTTCTACCAGCTCGTGCGCGAGGCGCTGCTCTTTCTCGCCGGGCGCACGGACGACTGCGCGCTGCCGCGGCTCACGGTACCGAGCGCGGCGCCGATCCGCAAAGTGCCCGGGCGCACCGAGTTCCAGCGCGGCGTGCTCGCGCGCGATGCGCGCGGCGCCTGGTCGGTGCGGCTCACCGGGCAGCAGGGCTCAGGAGTGCTGCGCTCGATGTCGGAGGCGAACTGCTTCATCGTGCTCGAGCACGAGCGCGGCCCGGTCGCGGCCGGCGAGCCGGTGCAGGTGCAGCTCTTCGAGGGGCTCGTCTAGGCGGCGCGAAGCGCGCGACCCACTCGCCAAGCCAGGCGCGCACCGCGCGCGTGCCGGCGAGCCGCCAGCGCGCGGTGCTCGCGCCCGCGCCGACCTTGATCGCGTGCCCGCCCCTGCGGTTCACCACGCCGAAGCCGTACTCGTCGGTGAGGTCGTCGCCCACGAACACCGGCGTGCGCCCGCGAAACGGCGCCTCGTGCATGAACTCCTCGATGACGCTGCCCTTGTCGCGCCCGCCCGGCTTCAATTCGAGCACCATCTTGCCGCCTTGCAGCTCGAAAGCCTCGCCGAGCGCGGCGGCGACCGCGGCCATCTCGGCGCGCGCCTCGTCGACGAGTTTCGGCGAGATC
>JAKALD010000280.1 GCA_021813275.1 Pseudomonadota bacterium | reverse complement strand
GAGCGGCCCGACCACCACCGGCACCATCGCCTCGTAGCGGTTGTCGCGGATGCCCATCTTCACCTTGTGCTCGAAGTCGATGCCCTCGACCTGCTCGAGAAAGCCGTGCACGAAGTGCTGGCGCGACTGCTCGCCGTCGCCGACGATATCGATGCCCGCGTCCTCCTGCTCCTTCAACCACAGCAGCGTCGCGTCGCGCTTCGCCGCCGCGAGCTCGGCGCCGGCCGCGCGCCACGCCGGCCAGAGCTTGTCCGTTTCAGCGAGCCAGAACGGCTTGGGCAGGCTGCCTGCGAGCGTGGTCTCGAACATTGGGGTCTCCGGTCGGTGGGGCGACAGTGTAGCGCCGCGTCCGGAATAGCGCGCCATGCCGGTTCGCGGAATCAGGTACGCTAGCGGCATGGCGAAGCGGGCAGCGCGGGACGCGACGAAAAGACGCCTGGTGGTGGCGATCACCGGGGCGACGGGCTCGGTGTACGGCGTGCGCCTGCTCGGCGTGCTGCGCGCGCTGCCCGGCTGGGAAAGCCACTTGATCCTGACCGAGGCGGGCGTGCTCAACGTCTGGCAGGAGCTCGGGCTCACGCGCAAGGCGATCGAGCGTCTGGCGGACTTTGCCTACCATCCGCGCGACGTGGGCGCGGCGATCGCGAGCGGCTCGTTCCTCGCGGAAGGGATGGTGATCGCACCGTGCTCGATGAAGACGCTCGCCGCGGTCGCGCACGCGCACGCCGACGACCTCGTGTCGCGCGCCGCGGACGTGGCGCTCAAGGAACGCCGCCGGCTGGTTCTCCTGCCGCGCGAGGCGCCGCTCAACCTCGCGCATCTGCGCAACATGGTCGCCGTCACCGAGATGGGCGGCATCGTGTTCCCGCCGGTGCCGGCGTTCTACGCCAAGCCGAAGAGGATCGACGACCTGGTCGAGCACACGGTGCACCGCGTGCTCGACCTGTTCGGCATCCATTCGCTGCGCCTCGCGCGCTGGCAGGGGATGCCGGGCAAGCCACAGGACTAGCGGCGCAGGCGCGCCCCGGTCGCCTCCTCCAGCTTCTGCAGGAACCGGTCCAGGTTGACCACCGCGCGCTCGTGGCGGCCGCGCATGATCTCGCGGCCGTCCTGGGTCGCGCGCACCGAGAACATGAGCTTGCGGCCGTCGCACGCCTCGAGCCGCGAGCGGCACTCGAGGGCGCGCCCGGGCAGCGCCGCGCCGACGTGCTCGACCTCGACGCGCGTGCCGACCGTCGCTTCGCCGGGCTCGAGCAGCGCGACGATGTTGTAGTGACAGGCCATCTCGAGGAAGCCGATCAGGTGCGGGGTGGACACGACGTGCACGCCGGAGTTGCCCACCGCATGCGCGGTGTGCTCGTCGCCGGGCACCGGATCCCAGCCGCCGCTGCGGCCGATTTCTGGCGCTCGCACGGGCTACTTCGCGCGCGCCAGCAGCTCGCCGAGGGCGCGGTCGAAGCCCTCGGGCTGCTCGATGTTGGACAGGTGCGCGGTGTTCGGCAGGACGACGAGCTGCGCGCCCGGCGCGTTGTCCCGGATCTCGCGCGCCATGGCGACCGGGGTGCCGGCGTCCTGCTCGCCGACGATCACCAGGATCGGGCAGCGGATCTCCTTCAGGCGCGCGGTGAGGTCGATCTTCGGGATCGCGTGGCAGCAGCCGACGTAGCCCGGGACCGGCGTGGCGGCGATCTGCGCGGCGATGCGGGCGACGAGCTCGGGCTTGGCATTGCGGAACGGCTCGGTGAACCAGCGCGCGAGCGTCGGCTCGACGAGCGGCTGCATGCCCCGGGTCTGGGCCGTCTTGATGCGCTCGGCCCATACGCCCGCGGCTTCCGCCGGGTAGCGGCTCGTGGTGTCGGCGAGCGTCAGGCTCTGGAAGACTCCCGGGTATGTGAGCGCGAAGGTCTGGCCGATCATGCCGCCCATCGACAGGCCGACGAAGTGCGCGCGCTGCACGCCGAGGTGCTCCAGCAGGCCCTTCACGTCGTCGGCCATCTGCTCGAGCGTGTAGGCCCCGGCCGGGGCGGCGCTCTGGCCGTGGCCGCGCGTATCGAAGACGAGCACGCGGTAGCGATCCCGGAAGGCGGTGATCTGCGCGTCCCACATGCGCACGCTGCAGGCGAGCGAGTGGCTGAACACGAGCCAGGGCGCGCCTTCGCGGCCGTGGACTTCGTAGTAGAGCTCGATGCCGTTGGTCTTGGCCTTCATGATGTCTCCATGGTGTCGCGGGTGCTCGTGGTCGTTGCCGACCTCAGGCTTTCGCCACGACGAGCGGAACAAGCATCTCTTCGTCGCTCGGCCCGCCGTGATTGCCGATGTGCACGTGATGCTTCTCGCCGGGGGTCCAGTCCCTGACCGTGTAGCGTTCGTTCATCACGAGCGCGACGTCGCCGATTCGCTCGGCGAGCCGCGGGTGCGGAACGCCGGAGCCGAACCAGCCGTCTTCGGCCAGCTCGCGGCTCGCGCGCACCTCGGCCTTGTCGCCGAGCCAGTCGTGCGCGCGCGCGGCGAACTCCCGCTCGCGGCCCGGCTGGACGTGGCAGAAAGCCATGCGCCGCTCGCCGCAGAGCGGAAAGCGCAGCAGCGCGGACAGGCCCGGGCCGTCCTCGAGCGCGAGCGACTCGGCGCTCCCGCTATCCAGGAAGCCGTGATCGGCCGTCGCCACCACGATCGTGTCGCTGCCCGCGAGGCGCGCGAGCAGCTCGCCGAAGGCCGCGTCGATCGCCGCGAACTCGGCGAGCGCCTCGGCGCTCGCGACGCCGTGCCGGTGCGCGAGGGTGTCGAACTGGGGCCAATAGGCGTAGACGAACTTGCGATCGGTGCCCGATTTCACCGCGGCTTCGATCTGCGCGACGAGGCCGGCGCGATCTTCGTAGGCGCGCCGCTCGGCGCGGCCGCAGTGGTGGCGGTTGTACGCGGAATCGGCGATCGGCGCGTAAGTCACCACGATCGGCCGCCACGCGAGCGCGTCGAGCAGCGGCGGCGCGATGAACAGCCGCCCGAGCGCGACGCCGCGCGAAGCGAGCGGCAGGTCCTCGCCGCGCGTGCGCCCGGGAAGCGGCGCGGCCACGCAGCCCGCTTCGCCGAAATAGGTGAACCAGCCCGTCAGGCCGTGCTCGATCGGCGCGTATCCGGTGTAGGACGTGGTGATCGCGGCGGCGGTGGTGGACGGAAACACGGCGCTGATCACATCCCGGCGGCTCCGCCCGAGCGCGCCACGCGGCTCGCGCGCCTGCAGGTAGCGGTCGCCGAGGCCGTCCAGGATCAGCAGCACGACGTTGGCCGCTTCGGCGAGCTCGGCGGGCGCGAGCGCGGCGAGCGGCGGGTGCCGCGGGCTGACGCCGCAGGCTTCGGCGATCGATGCGATCAGGTTGAGGAAGCCGCCGCCGCTGTAATCAGGCCGCACCATCGGCCCGATTCTAGGCGCACGATCGCGGCGCCGGAACCTGCTTTTCGCAGAGCCTAGCGACGTTTTTTCTGACAGTTGGGCGCTGCGCCGCGGAGCGGGATGCGCTTTTTCCGAAAGTCAGGCGTTGCGACGCAGCGCGACGCGCTGCTTCGCAACGCATCGTTGATCTTAATGTAGGACGAGCGGGTTGGTCATCAGCGCGTCGTACCGGCCGAGGAACTCGTCGACCGACTCGTCGCCGGGATCGTTCGAGATCAGGCGCACGATGCTGCTGCGGAAGCTCGTCTCGACCTCGCCCTCGAGGTACGCGCCGCGGCCGCTCGCCTTGTCGACGAGCTCGATGCCGTGGTGCTCGGGATATTCCGCCACGTAGTAGTTCTGGCTGTCGTACAGAACGTTCATCGCTCACCTCCGCCTGCGTCGCCGCCCGGCGGATCCATTACATACCCGTTGGACCGCGTTCGTGTGTCAAGGTTTGTGCAGCGTCGATCGGTTTCAAGGGGATGACTGCGCCACGGGGAAAGGCCCTTCCGGCTGTGCGGGCCGAGCGCGTGATAAACTGCACGCCTTTCCCCGCGGAGGACAAGCCATGCGCATGGAGGTCCACGTCCACGCCGATATCCCCATTCTCGAAGGTGTCTCGCGCAAGCAGATCGAGCAGGCGCTCGTGCCGTGGCTCGATTACCTCGATGCCGAGGCCGTCGCGGACGTGAAGAGCCTGGAGCCCGAGGAGCCCGGCATCCGCTACGACGAAAAGGAGCTGATGCTGCAGGTGTGCTGGACCGGGGAAATCGGGCGCAGCTTTCTCGGCGCGCTCGAAGCCGCGCTCGAGCAGCTCGGACCCTTCTGCTACGAGGCGGTCGAGGTCGACGTCACGCTGTACCACGAGAACGGCGAGCAGGAAAACCGGCTGCTGTTCGTGGGGCCGACCGCGCAGGCGATCCACGAAGCGCAGCGCCGCTGCATGATCGAGGACGTGACGGCGCTGCTCGAGCGCCAGTTCGACAAGGACCGCATCGCCGGGGTGGTGGCGCTCGTCAACGAGCTCTTCGATCGCGACTGGCGCGAGAAGGCCGCGCAGCCGAAGAAGCCCGAGCGCGCGTTCGAGTACACGACGCGCCCGTCGCGCAAGCACCTACACTGAAGAACAACGA
>JAKALD010000030.1 GCA_021813275.1 Pseudomonadota bacterium | reverse complement strand
CGATCTGGCGGTTTGACCGCGCGGTGCAAGTCCAATAGAATCGCGGCCTTTTCGAAATGCGCGCCATGAGCACTTATTCAGCGAAAGCGGGCGACGTGCGGCACGGCTGGTACGTTGTCGATGCGCAAGGCAAGGTATTGGGCCGACTCGCATCCCGGATCGCGGCCCGGTTGCGCGGCAAACACAAGCCCGAGTACACGCCGCACGTCGACACCGGCGACTATATCGTGGTGGTGAACGCGGCGAAGCTGCGTGTGACCGGCAACAAGTCGCAGGCCAAGATCTATTACCGCCACACCGGCTACCCGGGCGGCGTCCGCGAGACGAATTTCGCCAAGCTGCACGCGAAATTCCCGGCGCGCGTGCTCGAGAAGGCGGTCAAGGGCATGCTGCCGAAGGGGCCGCTTGGCTACGCCATGCTCAAGAAGCTGAAGGTGTACGCGGACGGCACGCATCCTCACACTGCGCAGCAACCCAAGGCGCTCGAGCTCTGAGGTCACACGAAATGGTCGGCGATTACTACTACGGGACGGGGCGGCGCAAGAGCGCGGTCGCGCGCGTTTTCCTGAAGCCCGGCAAAGGCGAGTTCGTGGTGAACGGCAAGCCGGTGGACGAATTCTTCGGCCGCGAGACCGGGCGCATGATCGTCCGCCAGCCGCTCGAGCTGACCAAGAACCCGTCCGGCTTCGACATATCGGTCAACGTCTACGGCGGCGGCGAGAACGGGCAGGCGGGGGCGGTGCGTCACGGCATCGCGCGCGCGCTGATCGAGTATGATGCCGAGCTCAAGCACACGCTGCGGGCGGCGGGTCTCGTGACCCGCGACGCGCGCGAGGTCGAGCGAAAGAAGGTCGGCCTGCACAAGGCGCGGCGGCGCAAGCAGTTCTCCAAGCGTTAAACGAGGCGGCCGGGCGATCGGCCCCTCCTGCGAAAAGCCGCCTCCGGGCGGCTTTTTTGTTTCGGGCGTCGGTTTCGGGAGACGCAGCTGTGAGTCAGTTCAAGCGCATCAAGGCGGGAATCGTCGGCGGCACCGGGTACACGGGAGTCGAGCTGCTGCGGCTGCTTGCGCAGCACCCCGGCGTGGAGCTTGCGGCGATCACTTCGCGCAAGGAAGCGGGCACACCGGTCGCGAGCATGTTCCCGAGCCTGCGCGGCCGCGTGGCGCTCGCCTTTTCCGAGTCGCACCGGGCGGAGCTGACCGGCTGCGACGTGGTGTTCTTCGCGACGCCCAACGGCGTCGCGATGGGCGAGGCGGGGGCCTTGCTCGACGCGGGCGTGAAGGTCGTCGATCTGTCGGCCGACTTCCGCCTCAAGGACGTCGACGAATGGGAGCGCTGGTACAAGGTCAGACACGCGGCGCGCGAGCGAATCGCGGAAGCCGTCTACGGCCTGTGCGAGCTGAACCGCGAGGCCATACGCGGGGCACGGCTGGTCGCCAATCCGGGCTGCTATCCGACCGCGGTGCAACTCGGCTTCCTGCCGCTGGTCGAATCGCGCGCGGTGGACCTCGATCATCTCATCGCCGACGCGAAATCGGGGCTGAGCGGCGCCGGGCGCAAGACCGAGACGCACCTCCTTTTCGCCGAGGCGTCGGACAATTTCGCCGCTTACGGCATCGCGGGCCACCGCCACTGGCCGGAGATCCGCCAAGGGCTCGCGCAGGCCGCTGGACGCGAGGTCGGCCTCGTGTTCGCCCCGCATCTCGCGCCCATGATCCGGGGCATCCACGCCACGCTGTATGCGCGCGTGACCCGCGAAGCGGATTTCCAGGCCTTGTTCGAGAAGCGCTACGCGCAAGAGCCTTTCGTGGACGTGATGCCGGCCGGAAGCCTTCCGGACACGCGCTCGGTGCGAGCCGCCAACGTGTGCCGGATCGCGGTCCACCGGCCGGGTGAAACCGCCCGGGGCGGCGATACGCTGCTCGTGCTGGCGGTCATCGACAACCTCGTCAAAGGCGCTGCGGGCCAGGCGGTGCAGAACATGAACATCATGTTCGGCCTGCCCGAGACGCTCGGGCTCGAGCAGGTGCCGGTCGTTCCCTGATGGCGGTCAGGCTGCGCAAGCTGCGGCAGCGATTCGGCATCAGCGCCCCGAGGGTCGCGGTGCATGCCGAGCTGCCGTGGTACTGGCGCTGGCTCGGGATCCCGGTGCTGATTGCGAGCGCCGCAGCGGCTGCCGCGGCGTGGATCTACCACGCCGAACGCAGTGGACCGGGCATCGGCGCGCGCCAGCTCGAGCAGGCGCTGGAGCGGGCCCGCACCGAGCTCGAGGCCAAGCAGGCGGAGCTCGACAAGGTGAGGTCGGTTGCCGACGCGGCGGGCAGCAGGATCGCCATCGAGCGCGCCGCCGAGCAGAAGCTCGCCGAGCAGGTCCGCGCGCTGGAACAGGAAAACGGCCGGATGCGCGAGGACATGGCGATCTTCGAGAAGATGCTCTCAACGGACTGGCGCACCGCGCCGCCGCTCTCGATCTACCGGTTCAAGGTCGAGCCCGATTTGCTGCCGGGCGAGTATCGCTATCGGCTGCTGCTGCTCGCCTCGGCGGCGGGTCGCGACCAGGACTTCCAGGGGCGCCTCGAGCTGGTCGTGAGTCTGACGGCCAACGGCAAGAGTGCTATCATGGTTTTTCCGAAGCAAGGCGACGCCGGCGCTTCTGCTTTCCGCTTGGCATTCAAGCGGTTCCAGCGCGTCGAGGGCACCTTCCGGGTGGACCCGAAGTCGAAGGTCGACAGTGTGCAGGTGCGGGTCTACCAGAACGGGATCAGCCAGCCGCGCGCCGCGCAAAGCGTCAACTTGGGGTGATAGGACGCAGCCATGTTCCGCAAGAGCAGCAAGCCGCAGAACCGGATCGACTGCCTGATCGGCGCGAGCACGCGGATCGAGGGGAACGTGTTCTTTAGCGGCGGCCTGCGCGTCGACGGCAATGTCCGGGGCAACGTCTGCGCGCTCCCGGAGCAGCCCGGGACGCTGGTGGTCTCGGAGGACGCCTGCATCGACGGCGAAGTGCAGGCGGCGCACGTCGTGGTCAACGGCACGATCAACGGACCGGTGAACGCGACCGAGACGCTCGAACTCCAGGCGAGCTCCCGGGTCAAAGGCGACGTGCACTACAGGAGCATCGAGATGCAGCAGGGCGCGATCGTGGAGGGCCGCCTGGTGCATCACGGTGGCAGCGAGGCGAAGGGCGTGGAGCTGAAGCTCGCCGCGGGCGGATGAATATCCGCGTTGACCCCATGGCGTCGGGAATCGGATAATCCGCGCGGCCTACAAACCGCATCACGAGGAGCACCGAATGAACGCAGCGACCGAAATGCCGGCGCCTCTGGTCTTCACCGACAGCGCTGCCGCCAAGGTCAAGGAGCTGATCGACGAGGAGGGCAACGCCGACCTGAAGCTGCGGGTATTCGTAAGCGGCGGGGGCTGCTCGGGCTTCCAGTACGGCTTCACCTTCGACGAGGTGCAGAACGACGACGACACGGTGATGCAGAAGAACGGCGTCACCCTGCTGATCGACGCCATGAGCTTCCAATACCTCGTCGGCGCCGAGATCGATTACCAGGAAGGGCTGGAAGGCGCGCAGTTCGTGATCAAGAACCCCAACGCGACCACGACCTGTGGTTGCGGTTCGTCGTTCTCGGCCTGACGCGCAGGCGACTCGATTGCGAAGAAGGGGGCCGCGCGGCCCCCTTTTTGTTCCCTGTTGAAATGGACGAGGGCACCCCGCTCGGGCGCTAGGCCGCGTAGATCGCGCCGAGCACGCGCGATCCGCGTGCCCCCGTGACGCCCGGTAGATTGCCCGAGGCCTCCCGCAGCGCGCGCTGCGCGAGCCAGGCGAAGGCGATGGCCTCCACGTGCGACGGATCCACGCCGTGCAGATCGCTCGGCTCGACCTTTGCGGGCGCGAGGGTCTCGGCGAGCCGGCGCATGAGCGCGCCGTTGCGCGTCCCGCCGCCGCAGACGATCACCCGATCGGCGTTGCCGCAGAAGCGGGCGAGCGCGTCCCGGACGGTGCGCGCGGTCAGCTCGAGCAGCGTCGCCTGCACCTCGGCGGGCGCCGCGGCGTAAGCGCCTCTTTCGCGCAGCCAGCGCTCGTTGAACAGGTCGCGGCCCGTGCTCTTGGGCGGAGGCGCCGAGAAGTAGGGCTCCTCGAGCATGCTCTGCAGCAGGCGGTCCGCCGGCCGCCCGCTCGCTGCCCATTCGCCGCCGGCGTCGATCGCCGTACCGAGGTGGCGCGCCGCCCAGAGGTCGAGCAGGCAGTTTCCGGGCCCCGTGTCGAACCCGATGACACTTCCCGTGCGCGGCATCCAGGTGACGTTCGCGATGCCGCCGACGTTCAGCGCGACGCGGTTCTCGGCCGCGCTTGCGAACACGGCCGCGTGAAAGGCGGGCACGAGCGGCGCGCCTTGCCCGCCCGCCGCCACGTCGCGGCTGCGAAAATCGGCAACCACGCGAATTCCCGCGAGCTCGGCGAGCAGCGCCGGGTTGCCCAGCTGGATCGTGTAGCCCAGCTCCGGCCGGTGCCGCACGGTCTGGCCGTGGCAGCCGACGGCCCGTACGGCCGCAGGCCCGACTCCGGCGGCCTGCAGCACCTGTGCGGCGGCCTCGGCGTAGCGCCGCGCGAGCTCGTTGCCGAGCAGTGCCGCGCGCTCGATTTCGTTCTCGCCTGCCGCGTTGAGCGCGAGCAGCGCGCTGCGCAACGAAGCCTCGAAAGGCCGGTGCACGGCGGCGAGCAATCGCGGAAGCGGTTCGGAGAGGTCGACCAGCACCGCGTCGGTCCCGTCCATGCTGGTGCCCGACATCAGGCCGACGTACAGCTCTGGCGCGGACACCGGTCCGGGCCCGGCGGGCCCTACTCCAGGAGCGCGAGGTTGGTGCCGGCGATCAGGTCGAGCCGGGCGGACAGCGACGCCGCGTATCTGCGGAAAGCGGGCAGATCGCGCGTCGCGACCGGCTGCGCGGAGGGCATCGCGATGGTGAGCGGATTGCGCGCCACGCCGGCGATGCGGAATTCGTAGTGCAGGTGCGGCCCGGTGGCCCAGCCGGTCTGGCCCACGTAACCGATCACCTCGCCTTGCGTCACCCTGGTGCCTCGGCGGATGCCGGGGGCGAACCCGCGCAGATGCCCGTAGACAGTCGAATACGGGCCCCAGTGCTGCAGGATGACGACGTTGCCGTAGCCCCGCTCGCGCCCGGCGAACCGCACGACGCCGTCGCCCGCCGCGCGCACGCGCGTGCCAGACGGCGCCGCATAGTCGATCCCCCTGTGCTGCTTCCAGGTGTTCAGAAACGGGTGCAGGCGCATGCCGAACCCGGAGCTGATGCGCGAGAACTCGAGCGGCGCGCGCAGGAAGGCCTTGCGCAGGTTCTTGCCATCGGGGGAGTAATACCCGCCCCTGCCGTCCGGGCCCGCGTAGTACAGCGCGCGATAGCTCTTGCCCTGGTTGACGAACTCGGCCGCGAGCACGCGTCCCGAGCGCACCGGGCGGCCGTTCAGATCGTGCATCTCGTAGATCACCGCGAAGCGATCGCCCTTGCGCAGGTCGCGGTAGAAGTCGATGTCGCCTCCGAAGATGTCGGCCAGCTGCATGGCGACGTGATCCGGAACGCCGGCGGCGTCGGTTGCGCCGAACAGGGACGACTGGATCACGCCCGACTTTATCGCCACGCGGGTCGACAGGGGGGCGGCGGCCTGCTCGACCTTGAACCCGCCCGCTTCGCGCCGCACCGTGACGAGCGCATCGCGTCCGACGAGGAAGCTCAGGTTGATCAGCCCGCCGCTCGCGTCGACCGTCGCGTCGACCGTCGATCCGGGCCGCACCAGGCGCAGCGCGCGCGCGCGCAGCAGCTGCCGGGTATCCGCATCCGATACGCCCAGCCGCTGCAGTAGGCGCGCGAGCGTGTCGCCGCTCGAAAAGGTCTCTTCCCGCGCGTAGGTCGCCGGCGCCGGCAAGAGGGACGCCTGCGGTCGAAGGTCAAGCGTCTCGAGGGTCGAAGTGTTCGCAAGCATGAGCTCGCGGGCGTCCGGATCGGGCGAGATCGTCGCGAACGCTGCGACGATGCCCCAGACGGCGAGACCCAGCAGCGCCGCGATGCGCACGAGGCCGACGCGCGTCAGCAGATGATGTTCGGCCATCTCCCAGGCTTCGGATAAAATTCGTTGTTATTCAGCCCGCCCACGCGACCGTGCGGGCGCGGCCAGTGTAGCAAACTTCGATCGCGGCCAGCAAAGCGCGCAGTGCGCAAAAGACGGCACTAATGCACGAAATCAGCGCAGTTCCCATCGGCGAAGCCCTCGCGCTGCTCAAGCGCGGCTGCGACGAGCTGATCGTCGAGGAGGACCTGGTCAGGAAGCTGCGCAGCGGCCGGCGCCTGCGCGTGAAACTTGGCATGGATCCCACCGCGCCCGACCTGCACCTCGGCCACACGGTGGTGATCAACAAGCTGCGCCACTTCCAGGACCTGGGCCATCACGTGCAGTTCCTGATCGGCGACTTCACCGGGATGATCGGCGATCCCACCGGCAAGAACCAGACGCGTCCGCCGCTCTCGCGCGAGCAGATCCAGGAGAACGCGAGGACCTACCGCGAGCAGGTGTTCAAGATCCTCGATCGCGAGAAGACGGAGATCCTGTTCAACTCGGCATGGTCCGACCGGCTCGGCGCGGAAGGCATGATCCGGCTCGCGGCGCGCTATACCGTGGCGCGCATGCTGGAGCGCGAGGACTTCAGCAAGCGCTTTCGCGCCAACCAGCCGATCGCGATCCACGAGCTGCTCTATCCGCTCATGCAGGGCTACGACTCGGTGGCGATGAAGGCGGACGTCGAGCTCGGCGGAACGGACCAGAAGTTCAACCTGCTCGTCGGGCGCGAGCTGCAGAAGGACTTCGGCCAGGAACCGCAGTGCATCCTCACCATGCCGCTGCTCGAGGGGCTGGACGGCGTCAACAAGATGTCGAAGTCGCTCGGCAACTACGTCGGCATCGCCGAGCCGCCGGGCGAGATCTTCGGCAAGCTGATGTCGGTGTCCGACGAGCTGATGTGGCGCTACGTCGAGCTGCTATCCTTCGAGCCGATGGCGCAGGTGCGCGGCTGGCGCCGGGAAGTCGCCGACGGTCGCAATCCGCGCGACATCAAGGTGCTGTTCGCGAAGGAGATCGTCGCGCGCTTCCACGGCGTGCGCGCGGCCGAAGCGGCCGAGGCGGAGTTCGAGCGGCGCTTCCGCCACGGCATGCTGCCCGAGGACATGCGGGAGCTGCAGTTCCACGCGCCCGCGAGCGGGCTCGCGGTCACCGAAACGCTCAAGCTGGCCGGATTCGTTCCGAGCCTCTCGGAGGCGCAGCGCCTGATCGAGCAGGGCGGCGTGCGGGTGGACGGCCAGCGCGTCGCCGACCGCGGCCTGCGGTTCACCGCGGGGCAGTCGTTCGTCCTCCAGGCGGGCAAGCGCCGGGTGGCCCGGATCGTCGTCAAATGAGCGCGCCGCAGTACGAGGTCTACGCGCTCAAGTACGCGCACCACGAGCGCAGCGCGCGCGACAACTTCATCGGCGGGGATCCGCACGACGCTCCGATGCCGCTCGACTACTTCGTCTGGCTGCTGCGCAGCGCCGAGCGCACGCTGGTGGTCGACACCGGTTTCTCGGCGGCGGTCGCGGCCAAGCGTGGGCGCGAGCACCTGCGCTGCCCGGCCGAGGGCCTGGCGCTCCTCGGCGTGGACGCGCGCGAGGTGCGCGACGTGGTGATCACGCACCTGCACTACGATCACGTCGGCAACTTCGAGCTCTTTCCGGCCGCAACGTTCCACCTCCAGGACCTGGAGATGCGCTACGCGACGGGACGGCACATGGCGCACGAAATCTTCCGCGGGGCGTTCGAGGTCGAGGACGTGGTCGGCATGGTGCGTAGCGTGTACGCGGGGCGCGTGCGGTTCCACGACGGCGACGCCGAGATCGCGCCGGGGGTGTCGCTACACCTGATCGGCGGTCACACCATGGGCCTGCAGGTGGTGCGCGTGGCGACGCGGCGCGGCCGGGTGGTGCTCGCCTCGGACGCGAGCCACTTCTACGCCAACATGGAGCAGGAGCGGCCGTTTCCCATCGTGTACTCGCTCGGCGACATGGTCGCGGGCTACCGGCGCTTGCGCGAGCTGGCCGATTCGCCCGCGCACATCGTGCCCGGCCACGATCCGCTGGTGATGGCGCGCTATCCGGCGCCCGGCCCCGAGCTCGAAGGCATCGCGGTGCGCCTGGACACGACACCGCGCGGCTAGCGCCGGGACGCCCGCCGGCCGTGGCCATCGACTTCGACCTCCCGATCGACCGCTCCGGCACCTGGAGCATGCGCTGGGACCGGTATCCCGGCGACGTGATTCCCCTCTGGGTGGCCGACACCGACTTTCGCGCACCGCCGGCAGTGCGCGAGGCGCTCGCCGCGCGCGTGGCGCACGGCGTATTCGGCTACACGCACGCCCCCGATGAGCTGCGCGCGGCGATCGTCGAGCGCATGCGTCGCCTCTACGACTGGCGCATCGAGCCCGAGTGGATCTCGTTCCTGCCGGGCGTCGTGCCCGGCCTGCACCTGGCGGCGCGCCATCTGGTACCCCCCGACGGCCACGTCCTGGTGCCGACCCCCATCTACCAGCATTTCAAGCGCGCGGTGCAGCTCGCGCCACGCACGCACGCCGACGTGCCGCTCGTGCTCGCCGCCGGGCGCTGGGCGATCGACGAGGAGCGCCTGGCGGCGGCCGTGCAGCCGAACACGCGGCTGCTCTATCTGTGCAACCCGCAGAACCCCGGGGGCACGCTCTTCACCCGGCCCGAGCTCGAGCGGCTCGCCGAATTCGCGCTGCGTCACGACCTGCTCGTGTGCTCGGACGAGATCCACTGCGATCTGCTGCTCGATCCGGGCAAGCGGCACGTGCCGATCGCGAGCCTCGGCGCGGAGACCGGACGGCGCTGCGTCACGCTGATGTCTCCCAACAAAGCCTACAACTTTCCCGGGACGGGCTGCGCGTACGCGATCATCGAGGACGAGGCGCTGCGGCGCGCCTTCTCGGCCGACTCGCATGCGACCGTGCACGACCCGGGGCTGTTCGGCTATGCGGCCGCGCTCGCGGCCTACCGGGACGACGAAGCCTGGCTCGCGGCGCAGCTCGACTACCTGCGCGCCAACCGCGACCTGGTCGAGCGGACCGTGGGCGAGCTCCCCGGCTTGACGATGGCGCACGTCGAGGCCACCTACCTTGCCTGGATCGACGCCTCCGCGCTCGGACTGCACGACCCGCAGGCGCTCTTCCTGGAGCACGGCGTGGCGCTTTCGCCGGGCGCGCAGTTCGGTGCGCCCGGCTTCGTGAGGCTCAATTTCGGCACGCAGCGCGCGCGCCTCGCCGAGGCGCTGGCGCGGATGCGGCGCGCGCTGGGCGCGCGCTGAGCCCGCCGGAGCCCAGCTCGAGCGCGGTCCGCAGCACGCGCTCCAGGTGCGGATCGCGCACGCCGAGCGCGCCCATGTGCGCGAGCGTATTGCGGATGTAGTCGAGGCAGCGGCCGCGCTCGCCGATCCCCTGCGCGACGAGCCGCGCGCGGCCGTGCAAGTCGAGCTCGCGGACGAACTGCGGGTGGTCCGGATCGGCGACGAACGCGAGGGCGCGCACGCGCCGCGCGCCGACGCGCACCGGCAACAGGCGCGGCTCGTAGACGCGGTTGCGCATCTCCCGGTGCCAGAGCCGGGCGAGCACCGAGCGTGCGCGCGGCGCGGGCACCCGCAGCGCCATGCCCCAGCACGAGCCGCCGCGACACAGCCCCATCACCAGCCCGGGTTTCTGCGGCGTGCCGCGATGGCGGTGCGAGAGGATGCACAGCGCGCGGTGATAGCCGTGCAGCACGGCGACCGAGCGCTCGGCTGCGCGGAAACCCGGCGCCCACATGAGCGAGCCGTAGCCGAAGACCCACAGGTCGCCGCGCGGCAGCCGGCCCAGGAGCTCGCTCAGGCCCATCGAGCGTGCGCGACTTCGAACCAACCTTGGCGGGGCGTAGCCATCGCGTCGCACCATTATAGAATCGCGCTCGTGGAAACGAGCGCGCGAGCGGCGCATGGCTGAGAGGGGCGAGGCGGTCGACTGGCCGCGCCGGATCCACGCCGTGCTGAAGGAAGCCGGGATCGGCGTCGTCGGCTACGTGCCCGATGCGGGCCACAAGCGCCTGATCGAGCTGTGCCACGCCGACCCGGGATTGCGCACGGTCGTCCTCAGCACCGAGGAGGAGGGCATCGGGCTTGCCGCGGGCGCATGGCTGGGTGGGGCGCGCAGCGTGCTGCTCATGCAGTCGAGCGGCGTGGGCAACTGCGTCAACGCGCTCGGCACGGTGAAGGAGTGCCGCTTTCCGCTCGTGCTCATCGTCACGATGCGCGGCGAGTACGGAGAGTTCAATCCCTGGCAGGTGCCGATGGGCCAGGCGACGGCGCGCGTGCTCGAGGCGATGGGGGTCGTCGTGCACAAGGTCGCGCGTCCCGAGGAGGTCGCGCCGGCGGTCGATGCCGCGGCGCGCCTCGCCTACGGCGGCTATAGCTGCGTGGCGGTGCTCGTGTCGCAGGCGGTGATCGGCATCAAGAGCTTCCAGGAGCAGGCCGCGCAATGAGCGCCAGCCTGTATCGCCGGGAGGTGGTGCGCGAGCTGCTGCGCGCGCGCGGCGATCTGCTGGGGGTCGCTGGGCTTGGCTCGACGGCCTGGGATTGCACGGCGGCGGGCGACTCGCCGCTCACCTTTCCGCTGTGGGGCGCGATGGGCCTGGCCGCAAGCATCGGGCTGGGGCTCGCGCTTGCGCAGCCGCGCCGCCGCGTCATGGTGGTGACCGGCGACGGCGAGATGCTGATGGGCCTCGGATCGCTTGCGACGATCGGGGTGCAGCAGCCCGCGAACCTGGCGATCGTGGTGATCGACAACGAGCGCTACGGCGAGACGGGCATGCAGCTCACCCACACGGCTCACGGCGTCGACCTGGCCCGGATCGCGCTCGCCTGCCGCTTCCGCGCCGCGAGCGTGGTCCGCGAGGCGAGCGAGCTCGCAGCGCTGCGCAGCGCAATCCACGGCGGGGAGGGTCCGCTCTTCGCTCAGGTCAAGGTCGTGGACGAGAAGCTGCCGCTCGTGCTGCCGCCGCGCGACGGGGCCCTGCTGCGGGCGCGGTTTCGCCGCGCGCTCTTGGGCGAAGCTGCCGACTCGGCATAGGACGCCGCGCTCCGCCAACCGCCCTTTGATGCGGATCAAGGCGGGCGCAGGGGGCCCGCTTAGGCTGACGGTATTTCGCTGTGCACCAGGAGGCATCGGCATGCCCGAAGGGCCAACGCCCGATGAAGCCGCCGTGTGGGAGGCGCTGCGCGGCGTTTTCGACCCCGAGATCGGCGAGAACGTGGTCGACCTCGGCCTGGTGTACCGCGTCGAGTGCACACCGGGCCGCGTGGAGCTCGACTTGACGATGACCTCCCCCGCGTGCCCGATGAGCGACTCGATCGCGCAGGACGCGGAGAGCGCGATCCGCGCAGCCTGCCCCGAAGCGCGCACGGTGCACGTCGCCGTCGTGTTCGAGCCGGCGTGGACGCCGGAGCGCATGAGCGATGCGGCCAGGCAGCGCTTCGGCTGGTAGCACGCCCGCGCGCCGCACGCCGGCGGCGGCGCGCGCGCCGCTGCTCGCGCTCGGCTTCGTGGCTCTCGTCCTGGGCGTCGACGGCGGGTTGGTGCGCCTGGGCTTCGCGCTGCCCGCTCCGGCCGCGGGAGTGGCCTGGCACGGCGCGCTCATGGCGAGCGCTTTCTTCGGCACCCTGATCTCGCTCGAGCGCGCCGTCGCGATCGGCCGGCCCTGGGCGTACGGCGCGCCGGCCGCCTGCGGGGCGGGCGGCATCGCCTTGCTGCTGCGGGACGCGCAGCTGGGCTTCGCGCTGCTCGCGGCCGGCGCGGCGCTCTACGTCGCGGCCTCGACGGCGGTCTACCTGCGCCAGCGCGCGCTGCATACCGGCGTGCTTGCGCTCGGCGCGCTCGGGCTGCTCGCGGCCAACCTCGTGCTCGCCGCGGGCCTGCCGAGCGAGACCGCGGTGCCTTCCTGGTTCGCGTTTCTCGCGCTCACGATCGGCGGCGAGCGGCTCGAGCTTTCCCGGCTCGTGCCCGTGCCGAAGGCGGCGCGACGCGCCTTCGCGGCCCTGAGCGTCGCGGTGCTCGCCGCCGCGCTGCTCGCCGTATGGCGCTTCGATGCCGGGCTGCGCCTGTGCGGCGCGCTGCTGCTGCTCTCGGCCGCGTGGCTGGCGCGCTACGACATCGCCACGCGCACGGTGCACGCCAAGGGCCTGACGCGCTACATCGCGCTGTGCCTGCTCGCCGGCTACGCCTGGCTCGCGTTCGGCGGCGCGCTGCTCGCCGCGCGCGACGTTCTGTGGAGCGGGCGCGAGCTGTGGGATGCCGCGCTGCACGCCGTGCTCATCGGCTACGTGTTTTCGATGGTGTTCGGCCACGCGCCGGTCATCCTGCCGGCGGTCCTGCGGGTCGCGTTTCCCTACCGCGCCGTGCTCTACGTCCCGCTCGCGCTGCTGCACGCGGCGCTCGCCGTGCGCGTCGTCGGCGATCTCGCCGGATCCGCCGGCTGGCGCGCCGCGGGCGGAGCGGGCAATGCGCTCGCGATCGCCTTGTTCATCGTGACCGCCGCCGCGCTGGTCTGGCGCGGCGGCGCCCGCTCCGGCTGAGGCTGCCGCGCCGGGAGCGAACCCAAGCAGGGCAGCCGGCCACTCAGGAGGCTCCATGAAAAAGCTCGCTCTCGGAACGATGCTCGCCGCCGCATCGGGGGCCCTTGCCGGCCCTGCCGCGGCGGCGGAGGACGCGACCTACACCGTGAAGCTCATGACGCCCGAGACCGCGCTCGCCGCGGCGCAGGCGGCGCTCAAGCAGTGCCGCGCGCTCGGCTTCCAGGTCACGGTCGCGGTGGTCGATCGCGGCGGGACCGCGCAAGTGGTGCTGCGCGACCGCTTCGCCGGTCCACACACGGTGCGCACCGCGATCGGCAAGGCGTGGACCGCGGCGAGCTTCAGGACCGACACGAGCGAGCTGGTCGACCTCACCCAGCCCGGCAAGCCGCAAAGCGGCGTGCGTCAGCTGAAAAGCGTGGTGGTGCTGGGCGGCGGCGTGCAGGTCCAGAGCGGCGGGACGCTCGTGGGCGCGATCGGCGTCTCGGGGGCCCCGGGCGGCGCCGAGGACGAGCGCTGCGCGAAGGCAGGCCTCGAGGCGGTGCGCGCGGCGCTCGAGCTCTGAGGCGCAGGCGCCTTAGAGCACCTTGCCCGGGTTCATGATCCCCCGCGGGTCGAGCGCGCGCTTCACCGCGCGCATCAGCTCGAGCTCGAGCGCGTCCTTGTGGCGCGCGATCTCCTCGCGCTTCAGCTGGCCCAGGCCGTGCTCGGCCGAGATCGAGCCGCCGAGCGCCGCCACGACCTCGTAGACGATCGCGTTCACTTCGGCGCGGCGCGCGACGAGCGCCTCGTTCGCGCGCGGCTCGGGCATGCCGACGTTGTAGTGCACGTTGCCGTCGCCGATGTGCCCGAACGCGTACACGGCGCAGCCGGGAAACGCGCGCTCGAGCGCGCTTCCGGCGCGCTCGATCAGGTCGGGGACCTTCGACACCGGCACCGAGACGTCGTGCTTGACGTTGAGAAACTGCGCTTCCGGGATCGTGTCGCGAATCCTCCACAGCTCGTGGGCCTGCGCCTCGCTCTTGGCGAGCGCGAGGTCGATGAGCACGCCGCGCTCGGCGCATTCCAGCAGCGCCTGCTCGGCGCGCGCCTCGAGCGCCGCGTGCGTGCCGCTGTCGGCGAGCTCGGCGAGCACGTACCACGGGTGCGGCGCGCCGAGCGGATCGCGCACGGCGCCGGAATGCGCGAGCACCGCCTCCAGGCAGCGGCGCGAAACGAGCTCGAAGGCGCTCAGCCGGTCGCCCAGGCGCTCGCGCAGGCGCGCGAGCAGCTCGACCGCGCGCGCCGGATCGCGCACGGCCATCCACGCGGTGGCCGAGGCCGTGGGCTTCGGGTAGAGCTTGAGCACCGCCGCGGTGATGACACCGAGCGTGCCCTCGGCGCCGATGAACAGCTGCTTCAGGTCGTAGCCGGTGTTGTCCTTGCGCAGGCCGCGCAGCCCGTTCCAGACGCGGCCGTCGGCAAGCACCACCTCCAGACCGAGCACCAGGTCGCGCGCGTTGCCGTAGCGCAGGACGTTCACGCCGCCGGCGTTGGTCGAGAGATTGCCGCCGATCTGGCAGCTGCCCTCGGAGCCGAGCGACAGCGGGAACAGCCGTCCCGCTTCGTCCGCGGCGCGCTGGATCTGCGCGAGCGCGCAGCCCGCCTCCGCGGTGACGGTGTCGTTGAGCGCGTCGAGCGCGCGGATGCGGTTCAGGCGTGCGAGCGAGAGCACGACCTCGCGCCGCGCACCGGTGGGCACCGAGCCGCCGCACAGGCCGGTGTTGCCGCCCTGCGGCACAATCGCCACGCCTGCGCGCGCGCACAGCGCCACCAGCGCCGCCACCTGCGCGGTGCTCGCCGGGCGCAGCACCGCTTCGGCCGGGCCGCGGTACTGCCTGCGCCAGTCGACCAGATAAGGGGCCGTGTCCTCCGGCGCGGTCAGCACGTGCTCCCGGCCGACGATGACGGCGAGCTGCTCGAGCAGGCTTCCTTGCGGAACGGCGGACATGGGCGAAACGCGGGCAGGCGATCCTTGACGCGAATTTTCGCACACCGTACTTTGAGGGCCGACCAAGAGCAGCCTGGAGCCAGCCATCTATTCCCCGGGGTTCGCCCGCAGCGGGCGCCTGAAGCGCATCGCGTGGGTCGCGCTCGCGTGCGCTGCCTTCGCCGCGCGCGCCGAGACGCCCGTCCTCACCGTGGGCGCGGTCGTGCCGCAATCGGGCGATCAGGCGGCTCTCGCCGCGGGCCTGCGGCAGGCCTTGCTCCTGTGGCAGGAGCAGACGAACGACGCCGGTGGCCTGCTCGGGCGCCGGATCGCGCTGCGGCTGCTCGATGACCATTCGGAAGCCGAGCGCGACGGCCGGCTCTACCGGCAGCTGATCGAGGAGGACAAGGCCGACCTGCTCGTCGGACCGTTCGGCTCGGCCGCGACGCTCGTGGCCGCGGCCGCCGCCGAGGGCCGCCAGCGAGTGCTGGTCAACGCGACCGGCACGTTCCGCGAGCTCGGCAAGGTCGCGTATCGCTATGTGTTCCAGGTGCCGGCGCCGCTCGCGAGCTACGGCGCGGGCGCGCTCGCGATCGCGCGGCAGGCGGGCTACCACAGGCTCTACCTGACGGCGCGCGACGATCCGGCCGCCCGCCAGGCGGCCGAGCAGACGAGGGCCGACGCAGCGGCGCTCGGGCTCGATGCGGCCGCGGTCGCGGTGGTGTCCGGGAAGACCAGCGACTACACGGACGAGATTGGCGCCGCGCGAGCGCTGCGCGCGCAGGCCTGGATCGCGTTCGGGGGGCCGCAGGATGCCGCCAACCTCGTGATCAGCCTCAAGCGAGCGGACTATGCGCCGCAGATGCTCGTCGCGCAGGGCGCGGCCGACGCGCGCTTCATCGCGCTCGTCGGCCAGGATGCCGAATACGCCATGGGCATCCTGCCGTACGCGCCCTGGCTGCCGAGCCGCGGCAACGCGGAGTTCGCGCGCGACTACGAGAAGAAGTGGCGCGCCAAGCCGGACCTGGCGGCGGCGGAAGGCTATGCGGCAGGGGAAATGCTGGCGGCCGCGGTGAGGCGCGCCGGCTCGCTCGACCAGGACAGGCTGCGCGACGCGCTCTCGGCGCTCGAGACGGAGACCGTGCTCGGCCCCTATCGGGTCGATCACTACGGCGGGCAGATCGGGGCGCAGCCCGCCGTGGTGCAGGTTCTCGGAGGGCGGCGCGTCATCGTGTGGCCGAAGCGCTGGGCGAGCGCAGCTTGGCAGCTGCCTTATCCCGCCTGGTCGCAGCGCAAGCCTCTCGGCCACAAGGAGTGAGCCGCGGGCCGCCGCGCGCGCCTTCAACTGTCACACCGCAAGGTTCCCGATGCCGCTCAACCGCTCGTTCCTGTTCGCCCCCGGCAACCACGCGCGCCGCGTCGAGAAGGCGGTCACCCTCGGCGCCGATGCCGTGATCCTCGATCTCGAGGACGCAGTTCCGGTCGCGGAGAAGGTCGCCACGCGGCGCCTCGTGCGCGAGGCCCTGATGCGGCCGCGCGCCTGCCGCGGCTACGTGCGCGTCAACGCGCCCGCCACGGACTTCTGCTACGCCGATCTGGCGGCTGTGATCGGCGCAGGCGTCGACGGCGTGGTGGTGCCGAAGATCGAGAGCGCGGCCGACCTGCACGCGATCGACTGGCTGCTCGCGAACCTCGAGCGCGAGCGCGGTCTGGCGGTGGGCTCGATCGACCTGATGCCGATCATCGAGACCGCGGCCGGCGTGTCGCGCGTCGACCGCATCCTGCAGGCGCGCAGCCTGAGGACCTACCCGGGCCGGTGGCGCGTGCGGCGGCTCGCTTTCGGCGCAGCGGACTTCAGTCACGATGCGGGCCTTGCGCCGTCGCTCGAGGAGGACGAGCTCGCGCACGCCCGCGCGCGCCTCGTGCTCGCCTCGCGGGCGGCGGGCTTCGAGGGCCCGATCGACAGCCCGTGGTTCCAGCTGCGCGAGCCGCAGGCCTTCGGCCGCGCGCTCGAGCGCAGCCGGCGCACGGGCTTCCAGGGGCGGCTGTGCATCCACCCGGACCAGGTGCCGCTCGTCAACGCGGCGTTCACGCCGAGCGACGAGGAGGTGGCGCGCGCCGAGCGGATCGTCGCCGCGTTCAGGGCCGCCGAGGCGGGCGGAGCCGCCGCGATCGAGGTCGACGGGCAGATGGTCGATTACCCCGTTGCGCACCGCGCGCAGGCGGTGCTCGACGCCGTGCGCGAAATCCGCGCGCGCAAGTGAGCGCTGCGGGCCTGCGCTCGGTGGCGCTGCCGCTCGGCGCCACCCTGGCGGTGCAGACGCTCGTGGCGCTGGGGGTGTACTGCGCTCCGGTGATGGCGCCGGTCGCGGCGCGCGACCTCGGCGTGTCCGCCTCGGCGATCGGCTATTTCATCGCGACGGCGTACCTGGGAAGCATGCTCGGGTCCGTGACCGCGGGCGGCTGGGTGGCGCGCTTCGGGCCGATCCGCGTGAGCCAGGTCGGCCTGGTGCTCGTGCTCCTCGGGATGGCGCTCGCCGCCTCCGCGTGGCTGCCGCTCGTCCTGCTGGGCGCCTTCGTCGTCGGCCTGGGCTACGGGCCGGCGACCCCTGCCAGCTCGCACATCCTCGTGCGCGCCGCGCCGCCGAGGCTCGTCGCGCTCACCTTCTCGATCAAGCAGACGGGCGTGCCGGCGGGCGGGGCGATCGCCGGCGCGCTCGTGCCGGTCCTGATCCTCGCCTTTGGCTGGCGCGAAGCCGCGCTGCTGATCGGCGCGCTGTGTCTGCTGCTCGCGCTCGCGATCGAGCCGGCGCGCGCGCGCTACGACCGCGGCCTGAACCGCTCGGCGCCGATCTCGTTCGCCGCCGCCTTCCAGCCGGTGCTGCTCGTGCTGCGCGCGCCGCGACTGCGCGAGATGGCACTCACCTCCTTCATCTTCGGCGGCGTACAGATCACGCTGGTGACCTATCTCGTGACGTTCCTCACCGAGGATTTCGCGCTGTCGCTCGTGCTGGCCGGTCTCGTGATGGCGGCCTCGCAAGTCGCCAGCGTGATCGGGCGCATCGCGTGGGGCGTGGTCGCCGACCGCATGGCGTCGCGCCGCGCGGTGCTCGGCGCGCTCGGGCTGGGCATGGGGCTGTCGGCGATTGCGACGCTCGCCGCGAGCCCGCATTGGCCGGCCTGGCTGCTGTTCTGCTACGCGGCCCTCTTCGGTGCGACCGCGGTGGGATGGAACGGGGTGTACCTGGCGGAGGTCGCGCGGCTCGCGCCCGTCGGCCAGACCAGCCAGGCGACCGGTGGCTGCCTGTTCTTCACCTTCCTCGGCGTGGTCGTGGCCCCGCCGCTGTTCAGCCTCGCTCTCGCGCTGGGCAGCGGCTATCCGGCCGCGTACGCGCTGTTCGGGGTGCCGGCGTTCGCGATCGGCACGCGCCTGCTGCGCGGGCGCAGCGGACTAGAATCGCGTCGATGAGCGACGTTCCGGCCGGCTGAGCGGCATGCGCGATGTGATTCTGGTGCACGGCCTCTGGATGCCGGGCGTCGCGATGAGCGCGCTCGCCGCGCGCCTCGCCCGCGCAGGCCTGCGCTGCCACGTCTTCGGCTACGCGGGGCGCGCGCGCCCGCTCGAGGCGCACGCCGAACGGCTGCTGCGCTTCGCGCGCGAGCGCGCGCCCGAGGGCGCGCACTACGTCGCCCACAGCCTTGGCGGCCTCGTGGTGCTGCACGCGCTCGATGCCGACCGCGCCCTGTCCATCGGCCGCGTCGTGCTGCTCGGCACGCCGGCGCAGGGCTGCCTCGCCGGGCGGCGGCTCGCGCGCTCTCGCCTCGGGCGCTGGCTGCTCGGCGCGAGCGAGCCGCTGTGGCGCGAGCGCTCTCCGATGGTAGATCGCGGTCCGCTCTGGCAGCGTCCGGAGGCGCTCGGCGTGATCGCGGGCACGCTGCCGCTCGGGCTGGGCTCGCTCGTCGCGCGGCCGTACGGGCCGGGCGACGGCGTGGTGCGGGTGGAGGAGACCGGCGTGCCGGGGATGACCGAGCGCGTGGTGCTCGCGGTGAACCACAGCGGCATGCTCGTTTCCGCGCGCGTCGCCGCCCAAGTGGTCGCTTTCCTGCTCACCGGCCGGTTTGCCGCCGATGGCTGACGCGAGGGCGCTGCGCAGGGCCGCCAGGCCGATCGCGGCGCTATGCACCGTGCTCGCGCTCTCGGGGTGCGAGACGATCGCCTACTACGCGCAGGCGGCGCACGGGGAGCTGTCGCTGCTCTCCAGCGCCGAGCCCGTGCAGACGCTGCTCGCCGATCCCTCGACGCCCGCGACGCTGCGCGCGCAGCTGAAGGCCGCCGAGTCGATCCGCGACTTCGCTTCGCGCGCGCTGAAGCTCCCCGACAACGACACTTACCGCCGCTATGCCGACCTCGGGCGGCCGTACGCGGTCTGGAACGTGGTCGCGACGCCGGAGTTCTCGTTGACGGCGCTGCAATCGTGCTTTCCGGTGGCCGGCTGCGTGAGCTATCGCGGCTACTTCGCCCGGCAAGCCGCCGAGGACTACGGCGCGCGGCTGCGCGCGCGCGGCGACGACGTCATCGTGTACGGCGTACCCGCGTACTCGACGCTCGGCTGGTTCGACGACCCGCTGCTCTCGACCTTCATCCGCTATCCCGAAACCGAGGTCGCGCACCTGCTGTTCCACGAGCTCACGCACCAGCTCATCTACGTGAAGGGCGACACGACCTTCGACGAGTCGCTCGCCGAGGCCGTGGCGGCGGTGGGCGTGCGGCGCTGGCTGGCGGCAACCGGGCGCGACGCGGAGCTCGCCTCCTACCTCGAAGCGCGCAAGCGCATGCGCGAATTCGCGGCGCTGCTCGCGAAGACGCGGAGCGAGCTCGAGCGGCTCTACGCGGAGCCGATCGACGCGGCGCAGATGCGCGCGCGCAAGCGGGCCGCGCTCGAGCGGCTCGTGCAGCGCTACGCGGCGCTCAAGGCGAGCTGGGGCGGCTACACGGGCTATGACCGGCTCTTCGAGGGCGGGCCGAACAACGCGCTGCTCGCGTCGTTCGAGACCTACACGAAGTACGTGCCGGCCTTCGAGCGGCTGCTCGCGCACTCGGGAGGCGACCTGCCGGAGTTCTATGCGAAGGTTCGCGCGCTCGCGGCGCTGCCCAGGGCCGAGCGCGACCGCGAGCTGGAGGGACTCGCCGCGGCGGATGCTAGCGCGCGGTCCAGCCGAGGTCCATCGTGAGCGCCGCGCCGCTGATCACGCTCGCCGCGTCGCTGCACAGGTAGGCGACGAAGTCGGCCACCTCGCGCGGCTCGATCAGGCGCTTGATCGCGGCCGGCGCGAGCATGATTCTCTGGATCACCTCCTCGGGCGAGATCGCGTTCGCCTTCGCCTGGTCGGCGATCTGGCTGTCCACCAGGGGGGTGCGCACGTAGGCCGGGCAGATCGCGTTCGCCGTGATGCCGAGCTCGCCGCCCTCGAGCGCCGCCGTGCGGGTGAGCCCCACGAGCCCGTGCTTGGCCGAGATGTAGGCGGCCTTGAAGGGCGAGGCGACCAGGGCGTGGATCGAGGCGATGTTGATCACGCGCCCCCACTTCTGCCGCTTCATCGCCGGCCAGCAGTAGCGCGTGAGCAGGAACGGCGCGGTGAGCATGAGCCCGAGCATTCGGTCCCACTGGTCCTCCGGAAATTCCTCGATCGGCGCCACGTGCTGGTAGCCGGCGTTGTTGACGAGGATCTGCACCGTGCCGTGCGCGGCGAGCGCGGCGTCGACCAGCGCGCGGCAGCCAGCGCGCGTGGTGAGGTCTGCAGCGACGAAGGAGCCTCCGATGCGGTGCGCGTGCTCGCTGCCGGTTTTTTGATTGACGTCGGCGAGCACCACTTTGGCGCCCTCGGCGGCGAGCCGCTCGGCGCAGGCGAGCCCGATGCCGCTCGCCGCCCCGGTGACGATCGCGACCTTGCCCGCGAGGCTCGGCGCGCTCATGAGATCGGGAGGTTCACCCACTTCGCGAACGCGGCGCGCTCGAGCAGGCGCCGGTGCCAGGCGGCGAGATGCGCGTGCGCGGGACGCTCGAGCGGCATGTTGAGCCACAGGTGCAGGTGGCAGCCGAGCGGGATGTCGCCCATCGTGAACTCCCTGCCGGCGACGTAGGGCCGGCCGGCGAGCGCCGCGTCGAGGTAGCCGGCGAGCTCGGCGCACTTCTTCGCGCCTTCCTCGACGGCCTTCATGTCGCGCTTCTCCGGCGGCGTGCGCACCAGGTTCCAGAACACCGGCCGAAACGCGGCGGCGAAGCTGCCGCCCGCCCAGTCCATCCAGCGGTCGGCGTCGGCGCGCGCGCGCAGCTCGGTC
>JAKALD010000279.1:1781-4648 GCA_021813275.1 Pseudomonadota bacterium | reverse complement strand
GGGCGCCCGCGCCACGCGCTCCCGAGGCCGCGGCGGGCCCGGTCCGCCCGCATGCCCCGCGCGCCCAGCCCAAGGTGAACCAGCGGGTGGCCGCGGGCTACGAGGCCTACCAGGCGGGAGATCTCGGCGCCGCGCGCGCGGACTACGAGCAGGCGCTGCGCGAAGAGCCGATGAACCGCGACGCATTGCTCGGCATCGCCGCGGTGGAGATGAAGGCGGGCCGCTACGACCGGGCTGAGGCCTACTACGAACGGCTGCTGCAAGCCGATCCGCGCGACCCGAACGCGCAGGCCGGGATGCTCGCGCTGCGCAGCCAGCTGATCGACCCGGTGGTCGCCGAAAGCCGCGTGAAGACGCTGCTCGCGTCGGATCCGCGGGCCGAGGTCCTGTATTTCACGCTCGGCAACGAGTACGCGCTGCAGGCTCGCTGGGGGGAGGCGCGCCAGGCGTACGCGCGGGCACTCGCGGCCGACCCCGAGAACCCGGACTTCGCCTACAACGTCGCCGTCAGCCTCGACCATCTCGGCGAGCCGGGGCCCGCCCTCGACTACTATCGCCGGGCGCTCGCGCTGGCGGGCAGGCGCGCCGCGAGCTTCGACGCACGCGCGGCGCAGGAGCGCGTGCAGCAGCTCTCCCACTGACAGATTCTCACGCGCCGGCCCGCACGCCGGCCGGTTATCATTGAGTCTGATGAACTCGCCCAGCAACCCGCAGGCCAAGCGGCACATCGGCCAGATCCTGATCGATCAGGGCATCCTGACCGAGGATCAGCTCAGGATCGCGTTGCTCGAGCAGATGAAGTCGCACCTGCCGGTGGGGCGGCTGCTGGTGCAGCTCGGGTTCGTCTCGGAAGCCACGCTGCGCGACGCGCTGTCCGAGAAGCTCGGGCTGCAGTCGGTCGATCTCGCGCACATCATCGTCGATCCCGCGGCGCTGAAAACGCTGCCGCGCGAGCTCGCGCGGCGCTACCGCATCTTCCCGATCGCGGTCGACCGGCAGTCGAAGAAGTTCCTCGTCGCGCTCGCCGACACGAACAACATCGTCGCGATCGATCAGCTGCGCGAGCTCCTCAAGGGCGAATACGAAATCGAGCTGCGGCTCGCGGGCGACTCGGAGATCGAGCGCGCGATCGAGCACTACTACGGGCACGAGTTCTCGATCGACGGCATCCTGCGCGAGATCGAGACCGGCGAGCTGGACTACACCTCGCTCGCCGAGGGCGACGAGTACAGCCAGCCGGTCGTGCGGCTGATCTCGGCGCTGCTCGCCGACGCGGTCGAGCGCGCCGCCTCGGACATTCACTTCGAGCCCGAGCAGAACTTCCTGCGCATCCGCTACCGCATCGACGGCGTGCTGCGCCAGATCCGCAGCCTGCACAAGACCTACTGGCCGGCGATGGCGGTGCGCCTCAAGGTCATGGCGAAGATGAACATCGCCGAGACGCGCGCTCCGCAGGACGGGCGCATCTCGGCGACGCTCTCCGGCCGGGTGGTCGATTTCCGCGTCGCGAGCCTGCCGACCACGCACGGCGAGAACGTCGTGCTGCGCATCCTCGACCGGCAAAAGGGCATCGTGCCGCTCGACAAGCTGGGGCTGGAGGAATCGCAGCTCGAGCTGCTCAGGCGCATGATCGCGCGCCCCGAGGGGATCATCCTCGTCACCGGCCCGACCGGCAGCGGCAAGACCACCACCCTGTACTCGATCCTGAACCACATCAACACGGACGGGATCAACATCATGACGCTGGAGGATCCGGTCGAGTACCCGATGACCCTGATCCGCCAGACCTCGGTCGCCGAGGCGGCCAAGCTCGACTTCGCGAACGGCATCCGCGCGATGATGCGCCAGGACCCGGATGCGATCCTGGTGGGCGAGGTGCGCGACACCGACACCGCGGAGATGGCGTTCCGCGCCGCCATGACCGGCCACCAGGTCTTCACCACCCTGCACACCAACTCCGCGATCGGCGCGATCCCGCGGCTCCTCGACATCGGCATCGTCCCCGACATCATGGCCGGCAACATCATCGGCGTGATCGCCCAGCGCCTGGTGAGGAAGCTGTGCCGCACCTGCCGGCAGTCGTACGATCCCGACGTGCAGGAGCGCCGGCTGCTCGGCGTCACGCCCACCGAGCCGGTCGTGGCGCGCCGCGCGGTGGGCTGCGAGCAATGCGATTACCAGGGCTACCGCGGGCGCGTCGCGATCATGGAGATCCTGAAGATCGACAGCGCGATCGACGAGCTGATCGCGCGCCGGGCCACCACGCGCGAGATCCTGACCGCGGCGCGCGCCAAGGGCTTCAAGACGCTCGCCGAGGACGGCGTTCGCCAGGTGCGCGGCGGCGCGACGAGCCTGGACGAGCTGATGCGCGTGGTCGATCTCACCGAGCGCATGACCTGAAGAACCACGCTGCGTTGCGCTGCGGCATCATGATGCCGCAGCGCAACGCCTAACTTTCGGAAAAGGCAGCGGCGGAGCCGGACGCATGCCTCTCTACACGTACAAGGCGATCGACGCGCAGGGCAAGGCGGTGCTCGGCCGGGTCGACGCCGTCAACCTGTTCGATCTCGAGCAGCGCCTGGCGCGCATGGGGCTGGACCTCGTCACCGGCGCGCCGTCCAGCCAGCGCACCCGGCTGATCGGCGGCGGCAAGATCAAGCGCCCCGAGCTGATCAATTTCTGCTTTCATCTGGAGCAGCTCTCCACGGCCGGCGTGCCGCTCGTCGAGGGACTGGTCGACCTGCGCGACAGCGTCGAGAACCCGCGCTTTCGCGAGGTGGTATCGGGGCTGCTCGAGTCGATCCAGGGCGGCAAGAGCCTGTCGCAGTCGCTCGCCGAGTATCCGGAAGTCTTCGGCAAGGTGTTCG
>JAKALD010000279.1:0-1771 GCA_021813275.1 Pseudomonadota bacterium | reverse complement strand
CTGCTTCGTATCCTGCGCGAAACGGCGGCCGGTGGTCAGATCCTGGCGCGGCAGCAGTTCTTGGAAGACTGCATTTCCTTCATCGGCAGCGTCACGTTCAAGCACGGCAAGGTGCTCAAGAGCCTGACCGAATCGATGAAGTGGGAAGACGAGCTGGCCGAGCAGACGAAAAAGCTCATGATGTACCCGGCGTTCGTCGGAAGCGTGGTGCTCGTGGTGACCTTCTTCCTGATGATCTACCTGGTGCCGCAGATGGTGGGCTTCATCCGCAACATGGGCCAGGCCATCCCGCTGCAGACCCGCATCCTGATCCACGTCTCGAGCTTCTTCGTGGGCTACTGGTGGGCGATCATCGCCGTCCCGGTCGCGCTCGTGGTCGGCCTCAAGATCGCCGCCAAGCGCAATCCGGCGATCGCCTACCGCATCGACCGCTACAAGATCTCGCTGCCGCTCGTCGGCCCGATCCTGCGCAAGATCATCCTGTCGCGCTTCGCCTCGAGCTTCGCGATGATGTACGCCTCCGGCATCACCGTGATCGACGCGATCCGCAGCTCCGAGGAGATCGTCGGCAACCGGGTGCTCGAGGCCGGGCTGCGCACCGTCGGGCAGCAGATCGCCGAAGGCAAGAACCTGACGGTCGCGTTCCAGGACGCGGGGCTCTTCCCGCCGCTCGTCGTCCGCATGCTCAAGATCGGCGAGAACACCGGCGCCCTCGACACGGCGCTGCTCAACGTGAGCTACTTCTACAACCGCGAGGTGCGCGAGGCAATCGGCAAGCTGCAGGCGATGATCGAGCCGGCGCTCACCCTGGTGCTCGGCGCGATCCTGGGCTGGGTGATGCTCTCGGTGCTGGGGCCCGTGTACGACACGATCTCGAAGATGAAATTCTCCTGACATGGCGGCCAAGCGCGTCATCTACTTCACCGCGAGCGACCACTACGTCTACGCCTGGTCGCGCGGGCGTCTCGATCTCGAGGCGGCGTTCACCGCGGACGACGCGGGCATGGCCGCGTTTCGCGAGTACCTGCGCGCTCGCCGGGGCGCCTTGTTCTCGCTGCTCGCCGACGTGTCGGGGGAGGATTTCCACGAGGACCAGATCCCCTACCTGCGCGGCAACGACCGCGATGCGGTGATCCAGCGGCGCCTGGCGCAGCGTTACCGCGAGACGCGCCTCGCGGCGGGCCTGTCGCTCGGCTACGTGACCGGCGAGCGCCGCAACGAGCGGCTGCTGCTCGCGTCCTTCAGCAACCCGCAGCAGTTCGCTCCCTGGCTCGACGCGCTCTCGGAGTCCGGGGCGAGGCTCGCGGGCGTGTACTCGGTGCCGCTGCTCGCGCCGCAGCTGGCGGCGCGCCTGGGCGCGCGCGGCGGGCAGTGCCTGGTGGTGAGCGCCAACCGCGCCGGCCTGCGGCAGTGCTTCATCGACGACGGCAAGCTGCGCTTCGCACGCCTCGAGCGCACCGTCGACATGCAGCCCGAATCGCTCGCGGCCTTCGTGCGCTCGGAGACCGCGCGCCTGGCGCAGTTCCTGTCCGCCGCGCGCGCCTTGCCGCGCGAAGGCCCTCCGATCCACGTGGTCGCGATCGCGCCCCCGGGACTGCTGCCCGCCTTCGAGCGCATCCTCGTGTCCGACACGCGGCTCGCGTTCCATCCGGTGAGCATGGAGGAAGCCGCGCGCCGCGTCGGCGTGAAGCGCGCCCCGGCGGGCACCGCCGCCGAGCAGCTCTACCTGCACCTCACCCTGCGGCGTCCGCCCAAGGAGCAGTTCGCGCGC
>JAKALD010000278.1 GCA_021813275.1 Pseudomonadota bacterium | reverse complement strand
CCTGCGGCGCCGCGCCCGGGCGATGCAGTGCGACGCGCAACGCGGCCCCGGCGCCGACGAACAAGGCGAAGACCAGCGGCGCGGCGAGCAGCGCCAGGCGCTGCATGCCGAACGGCCCTGTCTGGGCGAGCGCGGCGACCCAGCCCGCGGCGCGCCAGCCGCTTGCCGTACGGCGCGACGCGGTGTCGGCCAGCCGCCGCGCTGCGGCGGCGCTGTCGCCAACCGCATAGACCTCGTGCTCGCGCACGTGCTTGTCGGTGCGCGCACCCACGTAGCTGAACAGCCCGGCGTAGTCTTGTGACAGGCGCGACACCACCTCGTAGAACGAGCGCGACACCAGCAGCTGGCCGGGCTCGGCGAAGGCCATCACGCGCTGCGCGACATTGATTCCGTCGCCGATGATGTTCACCTGCCCGTTGAGGTCGCGCACGAGCCTGACCGGGCCGAGATTCACCCCGATGCGCAGGGTCAGCTCCGCGGCGCCCCTGTCGCGGGCGGCGCCGCGCAGCGCCATCGCCACGAGCAGCGCGTCCTCCGGGTCGCCGAGAAAGGCGATGGCGGCGCCGTCGCCCGTATCGAGCACGATGCGGTCGCGCGGCGCGACGGGCTCGAGCGCGGCCGCGAGCAGCTCGTTGCAGCGCTGCTTGGCCTGCAGCTGGGCGGCGACCGGCTTTCTTGCGTACTCGACGATGTCGAGAAACACCACGCTGCACACCAGGGTGCGGCCGGGGCTCTCGATCATGGCATCGACGAATGTCTGGGCTGCATTCCCGTTCCGCGCTACTTCACCCGCATGCCCGGCTGCGCCCCCGCGTCCGGCGCGATCAGGAAGATTCCCGGACCCTCGCCGGAGGCGGCAAGCACCATTCCTTCGGACACGCCGAAGCGCATCTTGCGCGGCGCGAGGTTCGCGACCATCACGGTGTAGCGGCCTCGCAGGCTTTCCGGCGCGTAGGCCGACTTGATCCCGGCGAACACGGTGCGCGTCTCGGTGCCGATGTCCAGCGTCAGCTTGACCAGCTTGTCGGCGCCCTCGACCTGCTGCGCGTCGGCGATGCGCGCCACGCGCAAATCGATCTTCGCGAATTCATCGATGGAAATCGTCTCGTCCTGGCTCACGGCCGCCCCCTGTGCGACGTGCTGCTGGTGTTCGGCGTGGCGCTGCTGCGACGGCGGCGGCGCCGGCTGCAGGCTCTCCCTGTTGGCTTCGATCAGCGCACCGGCCTGCGCGGCCTCGAGACGCGTGATCAGATGCGAATACGGCCCGATTCGACGGGGAAGCTCGCCAGCGTCGCTCCACGCGAAATCCCGTCCCAGGCCGAAGAGCTCGCGCGCGACTCGCTGCGTCAGCCTGGGAAGGGCCGGCGCGAGCAGCACCGAGAGGAGCTTGAAGCCGAAGAGCGCGCGCGAGCACGCGTCCTGCAGCGGCACGCGCCTGGAAGCGTCTTTCGCGAGATTCCAGGGCTGCGCCCTATCGAACTGCTCGTTGATTCGGTCGGCGACGCGCATCGCCTCGCGCACGACGCGGCCGTATTCGCGCGCCTCGTAGGCCTCGGCCGCGAGCCGGGCGCACTCGAGCGCATCCTGCACGAGCGGCTGCGTGTCCCCGACGTAGGCGAGCTCGCCGCCGAAAGTCTTGGCGATGAAGCGTGCGGCACGGCTGGCGATGTTGACATACTTGCCGACCAGGTCGCTGTTCACCTTGGCGACAAAGTCGTCGAAGTTGAGGTCGATGTCCTCCATCGTCGGCCCGAGCTTGGCCGCGTAGTAGTAGCGCAGCCACTCGGGGTTCAGGCCGAGGCGCAGGTAGCTCTCGGCGGTGATGAAGGTGCCGCGCGACTTGGACATCTTCTCGCCGTTCACGGTGAGGAAGCCGTGCGCGAAGATCTTCGAGGGCGTGCGGTAGCCCGCGTGCTCGAGCATCGCCGGCCAGAACAGCGCGTGGAAGTACAGGATGTCCTTGCCGATGAAGTGCACCAGCTCGGTGTCGTGGCCGGGCCGCAGGAAGGCTTCCTCGTCGAGCGGCGCGCCGGCCGCTTTGCGCTTCGCGGCGTACTCGGCAAAGCTGCCGAAATAGCCCACCGGCGCGTCGAGCCACACGTAGAAGAACTTTTTGCCGTCCGTGCCCGGGATGGCGAAGCCGAAGTAGGGCGGATCGCGCGAGATGTCCCAGTCCGCGAGCCGCTGCTCCCCCGGCTCGCCGAGCCATTCCTTCATCTTGTTGGCCGCTTCCGGCTGCAGGCGCGACTCGGCCTGCGTGAACTTGCGCAGGAACGCCTCGCAGCGCGCATCCGAGAGCCGGAAGAAGTGATGCTCCGAGGCGCGGCGCTCGGGCCGTGCGCCGGAGACGACCGAGTAGGGATTGCCGAGCTCCGTGGGGGCGTAGGTGGCGCCGCAGACCTCGCACGCGTCGCCGTACTGGTCCTTGGCGCAGCACTTGGGACACTCGCCCCGCACGTAGCGGTCCGGCAGGAACATCTGCTTGACGGGGTCGTAGAACTGCTCGACCGAGCGGATCGCGATCAGGCCGGCGGCCTTGAGGCGCGCGTAGATGTCCTCGCAGAACGCCCGGTTCTCGGGCGAATCGGTGCTGTAGTAGTTGTCGAAGGCGATATGGAAGCCGTCGAAATCCCGCTTGTGCTCGTGCCAGACGCGCTCGATGAGCTGGCGCGGCGTGATGCCCTCGGCCTCGGCACGCAGCATGATGGGCGTGCCGTGCGTGTCGTCCGCGCACACGTAGTGCACCTCGTGGCCCGCCATCTTCTGGAAGCGCGCCCAGATGTCCGTCTGGATGTACTCGACCAGATGCCCCAGGTGGATCGCGCCGTTGGCGTAGGGCAGGGCGGAGGTGACGAGAATCCGGCGGCGGGTCATCGCTCGGTCTTGATTTGAAACGCCAATTCTAGCAAACGCGGTGGGGTCTTCTCCCGCGGGGGCGGTGGATTTAGGTACACTTACGCTCCTTTTTCGCGTTCCCGAGCTGCCCGCCATGCCACTCAGCGAAGCCGAAGTCCAGTCTGCCTTGCAGCAGGTCGTGGATCCGAATACGGGCAAGGACCTCGTCGCCACGCGCTCGGTGAAGAACGTCAAGGTTTCGGGCGCCGACGTGTCGCTCGAGGTCGAGCTCGCCTATCCCGGCAAGAGCCAGTTCGAGCCGATTCGCCGGCACGTCACCCAGGTCCTCAAGGCCGCCGGTGCGGCGAGCGTCAGCGCGAACGTCTCGTCGAAAGTCGTGCCGCACGCGGTCCAGCGCGGCGTCAAGCTGATCCCGGGCATCAAGAACATCATCGCGGTCGCTTCGGGCAAGGGCGGCGTGGGCAAATCCACCGTCACCGTGAATCTCGCGCTCGCGCTGGCCGCCGAAGGCGCTTCGGTCGGAGTGCTCGACGCCGACATCTACGGGCCCTCCCAGCCGATGATGCTCGGCATTGCCGGACGCCCCGAGTCGAAGGACGGCCGCCGGCTCGAGCCGATGGAAGGCCACGGCCTGCAGGCGATCTCGATCGGCTTCCTGATCGACGTGGACACGCCGATGGTGTGGCGCGGCCCGATGGTGACCCAGGCGCTGGAGCAGCTGCTGCGCGACACCCGTTGGCGCGAGCTCGACTACCTGGTGGTCGACCTGCCTCCGGGGACGGGCGACATCCAGCTGACCCTGGCGCAAAAGGTGCCGGTGACCGGGGCGGTCATCGTGACCACTCCCCAGGACATCGCCCTGATCGACGCCCGCAAGGGCCTCAAGATGTTCGAGAAGGTCGGAATCCCGATCCTCGGGGTCGTGGAGAACATGTCGACCTACGTCTGCCCCAAGTGCGGCCACGAAAGCCACATCTTCGGCTCGGGCGGGGCCGAGAAGCTGTGCCGGGACTATGGCACCGAGCTGCTCGGCCAGCTGCCTCTCGACATGGCGATTCGCGAGCACGCCGACTCGGGCAAGCCGACGGTGGTCGCCGACCCCGAGGGCCGCGTGGCCGAGATCTATCGGGCGATCGCGCGGCGCTGCGCGGTCAAGATCGGCGAGTCGCAGAGGGACACGACCGCCAAGTTCCCGAAGATCGTCGTCCAGAACACGTAGGAACGAGGGAACCCTACGGTTCCCTCGTGCTCCCTCCCCAACCTCTCAGCGCGCGGCCGGCGGGGCCTGGCGCGCGTCTTTCAGGGCGAGCTCTCCCATGACCATCAAATCGGACAAGTGGATCCGCCGCATGGCGGCCGACCAT
Organism: Pseudomonadota bacterium; assembly: GCA_021813275.1. Lineage (GTDB taxonomy): Bacteria > Pseudomonadota > Gammaproteobacteria > Burkholderiales > SG8-39 > JAKALD01. The sequence goes on along the minus strand of JAKALD010000278.1, from coordinate 430 downwards.
CGCATGATCGAGCCGTTCGTGCCGGGCCAGGTCAAGGAGGTGGGCGGGCGCCGGGTGGTCTCGTACGGGACCTCGAGCTACGGCTACGACATCCGCTGCTCGAGCGAATTCAAGATCTTCACCAACATCAACTCGACGATCGTCGATCCCAAGGTGTTCGACGAGAAGTCGTTCGTCGACTTCTCCGGCCCAGTGTGCATCATCCCGCCGAACTCGTTCGCTCTGGCGCGCACGGTCGAGTACTTCCGCATCCCGCGCAACGTGCTGACGATCTGCCTCGGCAAGTCGACCTACGCCCGCTGCGGGATCATCGTCAACGTGACGCCGCTCGAGCCCGAGTGGGAGGGACACGTGACGCTCGAGTTCTCGAACACCACGCCGCTGCCTGCGCGCATCTACGCGAACGAGGGGGTCGCGCAGGTGATCTTCA
>JAKALD010000277.1 GCA_021813275.1 Pseudomonadota bacterium | reverse complement strand
AGAACACCTTCCTCATGTACCTGCCGCGGCTGTGCGAGCACTGCCTGAACCCCGCGTGCGTCGCGTCCTGCCCGTCGGGCGCGATCTACAAGCGCGAGGAGGACGGCATCGTCCTGATCGACCAGGACAAGTGCCGCGGCTGGCGCATGTGCGTGTCCGGCTGCCCGTACAAGAAGATCTACTACAACTGGAACACCGGCAAGTCGGAGAAGTGCATCTTCTGCTACCCGCGGATCGAGACCGGGCAGCCGACGGTGTGCTCCGAGACCTGCGTCGGGCGCATCCGCTACCTCGGCGTGCTGCTCTACGACGCCGACCGCATCGCCGAGGCCGCGGCGGCCGAGAACCCGCAGGACCTGTACGAGGCGCAGCTCGCGATCTTCCTCGACCCGCACGACCCGCAGGTACAGGCGCAGGCGCGCGCCGACGGCGTTCCGGAGAACTGGCTCGAGGCGGCGCGCCGCTCGCCCGCGTACAAGATGGCGATCGACTGGCGGATCGCCTTTCCGCTGCACCCCGAGTACCGCACGCTGCCGATGGTGTGGTACGTGCCGCCGCTCTCCCCGATCACCTCGCGCGCGAGCACCGGGGCGATCGGCGCGGCGGGCGGGCTGCCCGACGTGCGCAGCCTGCGCATCCCGGTGCGCTACCTCGCCAACCTGCTCACCGCGGGCAAGGAGGAGCCGGTCGTGAACGCGCTCGAGCGCATGCTGGCGATGCGCGCGTTCTACCGCGGGCGCGATCTCGAGAGCCGCGACGACCTGGCGCTGCTCGAGCGCGTCGGAATGAGCCTCGCGCAGGTCGAGGACATGCACCGCACCCTCGCGATCGCGAACTACGAGGATCGCTTCGTGATCCCGACCACGCACCGCGAGTACGCCGAGACGGCGTACTACCTGCGCGGCGAGTGCGGCTTCAGCTTCGGCAACGCGTGCTCGGACGGCGAGACGAGCGCGAGCCTGTTCGGCGGCCGCATGGGCGGCAGGCGCGTCTACCCGATCCGCGTGCGCGGCGAGGACGGCCGCGAGAAGGTCGCCGACTACTAGCGCGCCGATCGTGGACGACCTGATCGCGTTGCGGGCGCTCGGCGCCCTCGTCACCTACCCGCGGGCCGAGCTGCGCGCGGCGCTGCCCGAGATCGGCGCCGCGCTGGCGGGCTCGCCGCTGCTGCCGCATCCCGAGCGCGAGCGGCTCGCCGCGCTGATCGACGAGATGCGCTCGACCGAGCCGCTCGAGCTCGAGGCGCGCTACGTCGCCCTGTTCGACCACGCGCGCGCGACCTCGTTGAACCTCTTCGAGCACCTGCACGGCGAGTCGCGCGACCGCGGGGTGGCGATGGTCGAGCTGAAGCAGATCTACGCGGACGCGGGCTTTCGCCTGACCGCGAGCGAGCTGCCGGATCACCTGCCGGTGCTCCTGGAGTACCTGTCGTGCCGCACGCTCGGCGAGGCGCGCGCGATGCTCGGGGACTGCGCGCACATCCTGCGCGCGATCGGCGAGGCGCTCCTCGCGCGCGGCAGCCGCCACGCGGCGGTTTTCGCGGCGCTCCTCGCGCTCGCGAAGCAGCCGGGGCTCGACTGGAGCAAGGCCGCCGAGGCGCCGGCGCGCGAGCCCTTCGACGAGGAATGGGCCGAGGCGCCCGCCTTCGCGGCGCAGGCGCCCGGCGCCGCGGCCGCGCCGATTCGATTCGTAACCCGCAACGGAGACGCGCAATGACCACTCTTCACGCGTTCCTCTTCGGCATCTACCCGTACATCGCGCTCGCGGTGTTCTTCGTCGGCAGCCTGGTGCGCTTCGACCGCGACCAGTACACCTGGAAGAGCGACTCGTCGCAGCTGCTGCGCCACCGCGAGCTGCGCTGGGGATCGAACCTGTTCCACTTCGGGGTCCTGGTCGTGTTCTTCGGGCACCTGATCGGCTTCCTGATGCCCGAGCCGATCGTCGACGCGCTCATGACGCCGACCGAGCACGCGCTGCTCGCGATGGTCGCGGGCGGCGTCGCCGGCGCGTGCGCGATCGCCGGGCTGACGCTGCTCATCCACCGCCGGCTCGCCGATCCGCGCATCCACGCGAATACCCGTCCCTGGGACGTCGCGGTGCTCGCGATCCTTTGGGTCCAGCTCGCGCTCGGCCTGTGGACGATCTACTTCTCGTCCGCGGACCTCGGCGGCCCGATGTTCTCGCGCCTGGTCGAGTACGTGCAGGGCATCGTGATCTTCCGCGGCGGCAACGCCGAGCTGCTGGTCGGCGTGCCGTGGGTCTACCAGGCGCACATCGCGCTCGGGCTGACGATCTTCCTCATCTTCCCGTTCACGCGCCTCGCCCACATCTGGAGCGGGTTCGCGACGGTGGCCTACCTCGTGCGGCCGGCGCAGATCGTGCGCACGCGCGGGCGCAACCCGCGCGGGGGCTTTCCGACCTCGGCCGGCGGCTGAGCCCGGGGCCCGAGGCGATGGCGGAAGTTACGATCAACGGCGTGGCCGTCGACGCCGCGCGCTTCCCGACGCCCGAGGCGGCGGCGGTGCACGAGCTGCTGCGCCAGCGGGCGCTCGCGACCGGGCTCGTGGGCGCCGGCGCCGGGGCCGAAGCGCTCGACGCGGCGATCGAGGGCCTGCTCGCGCGCGAGGTCGCGACGCCCGAGCCGACCGAGGCGGAATGCCGCCAGCACTACGCCGCGAACGAGAAGCGGTTCACGAGCGGCGAGCTGGTCGAGGCGCGGCACATCCTGTTCCAGGTCACGCCCGCAACGCCGGTGAACGCGCTGCGGGCGAAGGCCGAAGTCACGCTCTCGGACCTGCTGCGGGCGCCCGGGCGGTTCGAAGCGCTCGCGCGCGAGTGCTCGAACTGCCCCTCGGGACAGCACGGCGGGAACCTCGGCCAGATCCAGCGCGGGCAGACCGTCCCCGAATTCGAGCGCGCGCTCTTCGACGGCGCGTGGACCGGTGTTCGCGGCCAGCTCGTGAAGACGCGCTACGGCTTTCACATCGTCGCGGTCGACCGCCGGGTACCCGGGCGGCAGCTGCCGTTCGAGACGGTGCGCGAGCGCATCGCCGGGCAGCTGCGCGAGCGGGTGCAGCGCCGCGCACTCGAGCAGTACGTGCGCGTCCTCGCGGGGCGCGCCGACGTGCGCGGCGTCGATCTCGGCGCCGCCGCGACGCCGCTCGTGCGCTAGGGCGATACGGCCGCCGGCGCGCCGCGCGCCAGCGCGGCGAGCCCCGGGCGGTCGAGCAGCGTGATCTCGCGCTTCGCCACCGCGATCAGCCCCTGCTCGGCGAGCTCGTGCAGCAGGCGCGAGAACGTTTCCTTGGTCACCCCAAGGCGCGATGCGATGACGGTCTTCGTCGCCGCGAGCCGCACCGTCGCGCGCGCCTTCGCTTCCTTCATGTCGACCAGCGACTCCAGGTAGCAGGCGACGCGCTGGCGCGCGTCGCGCAGTGACGCGGCCTCGACGTCGAGCACGAGGTTCTCGACGCGCAGGCACAGGTTCGCCACCAGGCTGCGCGCGAAGCTCGCATCGGACTCGAGCAGCGCGACCAGCGGGCCGGCGGGGATGATGACGAGCATGCTGTCGGAGAGCGCGGTCGCTTCGACCGGAGTCTCGCGCTCCAGGAACACCGGCGGCTCTCCGAAGGTCTCGCCCGCGCCGACGAGCCGCAGCACTTTTTCGGTGCCGTTGCCGCCGCGCAGCGAGAGCTTGACCATGCCGAAGGCCACGGCGAACAGGCCATGCAGGTGCTCGCCGCGCCGGTAAATCACGGTCCCCTTGCGAACGTGGTGGGCGCGCGCGTGGCGCGCGATCTCGCTCAGGTGCTGCGGCGTGCTGTGGCGAAACAGCGGCAGGTTCGCGATCACGCCGCTCAACAGATTGTGCGCCCTGCGCGGGATGCCGACGATTTCCATGGTGTTGGCTATACTTCCATGGCGGCGCGGCCGGTCCTTGAGCCAGATCAAATCCGCGGGACGCGCCGGGCCTCACCATTCGTTGTCGCCCATCAAAGACCGCCAGGCCGCTTGCCGGCAAACTGAGAACTTTTCCGGAATCGCTCATGGAGCTACTGCGCATCAGAGGGCGGCAGGCGCTGCCGCTCGTTCAAGGCGGCATGGGAGTCGGCGTCTCGGCTCACCGCCTGGCCGGAAGCGTCGCCCGCGCGGGCGGAGTGGGAACCATTTCGAGCGTCGACCTGCGCCGGCACCATCCCGACCTGATGCGCGCCACGCTGCGCTCGCGCGACAAGGAGGCGATCGACGCGGCCAACCTGATCGCGCTCGACCGCGAGGTGCGCGACGCCCGCGAGCTCGCCGCGGGCAACGGCCTGGTGGCCGTCAACGTGATGCGCGCGGTGTCGCAGTACCCGCAGTACGTGCGCCAGGCCTGCGCGAGCGGCGCCGAGGCGATCGTCGTGGGAGCGGGGCTCGCGCTTGACCTGCCCGAGCTGACGCAGGACTGGTCCCATGTCGCGCTCGTGCCGATCGTGTCCGAGGCGCGTGCCGCGGGGCTGATCGCACGCCGCTGGCTGCGGCGCGGGCGCGCGCCCGATGCGATCGTCATCGAGCACCCGCGCTACGCCGGCGGGCACCTGGGCGCTGCGCGCGCCGACGAGGTGGCCGACGCGCGCTTCGACTTCGAGCGCGTGATCCCCGAGACGCGGCGCGTGCTGCACGAGCTCGGCATCGACG
>JAKALD010000029.1 GCA_021813275.1 Pseudomonadota bacterium | reverse complement strand
GCGAGCTCGCCCGCGATGTCCAGGCGCAGGTCCGAGACGATGCGCGCGGCGTTGCGGTAGGCGCGCACCCGGAACGGGTTTTCGTCGCCCAGCTCGAGCAGGTCGGCGATCTCCTCGAACACCCGGACGATGTCTGCGTTGTGGACCGGCATGGCGGGCGAAGCGCGCTTGCGCCATCCTACCCCAGGACTGCGAACCGGCGTGTTGCCGCCCCGCGGGGCAGCGCTTATAGTGGCCGCGCCTTCCGCAACGTGCCGCGCCCGGGCGGCCTGGAGCTCGACGCCGTGCTGCGGCGCGCAGGCATCCGCTACGAAGAGATCGTCTGACCCACCCGAAGGAGAAGCAATGGACAAGCGCTCTCACAAGGAACGCTACGACGCCGGGCTGAAGACGCGCCGCGAGGTGCTCGGCGCGCAGTACGTCGACAAGGCGATGGCGGCGACCGACGAGTTCAGCCGGCCGTTCGTCGAGCTGCTCAACACCTACTGCTGGAACGACGTCTGGAACCGGCCCGGCCTGGACCGCAAGACCCGCTCGATCATCAACCTGGCGATGCTCTCGGCGCTCGGGAGGGAGCACGAGCTGAAGCTCCACGTGAACGGCGCGCTCAACAACGGCCTCACCAAGGAGCAGATCCGCGAGGTGCTGCTGCAGGTGGCGATCTACTGCGGCGTGCCCGCCGCGGTGGTGGCGTTCCGCTGCGCCAGGGAAGTCTTCAAGGAACGCGGCGTGTGAGCGCGCCGCGCACGGTCGCGTTCGTGGGCCTCGGCCAGATGGGCCGGCCCATGGCCGCGAACCTCGAGAAGGCCGGCTTCGCGCTGCGCAGCTACGATCTCAATGGCGCCGGCAACTGCGCGAGCGTCGCGGAGGCTGCGCGCGGCGCCGACATGCTCATCACCATGCTGCCCGACGGAAACGCGGTGCGCGAGGTCGTCGCGCAGGCGCTGCCGGCGCTCGCGGCGGGCGCGATCGTGCTCGACATGAGCTCCTCCGACCCGATGGGCACGCGCGCGCTCGGCGAGACGCTCGCCGCGAAGAGCGTCGGCCTGGTCGACGCGCCCGTCTCCGGCGGCGTGAAGAAGGCGCTCGACGCGAGCCTCGCCATCATGGCAGGGGGCGAAGCCGCGCTCGTCGAGCGGGTGCGGCCGCTGCTCGAGAAGCTGGGCGCGCGCATCTTCCTCACGGGCCCGCTCGGCTCGGGGCACGCGATGAAGGCGCTCAACAACTACGTGTCCGCGGCCGGGCTGCTCGCCACGGTGGAGGCGCTCGCGATCGGCGCGCGCTTCGGCCTCGATCCCGGCGTGATGACCGACATCCTCAACGCCTCGACCGGGCGCAACAACACGACCGAGGTGAAGGTGAAGCAGTTCATGCTCTCCGGGACCTATGCCTCGGGCTTCTCGGTCGGCCTGATGGCGAAGGACCTCGCGACGGCGGCAGGGCTCGCCGACGCGCTCGGCGCGCGCGCGCCTTTCGCGCGCGAGTGCGCGCAGCGCTGGCGGGAAGCGGCGAGCGCCCTCGGCGCGCTCGCCGACCACACCGCGATGCACCGTTTCGTCGTGACGCCGTCGGAAAACCGCAAGGAATGAAGCCGCCCGTTGCGGCGCGCGCGCGGCGGCTGCGCTGCGCATGAGCGCAATCCTACTGTCGCTCGCGACCTTCGTGTCGACTGCCTTCGGCGGTCTGTTCGCGCTCAGGTTCCGCGACCGTCTGCACTTCATCCTCAGCTTCACCGCCGGCGTGCTGCTCGGCGTGGTGAGCTTCGACATCCTGCCGGAGATCTTCGAGCTCGCGCGCGCGCAGAACACCGAGGCCACCGGGGCGATGATCGCCCTGGTGGTCGGCTTCCTGCTTTTCCACGGCCTGGAGAAGTTCCTCCTCGTCCATCACGCGCACGAGGCCGAGTACGCCGCGCACCGCCATCCGCAGGTCGGCCTGCTCTCGGCGCTCGCGCTGATCGGTCACAGCTTCATGGACGGCGTCGGGATCGGCTTGGCGTTCCAGGTCTCGCAATCGGCCGGCATCATCGTGGCGCTCGCCGTGATCGCGCACGACTTCTGCGACGGCCTCAACACGGTGAGCCTCATGCTGGTCCACGACAACACGCCGCGCCGCTCGACGGCGATGCTGGCGCTCGACGCCCTCGCCCCGGTGCTCGGCGCGGCCTCCACGCTGCTCTTCAGCGTGCCGCCGGGCGCGCTGATGCTCTACCTGGGATTCTTCGCCGGGTTCCTGCTCTACATCGGCGCCTCCGACATCCTGCCGGAGGCGCACTCGCAGAACCGCCCCGGGATCACGCTCGGCCTCATCGCGCTCACCTGCCTCGGAGCGGCCTTCATCTTCGTCGCCGTGCGGCTCGCGGGGTAGCGGCCGCAGCGCGAGACTGAAGCCCGGTCCATGCCCGAGATCGCCACGAAGCACTCTCGCGCCGGTGTGCGGCTTTCCGCCCTCCGGCGCAGGCTGGCTGCGTTGGGCATGCCGCATCTCGCCCTGGCCTTGCTCGTCGCGCTCGACGGCGCGCTGCTGCTGCGGCCCTATGTCGGCTCGGTCCGCGCCGACATCGTCCGGCTCTGGCGGCAGGGCGGCGGAGCCATCCTGGAAGGACTGCACGTGCTCGCCCTGCCCGGCGCCCTGTTCGCCGCCAGCCTGATCGTCATGGCGTTCGGGCTCGCGCTGCGCGCGCGGGTCGCCTGGGCGATCACGATCCTGCTGCTGCTCGCCGGCGCGCTGCTCATGCTCTGGCGGCACAATCAGCCGGCAGGCGCGCTTTATTACACGCTCGCGCTGGCCATGCTCCTGCTCGCGTACTGGCGCCACTTCGACCGCAGCAGCCTCGCCGCGAGCAGCCTCTTCGCGGTGCTGAGCGTGTCGTCCCTGCTCGTGTACGCCACGTTCGGAGCGCTCTACCTGGGCGAGGGCTTCTCTCCCGGGATCCGGAACATCGGCACCGCCTTCTATTTCGCCGTGGTGACCATGTCGACCGTGGGTTACGGCGACATCACGCCGCACAGCCCGGCGGCGCGCCTGTTCACGGTCTCGATCATCATTCTCGGCATCACCGTGTTCGCGACCTCGATCGGCGTGTTCATCGGGCCGGTCGTCGGCGGCAGGCTGCAGAAACTGCTGAAAGGTAGGATATCGCACGTGAACCGCCTCGACCATTTCGTGATCGTCGGCACCACCGCGCTCGCCATGAACGTATTCCTCGAGCTGCGGCGCCGGGGCGCCCACCTCACCGTCATCGTGGCGCCCGGGCGCGACCACGCCTACCCGGAAGGCGCGGACGTGGTGGTCGGGGACGCCACCGACCCGGACGTCCTCAGGCAGGTCTCGGTGGGCACCGCGCGCGCGGTCCTCAGCCTGCGGGAGGACGACGCCGAGAACGCCTTCGTAGTCCTCGCCGTGAAGGAAGTCGCCCCGGGCACTCGGACCGTCACCTCGGTCAACGACAGCAAGCACCTGCAGAAGATCAAGCGCGTGCAGCCGGACATCATCATCGCGCCCCAGCTGCTCGGCAGCGAGCTGCTCGCACGCAGCCTGTTCGGCGAGACCATCGACAACGAGGTCATCACGCGGCTGCTGTTCCAGGGGACCTGAGCGCCGCCTGCGGGAGATCAGCCGGACGGTCGCCCGCAGCCGCCTTGCCGCTTCTCGGCGAGCCAGCTGCGGGCCTTCGCAGCTACGCCGCGAGCGCGCGCCGGAGCCCAGCCGAGCTCGCCGGGCCATTGCACGAGGCCTTTCGGCGCATCGAGCCCCGCCTCGCGGAAGGCCTCGCCCGCGGCTTCCGGAAACGCCTGCCCGGCCCGATAGCGCGCCATGGCCGCCTTCATGAGGGCGTAGCCGCGCTCCTTTCCCACCGCCCGCGACAGCAGCATGCTCAGGCTCTCGGAAAGTACCGACGGGTCCTGGCACAGGTTGGCGAGCATCGCGCCCTCGCGCACTTCGAGCCGCTCGAGGAGCGCTGCGAGGTCGGCGCACGCGCGCCCGCTCACCAGGCACAGCTGCGCCAGGCCATACCATTCCGCATACGCCATGCCGATCTCGCGCTCGCCTTCGGCCAGCGCGGCGCCGTCGCCCACAAGGGCGGCCAGATTGCGCGCGATCACGCCCAGGCCGTGCAGCTTCTGTGCGCGCCAGGGATTGCTCTTCTGCGGCGTCGCCGAGCTCCCAAATGCGCCTCCCTCGGCCAGCTCTCCGATTCCGGTCCGCTGCAGGTTGTATATCTCGTGGCCGATCTTTCCCGCGCACGTGCACAGCTGGGCGAGGGCGGCGGCCAGCGCGACGAAGCGGTCCCGGCTCGTGAACCACGGCGTGTCGCTGACGTACAGCCCCAGGATACTTGCCACGCCCGCCTCGATCGCGCTCGAGGACCCGCCGATGACCTCGAACGAGGATGCGGTTCCCACGGCGCCCGCGACCGATACGACAGCGCCTTCGTCCCGCGCGCGCTCCAGGCCGTCCCCGAGGCGCAGCAGCTCATCCAGCCACGTTGCGAGCTTGAACCCGAAGGTCGTCGGAGCCCCCGCCTGGCCCTGGGTCCGCCCGAGCATCGGCGTGGTGGCGTGCCGTTCAGCGCCGGAGGCGAGCACCTCGAGTACCGCTCGAAGATCAGTCAGGACGAGGCCGGCCGCCGCTCTGAGCTGCAGAACGTGCGCGACATCCCATGCATCGTGCGCGGTGATACCGAAATGAGCGTAGGAAGAGGCCCGATACAGCTGATCAACAAGGCCAGCCACCGGATTGCCGGTGGCGAGCGCCGCCGCCGACGCCTCTGCCAGATCGAACTCGTCTGCCCGGAAGTGAGCGAGTTTCGCCGCCTCGCCCGCGGGCACCAGGCCGTACGCCTCCTGCACCTGCAAGAGCGCCCGCTCCGTCTCCAGGAACGCGGCCGCGAATCCCTCGTCCGAAAACACCTCGCGCATGGCGGAAGTGCCATACGTCAACGCGGCTCCGAGGGTGGCCAGCAAACGTCTGATCCAGTCCGTCGATCACGGGGCCGACCGCGCGGCGCCCGCGAGCACGCGGCCGCCGCGAATCCCGGGCGTCAGCTTCCCGGCAAGTCGTGTACTTCAGGAAAAAACAGATCCTTCCATGAATGCGGCTTTATCTTGATCGACCCGATCTTGTACATAAAGTCCGCGTATTTCATCGTGTTGTTCGGCGTGAGAGAAAACTGAATTTGCGGATCATTGAGCATCTTGAGAATCGCCTCCTTCGACTCCTTGTCGTTAGACATCTTGAGGTATACGTCGGCCGCTTTTGACTTATGCTCATTGATGAAGTCAACCGCTTGCTTCATGGCGTGAAGGAATGCCAAGTATGTCTTGGGATTCTCCGCGCGGAATTTGGCCGTCGTCCAGACCACGACAAACGTCGCCGGGCCGCCAAGGACATCGTACGAATTGAGCAGCGTGTGAATGCCAGGATGCGCAAGTTCCTCATATTGAAACGGGGGCGAGGTGAAATGGCAGTCGATACCGCTCTTGCCGCCCAAAAGCTCGATCAAGCCTTGGGGATGGGACATCGAAACGGTGAGTGGATCCAACTTATGTACGTTCGCCGGACCGAACGCCTTTTCCGCCGCCATCTGGAGCGTCACTGCCTGAACCGAAACCTTTACTGCGGGTAGCGCGATCCTGTCTTTGTTGGTGAGATCCTCGATGGACTTGACGTTTGGATTGCTCGTGTTGAGGTAGAAGGGCATCGAATCAAGCGCTGCAACCCCCTTAACTTCCAGGTTGCCATGGGTTTTTGCCCACATCGTAATGAGCGGCGGCACGCCCACCGCGGCAAACTGGAGTCGCCCCGCGAGCAGCGCGTCATTGGCGACGTTGCTGCCTGCAAACTTGACCCAATGGACCTTGAGGTCGTTAAGCCCCGCTGCCTTCGCCTGCTTCTCGATAAGACCCTGCTGCTGCATGACCATGAGGGGCAGGTAGCCAATCCCCCACTGCTGGGCCACGGTAATTTCGCCGACCTCCGCATCAGCCCGCCCCACCCATCCGCACAACACCATTAGCGCCACAGCGCACAGCGATATCCACGTCTTCATGACACGCCTCCTCGTTTGACGTCCACAAAACGCCCGGCACAACTGTGTGCGCCAAGCGCGGCAACTCAACGGCGACCCTCTGCTCTTGTTCTCGCTCCAGCGGCGTGGCCGAGACCGTCGAGAATTTCTTGCGTGTGTTCGCCGAACTCAGGGGCGCGCCCGGTCTCGCGACCTGGTTCGGCGGCGAACTTAATGGGCGTTCCGAGCCTGCCACCCGCTTCAGGATCGTCCAGTACCATTCCCCGCGCGCGCGTCTGCACGGCCGCGTATGCCTGCGTCAGGTCACACACTGGAGCGAAGCACACGTCACGCTCTGCAAACCACGCGACCCACTCATCGCGCGTGCGCGTCGCGAAGACGTTGGCCAGGAACGCCTTCACTGGCTCCTGGTGCGGACCCGCCCCCTGCTTCGCAAGCTCGATCAGGTCCGGTCGACCGAGCGCACCGAGCAGGTTTTCAATAAATTTGGGCTCACTGCCGCCGAGCGTGACGTGTCCGCCGTCTGCGGTCCGGTACACGTTGTAGAACGCCGTGCCACCCCACCATCGCTCGACCGGGGGGACCGGTGCCTTGCCGTGCACGAATACCCGGTCGGCAAAGTGCGGTGTCCAGGCAAGCAGGGCGTCGAGCATGGCCACATCGACGTAATCGCCCTGCCCCGTCCGCGCTTTGCGCAGCAGCGCCATCAGGATTCCAGACAGCGCCGTCAGCGCGCCGGCCATGTCCGCCGCGGGAACTCCCGGGAGCACCGGTGCACCGTCGGGCCCGCAGCCCAGCGGCAGGAAGCCGCTCATTGCCTGAATGCTCAGGTCGTGTGCCGGCCGCTCGCGCAGCGAGCCCGACTGGCCGAAGGCCGAAAGCGAGCAGTACACGATCCCGGGGGAGCGCTCGCGGATCGCCGCGTAGCCGATGCCGAGGCGGTCGACGACCCCCGGACGGAACGACTCGACCAGCACGTCGGATTCCTCGGCCAGCGCCATCAGGACCTCGCGACCTTCTGCAGTCTTAAGGTCGAGCACGATGCTCTTCTTGTGGCGATGCGTCTCGCGGAAGTAGACCGTCTGCCCCGCGACCGGGGTCCCCATTCGCCTGCTCGGCTCGCCGGAAGGCGGCTCCACCTTAACCACCTCGGCCCCGTGATCGGCCATCATCCTGCAGAGGTAGGGGCCGGGAAGGTACTGAGACAGCTCGAGCACGCGAATTCCGGCGAGCTTCATCAGAGTGCCGCGCCTTTCCGCGGCCGTTCCGCCCCGCGGGAGCTCCGCACGTTGCGGACCCGGCCGGTACGGCTGGCGCGCGCCGTCAATCGGCCTTCTCGAGCAGCGTGACGCAGCACGACCACATTCCCGTGTTCGCGGCCAGCCCAATGCGCGCGCCCTCCACTTGGCGCGGCCCGGCCTCGCCTCGCAACTGGGTCACGAGCTCGCAGATCTGCGCGACCCCGGTCGCGCCGAGGGGGTGGCCGCGGGCGAGCAGGCCGCCGCTCGGGTTCACCGGGATGCGGCCGCCGATCCAAGTCGCCCGCTCGTCGACCAGGCGCCCGCCCTCGCCCTTCGCGCACAGGCCGAGCGCCTCGTAAGAGATAACTTCCGAGACCGTGAAGCAGTCGTGCGTCTCGGCGACGTCCACGTCCTCCGGAGCCACGCCCGCACGCTCGTATGCCCGCCGGGAAGCCCGCTCCATCAGCTCGAGCGTGTGCACGTTGCGCGCCTGCTCGTCGCTGTCCGAAGTCAGCCCGCTCGCGACGACGCGCACCGCGCGCCGCGCCCCGCTCCTCCTCAGGAATTCCTCCGAGCAGATCACGACCGCCGCCGCGCCGTCGCTTGTGGGGCTGCATTGCAGCACGGTGATGGGATCGCAGATGATGCGCGATGCCAGCACCTGCTCCAGCGAGACGTTCTTCGGGTACTGGGCAATGGGGTTGTGGACGGCATGCTCGTGGTTCTTGACCGAGATCTGCGCGAACTGCTCGATCGTCGTGCCGAACTCATGCATGTGCTTCGCGCCCATCAGGGCGAAGCGCATCGGCAGCACCGTCATGCCCATTACGACCCGCGGATCCCCGGCCGGGAAAACGCTCAGCAGTCCCGGCTCCATCTTCTCGAACCCTGCCACCACGACAAGGTCGAACTCGCCCGCACGAACAGCCAGGCTCGCCTCGCGCACCGCGGTCGAACCGGCTGCGGCACAGTTCTCGACGTTGAGCACCGGAATTCCGGAGGGGCCCACCTGCTTGATCACGCGCTGTCCGGCGGCGACGCCTTGCTTGACGTGAGCGGCGTAGAGCTGCTGGACCTGGCCCCATCCGATGCCGGCGTCCCGGAGCGCCTGAACGACCGCTTCGGCGGCGAGTGACTCGACGGTCCGGTCTTCGTGGCGGGCGAACCTCGTGATGCCCGCGCCGATGATGTATGCCTCGCCCATGAATTCTCTGCGGTTGCGTTATCGGCTGCGCTCTGCTGCCGTCCGCTCCGCGGCGGACGCGCTCGGGCGGAAGCCGTAGCAGAGCGCCGGGTCTCCTCCGTCGCGCGCGCGCGGCAGCTCGAATACACACGCGGCCACCGCGTCGCCGCAGCGCCATGCCTCCGGAGCCCTTCCCACCAGCTGGGCCAGCACGCGCACGTCGGCTCCGAGAACAACGCTCCCGATGGCGTAGGGGAGCGGACCGTAATAGCCTTTCGGCGCCTGCCGCACGACGGTCAAGCACTCGACCTTTCCCGCGCCGTCCAGCTCGACTGTCTCAAGCTCCGTCCCGAAGCAGCGGATGCAGCTCATGCGCCCGCCCGGGAAGAAGCACGCGCCGCAGGCACGGCAGCGCTGTCCGAGCAGGCGGATCGCGCCTTCGGCGTCCGGATTAGTGAACAGGCCCGCCGCCACCGGCGCGGCCCCGCCCGCCGCCGTCACGGTCCGGCGGCCGGCCCAGGCCGCCCGCGCTTGTTCGTATATACGTACTTGATACGCATCGAGGTATTCTTCGCCGAAACCGCGCCTAGTGTCAACGCCCGCACGGCGGACGTCAGCGCGCGCCGGTCGCCGGCGGTTCCGAGCCGATCAGCGACGCAACCGCCTCGCGCAGCTCCTGGTCCGCGCGCCGCACGCGCCGCAGCCTTTCCGCGACCGCGGCGCCGCTCGAAGCGAGCGCCTCCCGCCGCAGCCCGGCCATCCGATGCACTTCCGCGGGCGCCGTTCCACCCAGCGTCTTGTGCTGCTCCACGAATCGTCGCGGGTCGAGGCAGCGGGTAATCTCGTCGCCAGACATTACGATCGAGCGGTCGATCATCTCCCGTGCCGCCGTGTCGAGGAGAGCGGTGTCGATGGAGTTGGCGTCTCCGCCCTGCTCCACGGCCATCAGGACGGCGCGGGCGACCACGCGATGCGCAGTACGATAGGAAAGACCCTGCTGGGTCTGGATGGCCTCCGCCAGCGCAGTGACGCTCGAGAACCCCCAGGCGGCACGCGCGCGCATCAGTTCCCGGTTCGGCTGCATCGCGGGGATCAGCGCCGCCACCGTCGGCAATGCCTCGTCCGCCGCCGCGAACGCCTCGTACAGCGGGAGGTAAGCCTCGATTTCGACCTCTTCGGTGTCCATGTATCCAACGTTCTGCGTGACGGCGTGGGACGCCGTGAGGTCCCCGATCACCCGCGCGGCGCGCGAGCGCACGTACTCGAGCACCAGGGCATTCTTCTTCTGCGGCATGAGGCTGCTCGGCGAGGAGAAAGCGTCGCTTACGTCCATCATTCCGCACTCCTGCGAGGACCAGATGTAGAGGTCCTGGCAGAACCGGGCGATGACGTTCATGGTGCTCGCCAGAGCTGCGGCCGCCTGCATGACGTGATCCGTGGCGGAGACGCTGTCGATCGTGTTCTCGCAAAGGCGCGCAAAGCCGAGCAGCCTCATGACGCGCAGCCGGTCAACGTCCAGGCTGGTTCCAGACATCGCTCCGCAGCCGAGCGTGCACTGGTCGACCGTGTCATACGCGGCGAGCAGACGCTCCGCGTCGCGCGCAAGGTGATCCTGGATCGACAGCAGGTAGTGACCCAGCGTCGTCGGCTGCGCGTGCTGAAGGTGCGTGTAGCCGGGCATGACCGTGCCTGCCTCGGCCTCTGCCATGTCGACCAGACCACGCCGGATCGCGTCCACTGCCCCCATCGTCTTGCACAGGGATTCGCGCACCACCATGCGGGCCAGTGGCTCGGGGCGCGTGCGCCCGAGATTTAGGTTGCCGACAACCGATTCCCCCCCGGGCACGCACTGCACCAGCGCCCTCTCGATGTGGAGATAGTAGTAGTCGAGTGCCGGATCGAAGGGTCGGGCCGCATCCGGACCGGCTTGCTCGATGGCCTCCAGCCCGCGCAGGATCGCTACGGCGTGCGCGCGCGACACGATGCCGCGCTCGGCGAGCATGAGCAGCCATGCGCGATGCGCCGCGATCAGCGGACGGAAGTAGAGGCGGCAGTTGATCTCGAAGATCGGCTCCAAGATGTGCCGCGCGAAAACGGCATTGGCCTCGGCCCGCATCCGGTCGCGGGCTCCCTTCGGCAAAGACGCGGCATCAACGCGCGCATGACTCATGTTCGGATTGCCTTTCGTGGTTGTCGTAACGTTCGAAACCGAGTCCGTCCGGGCGCCGCGACGCGGTACCCCGGTTCAGGCCTGCGCGTGGAACTCATCGAGGCGACGCAGATGCGCGACGATCGCGGCGCCGCCTTCCTCAACGTTCTTGGCGACCGCCTCCACTACGGCTTTCGGGCGCCTGGCCTCGAACGCCGCCAGGATCGCCTTGTGCTCGTCCAATGCCGCCTTCATCCTAGACACCGGAAAGCCATCCATGGGACGCGTTAGGATTAGGCGGTCAAACGTGTTCGCGAGCACCTCGGTGAGATGCGCGTTGCCCGCCTGCTCGGCGATGCGCAGATGGAAGGCCTTGTCGACGAGCATACCGAGACGCCGACGGTCCTCCGGGCCGCTGAGTACGCGCTCGTAGATCCTGTGTAGGGCGCGCAGGTCCGCGACGAACGCCCTGCTCCGGCGCTCGATCGCCCGCGTCGCCGCGTGCCGCTCGAGGCAGCCACGCGTGTCGTACAGGCTCACGGCTTCCTCCGGCCCGATGCGCCGGACGATGAACCCGCGGTTCGGTAATGACTGCACCACGCCTTCCGTTTCCAGAAGCCGCAACGCCTCGCGTACCGGAGTCCTGCTCGCGCCCACGTGCTGCGCGACCTCGTCCATCGGGACCTTGTGCCCGGGATGCAGGCGCTGCATCAGGATGAGTCGCTGAATGCGTCCGCGTGCGCGCTGCAGCGGATCGCTTTCGTCGGACACGACCAACCCGCGCGGCAGGTAGGACTCGAGGCGCCCGAAGTCTTCGGCCGAAATTGAGAGGAACATTCGCGCCCACTCGTGTTTAAATGTGTATACATTTACGCATACATTCCTTCCAGATGCAACAGGGACCGGGGGCGCGCCTTGACACCTCGGCGCGCCCCCGCTGATAATTCGTATATGCGGAGTGCATACCGATATGCGTAACAGTACCGCGCACGCGGGCAGCACCCCGCGGCGCGGCGCGGCGCGTCCCCGTCCCGCCGCCCGGAAAGCCACGGCGTCCGGTCCGCAGTCGGTGGCACGCGTTGTCGGAATCCTCGAATTCCTTGCGCTGCGTCCCGCGGGCGAGAGCCTCACATCCATCAGCCGCGCGCTGGGCGCCCCGAAGACCAGCCTGGTCGGCCTCCTGAAGGGGCTGCAGCAGCTCGAATACGTGCTGCGGAAGGAAGACCGCTATGTGCTCGGGCCGGCGGCCAGCGCGTTCGCCATGTCGGTCATTCCCGGGCGCAACGTGGTGCACCTGGCGCGGCCGCTGCTCCGGCAGCTGGCGCACGAAACCGGGGAGACCGCGCTGTTCGGCGTGCCCTCGGCATCCCGCGATCTCGCCGTTTACGTGGACACCGTGGAGAGCGAGAACCCGGTGCGCTACACCGTGCCGATCGGGGAGCCCCGGGATCTCTATTGCTCGGCGGTCGGCAAGTGCCTTCTCGCCCATTTCGACGACCAGAGCCTCGCGCGCTACCTCAAGACTCACCGCCTAGTCGCGCATACGGCGAGGACGATCACCAGTGCATCGAAGCTCCAGGAAGAGCTGAAGCGCATCCGCGGCTCGGGCGTGGCGTTCAGCGAGGACGAGCGCATGGTGGGCGTGAGCGCCGTCGCGGCCCCGGTCTTTGCGCGCGACTCCGAGCCCATCGCGGTGTTCGTCGTCGGCGGGCCGACCGACCGCTTCCGCGCGCACAGGCAAGAATACGCCGAGGCCGCGCGCGCTGTCGCCAGGGAGCTCTCGCGGGTTCTCGGGCTGCTCGGCGCCGAGCGCGCGCCAAAATAGTCCGGCGCATTTCTACAGGCCAGGGATCGAAACGATGAGCGTGAATGGTTCGGCCGGGGGCGGACCGCTCGCCCGGTACAAGGTGCTCGAGCTGGGCTCGACCGCCGCGGGGCCGTTCTGCGCGCGGCTGCTCGCCGATTTCGGCGCGAAGGTAGTCAAGATCGAAGCGCCCGACGGTGATCCGATTCGACAGCTCGGCGAAACCGTGCGCGGCAAGTCGCTCTACGCGGCGAGCATCTGCCGCAACAAGTCGATCGCCGCGCTCGACCTGAGGAAGCCCGAGGCGCGCGAACTGGTGAAGAGAATCATTGCGCGCTTCGACGTGGTGGTCGAGAACTTCCGCCCGGGCACGCTCGAGAAGTGGGGGCTCGGCTACGACGAGCTCGCGCGACTGCGCCCCGGCCTGGTGATGACCCGCATCAGCGGATTCGGACAAACCGGGCCCTACCGCGGGCGCCCCGGGTACGGCGTGATCGGCGAGGCGATGAGCGGCCTGCGCCACATGATCGGCGATCCCGACCGGCCGCCGTCGCGGGCGGCGCTTCCGCTCACCGACTACATTACCGGCCTGTACGGCGCCTTCGGAACGGTCATGGCGGTGCTCCACAAGGAGAAGACCGGCATCGGCCAGTGCGTCGACACGAGCCTGCTCGAGTCGGCGTTCAGCTTCATGGAGGTATCGGTACCGAACTTCGAGAAGACCGGCAAGATCGCGATGCGTGCCGGCTCGAGGCTGCCCAACAGCGCCCCCAACAACCTTTACGCGACGCGCGACGGAGGATACATCCACATCGCCGCGCTCGCGGACCCCGTGTACCGGCGTCTCGCGGCCGCGATGGGCCGACCCGAGCTCGCCGCCGACCCGCGTTTCGCAGAGCAGCGCGTGCGCTCCGAGAACGCCGACCTGATCGACGAGCTCGTGACGAATTGGACCATGTCGCACGACCTCTCGGAGCTCGAGCGCATCCTCGACGCGGCCGAAGTGCCGTCGAGCCGCGTGTTCACGATGGCCGACATCTTCAAGGATCCCCACTACCGCGCGCGCGACATGCTGCCGAGCGTGCCTGACGACGACCTCGGCTCGGTCGTCCTCACCGGCGTCGTGCCGAAGCTCTCGGCTTCGCCGGGGGCGCTCAAGTGGTCGGGACACCGAACCGGCCAGGACACGCGCGCGGTGCTGAAGGAGTTCGCCGGCCTCTCCGACGAGGAGATCGACGGATTCGTGCGCGCGCGCGTCGTCTACTGCGACGAGCAACGCGGCGCCGCGGCGGCGCGCCCCGGCGCGAGCGCGTCCCTCTGACCAGCACTGCGGAGAATCGAGATGTCGAAATTCAAGGCGTATCGTGTCCATACCGTCGGCGGCAAGCCGGTGTGCCGCTTCGAGCAGCTCGGCCTGGAAGACCTCGATCCCGGGGCCGTGGTGATCGAGGTCGCGTACTCCGCCGTGAACTACAAGGACGCCATGGCCGCGCGCGGCGTCGGCAAGAACGTGCGCACCGATCGCCCCTGCGTGACCGGCATCGATCTGTCGGGCACCGTGTCCGCGTCGGAGGACCCGCGCTTCAAGCCGGGCGACCGGGTGATCGTCACCAACTACAAGCTCGGCAACGAGCACGACGGCGGCTACGCGGACTATGCGCGCGTGCTCGGCGACTGGATCGTGCCGCTGCCCGAGGGTCTCTCTCTGTACGAAGCGATGTGCCTCGGGACCTCCGGGCTCACGGCGGCGTTGACGGTCGACCGCCTCGAAGCCGCGGGCTGCGCGCCGGCGAAGGGCGCGGTCGCGGTGACCGGAGCGACCGGCAGCGTCGGCAGCCTCGCGGTCGACATCCTCGCGCGCCGCGGCTACAGCGTCAGCGCCATTTCGGGCAAGAAGGAGCAGTCCCGATTTTTGCAGGCTATCGGCGCGCAGCGCGTCATGTCGCGCGACGAGCTGCTCGCGGACCGCTCGGCGCTCGCGCCGCCGCTGTTCGCAGCCGCACTGGACAACGTCGGTGGGACCTACCTTGATCGCCTGCTCGCGCGCACGCTGCCAGGCGGCAAGGTGGCCGTCGCCGGCATGGCGGTGGGCACCGAGCTCACGACTTCGGTGCTGCCCTTCGTCCTGAGGGCGGTCGACGTACTCGGGATCAACGTGTCCCGCCAGCTCCAGATGCCCGAGCGCAGGCGTCTGTGGGGGCGCCTCGCGACCGATCTGAAGCCAGGGCACCTCGCCGAGATTGCACGCCCGATCCCCTTCGAAGCGCTCGACGCGGCGATGGACCGGTTCTTCGAGGTGACCACGGTCGGCCGCGTCGTGGTCGAAGTCGGCGCGCGCGCTCCCAAGTAGGCCGTTGCCTCCGCGACACCGAGACACTTCCGGGAAGTACTCACATGGACCTTTCGCTCACCTCCGAGCAGCAGCTGATGGTCGACGCCGCGAAGAAAATGGTCGACCGGCACATCCAGCCGATCCTCGCCGCGAATGACCGCGACCGGCCGCTGCCAAAGGCGGAGATCCTGAAAATCCTGGCGAAGGCCGCAGATCTTGGCTTGACCGCTGCGCGTATCCCAGAGGAAGGAGGGGGCGCGGGCCTGCGGATGCTGGACTACGGGCTCATGGCGGAGCAGATTCCGCCCTCCGTCGCCCTGATCCTCCAGCCCCACGAGGCGACCAGCGCGCGCATTCATTTCGGCTGCACGCCCGAGCAGAGAGAACGCTTCCTGCCCGACCTCGTCGCCGGCCGGAAGATCGCCTGCACCGCGAGCACGGAGCCCGACGTCGGGTCCGACCCGCGCGCGGTGAAAACGGTCGCGACGGAGGATGGCGATCATCTCGTGCTCAAGGGGCGCAAGCAATGGATCTCGAACGCCACGGTCTGTGACGTGATGAACGTCACCTGCCGTATGGCTAACCCCGACGGCAGCACGCGCCTTGCCCGAATTCTCGTCGATCGCGGCGAGTCGAGCTTTGAAGCCCGAGAGCTCGACATGATGGGGCTTCGCCAGGCGCCGCTGGCCGAGGTCCTGTTCGACAGCTGCCGAGTGCCGCGGCGCAATCTCTGCCCGGACACCGGCGACACCGCGCGGCTGCTAACGCTGACGTGGCTCGCGAACCGTCCCCTGGTCGGACTCATGGCAGTGAATCTCGCGCAGAAGGCGCTGGACGCGGCGCGCTCGTACGCTGGCGTGCGCAAGCAATTCGGCCGCGCGATCGGGAGCTTTCAGCTCATCCAGCAGGACCTCGCTGAGATCGAGACGGCGGTGATCTCGAGCCGCCTAGTTTGCTACAACGCGCTCGCGGCCATCGACCGGGGCGAGCGGGCGAACGGCCTATCTGCGATGGCCAAGCGATACTCGGTGGACTGCTGCGACCGCGCGGTCGCCTTAGCGATGCGCATCCATGGCGCCATGGGCCTGAGCCGAGAGCTGGGCCTGGAGCAGATCGCACGCGACGTTCGCACGATCTCCATCCCTGACGGCACGCCCGGCATCCTGATGCTCATCCAGGGACGCGAGCTGACTGGAATCGACCCTTTCCGCAGCTGACGCGCCGGCCGATGCAGGCGTACGACGAGACATTCGACGTGGTGGTGGTCGGCTTCGGCTTCGCCGGCGGTGCGACCGCAATCGCTGCCGCTGACCGGGGCGCCCGCGTGCTGCTGCTTGAGAAGATGCCGGAACCGGGTGGCATCTCAATCTGCTCGGCAGGCGGCGTGCGCACGACTTCGTCCGCGAAGGACGCACTCGTCTACCTACGCGCGACCAATGCCGGAACGGCGCCGGACGACTTGCTGCGCGTGCTCGCCGAGGGCATGCGGACTGTCGGCGGCTTCATCGAGCAGCTCGCCGCCGCGAGCGGCGCCAAGGTGAGCCACGTTCAGGCCGACGCCAACTACCCGTTCGAGGGATTCCGGAGCTTCGGCTTCGCGACGATCGCCGACGTGCCCGGATTCGATCCGCGGCGCGACTTCCCGCACGTGCGCGGCCTGCGCGGCGGCGCGCGGCTGTTCAAAGTGGTCCTCGACAATGTCGCGACGCGCGCGATCGAGGTCCGACTGTCCTGCCGGGCGCTGGAGCTGGTCCGCGGCCCGGCCGGCGACGTGGAAGGACTCGTCGTTGAGAAGGGTGGAAGCCCCCGGAGGATTCGCGCCTCCGGAGGCGTGGTGCTCGCCTGCGGTGGGTTCGAGGCCGCGCGCGACATGCAGATCCAGTACTGGCAGGAAAAGCCGGTGCTACCGAGCGCGTACCTGGGCAACACTGGGGACGGCATCCGCATGGCGCAGGCCGTCGGCGCCGACCTGTGGCACATGTGGCACTACCACGGCAGCTACGGCCTTCGCCACGTGGATCCGCGCTATCCCTACGGAATCCGTCCGACCCGCTTCCGCGACTGGACGCCCGGCGCCGCGCTCGATCCGGAGGGCGAGATCCCGGCCTTCTTCACCGCTGCGCAGGACATGCGCATGCCGTGGATCGTCGTCGACCAGACCGGCCGCCGCTACATGAACGAATATCCACCCTACGTCACCGACACCGGGCACCGGCCGATGATCCACTTCGATCCGGGCACGCAGACTTATCCTCGGATTCCCTCATACCTCGTCACCGACGGCCCGGCGTTCGAGCGCCACGCGCTCGGCTTTCCGACCTACAACGATCCCGGCGTGGACTTCGAATGGAGCCCGGACAACCGCAGGGAGCTCGAGCTCGGCATCATCAAGAGAGCCGACTCACTCGAGGCTCTCGCTGCCCTCATCGGGGCCGAGGTCGCCCGCCTGCGCGAAACAATCGAGCGCTGGAACCGGCTGTGCCAGCAAAGCCGCGACGAGGACCACGGCCGGGAGTCGTGGTCGATGGCGGTGCTGAGCGGGCCGCCGTTCTACGCCGCGGAGGTCTGGCCCACGGTCGCCAACACCCAAGGCGGCCCGATCCACGACTCGCGCCAGCGCGTGCTGAACGCGCACGGCACGCCGATCGGCGGCCTGTTTGCCGCGGGTGAGATCGGGAGCGTGTTCGGACACCTCTACCTGTCCGGAGGCAACCTCGCGGAGTGCTTCATCGGCGGCCGCATCGCGGGCGCCGAGGCCGCCGCGCGCGCGCGCACCGCGCCGCCGTGCGCGGAATGAAGCGCATCCGCGGCCGCCGCAACGCTCAGAGGGGATTCAGGCGGCGAGTGCGAATTCTTCGACGCTGCGTTCGAGAGCGATGAGCAGTCGCTCGAATAGCTTCCGCTCCGCCCCACACAGACGTTCGATAAGCGCCGGATCCGACGCGCCAATCGTCACCAGGGCGCCGGCCATTTCCTCAAGATGCCCCTCCTCCTCCGCCAGCACGCCTCTGAGCGAGAGCGGCGACCGACTGCGTTCGAGCACCGCATGGTAGATCCGATATAGCCAGACCGCGCGGAATTCGACCACCATCGACATGTACAAATACGCCGCCCTCTGATTTGCCGTACGCCCGAGCGCCTTGGCTGTGCCGGCGTCGAGTCGCTGGAAGTACATCCGCGCGGCGGCCGGCGCAGCCAGAACCTCCGCCGAATAGTCGAGACTGCGTCGGGCAACCCCCTCCGCGTGTCGCTTGAAGAAGAAGGCGTGACGCGTTTCCTCCGCGAGGTGCTTGAGAGTCGGCTGGTCGAGCCCTCTGCCGGATTGGGTCGCCATGATTTTCCGGCTGCCGATATGCTCGAGCATCGACAACGTGTTGAGCAGCCTGGCGTGCGGCGCGCCAAGCGCAACATAGCGCTCCAGCATGACCTCGGCGCGACCGACCAGGGCGGCGTTGGCTGACTCAAACTCCGACCGCATCGCCCGCGGCTGCAATCGCGTCGTAGATGGCATCGAGATCCTCCGTTGTCACACAGTAAGGCGGCAAGATGTAAATCGTGTTGCCGAGCGGCCGGAGCAGCAGCCCGCGCCTGCCGAAGAAAGCGTAGAGTTTCGGGCCCGCGTCCGCGAGATAGCCGTCGTCCGCCACGCGTAATTCGAGCGCGGCAATGGTCCCGGTCCGGCGAACGTTCGTGAAGCGCGCGTCCTCCCGGAACGCCTCGAGCCGCCTGTCGTGATGGGCGCCGATGCGGGCAATCCGCTCGAGCACGGGCTCGCGCTCCCACAGCTCCAGATTCGCGCAGGCGGCCGCGCAGGCGATGGGGTTGGCCGTGTAAGAGCTGGAGTGGAAGAATGTCCGCCGGCGGTCGGGCGAGTAGTGCGCTTCGAATATCTCCTCCCGGCACATCGTCACCGCCAGCGGCAGCGCCCCTCCGGTAATGCCCTTCGCGTAGCACGCGATATCGGGGACGACATTCGCCTGCTCGCATGCGAAAACGGTGCCCGTGCGGCCCCACGCCGTCATGACCTCGTCTGCAATGAACAGCGCGCGGTGCCGCTCGCAGACCCGCTTCATCTCCTGCAGCACCCACGGCGCGTACATCAGCATGCCGCCCGCGCCGAGCACCAGCGGCTCGGCGATGAAAGCGGCGACCGGCGTTCTGCGGCAGGCGGCGTCGAGGGCGTCGAGCGTCGCCTGCTCGCGCCCCACATGGGGAAAGGGAACCCGATCGACTTCGAACAACAGCGGCTCGTAGGGCGCGTTGAACACGCTGCGTGCGCCGACCGACATGGTGCCGATCGTGTCGCCGTGATAGCCGTGCTCCAGCGCGACGATGCGCCGGCGCGACTCGCCGATGTGGCGCCAGTAGCCCAGCGCCATCTTCAGCGCGACTTCGACGCTGGTCGAGCCGCTGTCGGAAAAGAACACGCGGTCGAGTCCATCGGGAGTGAGCTCGATCAGCCGGCGCGCCAGCCGCTCCGCCGGCTCGTGCGTGTGCCCGGCGAATATCACTTGGTCGAGGCGCGCGGCCTGCTCGCCGATCGCGCGCGCGATGTGCGGGTGGCAATGGCCGTGGGTCACCACCCACCAGGAGGCGATGCCGTCGATCAGGCGCCGGCCATCCTCCGTATACAGATAGGCATCCTTGGCGCTGGCCACCGCGGTCATCTGCGGCACAAGCGCATGTTGCGTGAACGGATGCCAGATCGGGGAACGACGCATGCTGGTCACCGACGTTTCTGCTCAGGCCGCAAAGTCCTGCGGCCGAAAGTTCTCGGCGAAAGCCTCTGCGAGGCGCTCGCGCGTCAGCTCGGCCAGCCGCGGCAGCCGGCCCAGGACGCGGATCGCCCCTGTCTCCGCGATCGTGCGCTCGTTGTCCGGGTTCGCTTCGCCCACGAACGCCACGCCGTGGACCGGAACCGAACGCCGGCGCAGCGCCTCGAGCGCGAGCAGCGTGTGGTTGATCGTTCCGAGGCCCGTGCGGGCGCACAGGACGACCGGTGCGCCCCAGCGCGCGAAGACGTCGACGTAGAGCACTCTGCGGGTGAGCGGCACGAGCACGCCTCCCGCGCCCTCGACGATCAGGGGGCGCTCAACCCGCGGCAGCGTGAGGCGCGCGGGGTCGATCTCGACGCCGTCGAGCTCGGCCGAGCGGTGCGGCGAAAGCGGGTTGCGCAGCCGGTAGCGCTCCGGCAGGAAGTGCTCGGCCGGCAATCCCGTCAGGCGGCGCACCGCGTCCGTGTCGCTCTCCTCCTCGAGCCCCGATTGCACCGGTTTGAAGTACACACCGGCGAGCGCGAGCGTGAGCGCCGCGGAGAATACCGTCTTGCCGATTCCCGTGTCGGTGCCGGTGACGACGAAGCGCGCGCTCATGCGGGGAGCTCCCCGAGCGCCTCGCGCAGCGTATCGAGCATCGAAGCGGTCGTCGCTTCGTCGACGTGCAGCGTGAGCGCGATCCTGAGGCGCGCGCTTCCTTCCGGTACGGTAGGCGGACGAATGCCGCGGATATCGAATCCGCGCGCCTGCATGGCCTGCGCGAGAAGCATTGCGCGCCGGCTCTCGCCGACGATGACCGGCAGGATCTGGGACCCGCTCGGACGCACGCCGCAGCGCAGTTCGATCTCGCGGTTCGCAAAAGCCATCAGGCGCTGCAAGCGCAGGCGCCGTTCCGGCTCGCGCTCGAGCAAGTCGAGCGCCTCGCGCACGGCGACCGCCAGAAGCGGCGACGGGGCAGTCGCGTAGATGAACGCCCGGCTGCGGTTCACGAGGAACTCGATGATCGGCGCCGGGCCGCACACCAGGGCGCCCATCGCGCCAAGCGCCTTGCCGCAGGTGTGGAGCGCGATCACGTTTTCGCGGCCTTCGTATTCGGCGGAAAGTCCGCGGCCTTCGGGGCCGAAGACGCCGGTCGCGTGCGCCTCGTCGATCACCAGCATGGCGTCGTGCCGGGCGGCGATGGCGGCCAGGTCGGCGAGCGGCGCGAAGTCACCGTCCATGCTGTACAGGCTCTCCACCACGATCCACGCGCGCCCTTTGCCGCCGGCGGCGCGCCACGCGCGCAGGCGGTCCTCGACCGCGCCCGCGTCGTTGTGGGCCGCGGCGACGCATTGCGCCTGCCCGGCGCGCATGCCTTCATGGCAGCTCGCGTGGATCAGCGCGTCGTGGACCACCAGGTCGTCGCGTTGCGGCAGAAGGGACAGCAGCGCGAAGTTGGCGATGAACCCGCCGCCGAAATAAAGCGCGCGCGGCGCTCCGAAGAACGCCGCGGCCCGGGCCTCGAGCGCCTCGTGCTCCGGGTGATTCCCGCGCAGCAGGCGCGATCCACCCGCCCCCACCGCGACCCCGCGATCGAGCGCCGCGATCAGGGCCTGCCGCAAGGGCGCCGCCTCGCTCAGCGCCAGGTAGTCGTTGGACGAAAAATCGATCCCGCGCGCCGGCGCGAGGGACCGCAAGCGCCCGCGGCGCTCCAGCGCGCGGAGGATCGCGCCGTAGTCCCGCCCTGGCGCGTCAGGTTGGCCGAGGTTCAAGCGGGCGCTGTCCCTGCCAAAGCGCGCCGAGCCGCCGCAGGCGAGGCAGCCCGCTCAATGCTGCATGCCCCACTTGCGCACCGTGCGGGCCTCGATGTTGCGGAAGATCAGGTTCTCGACCGCAAGCCCGATCAGGATCA
>JAKALD010000276.1 GCA_021813275.1 Pseudomonadota bacterium | reverse complement strand
CGGGCAGGAGCGCCGCGTTGCGCCGCGCGTCGCCCGGGCGCAGCTCGGGGTTCGCGCGCCGCATGTCGATCAAGCCCGCGCGCTGCGCGGCATACGCCTCCGAGAGCAGCAACTCGCCCGGGATGAGCGCCTGCGCGGGATCGCCGTAGTACTGCTCGCGGTCGGCGTAGGCGAGCTTCATGCTCTCCACGAGCAGGTGGCAGTAGTCGGCGCTGTTGTGGCCGAGCGCGCGCAGGTCGTGGCGCAGCATGAGCGCGATGGTCTGCAGCTCCGCCGGCCCCTGGGTCCAGAAGCCGCACTTGTAGAGCACCGTGTCGCCCACGGCGAGGCTCACGGGCTCCTCGATGCGCGTCTCGAAGCGCGCGAGGTCGCCCGCCTCGAGCAGGCCGTCGCGCTCGCGCGCGAAGCGAGCGATCTCGGCGGCGATCTCGCCCTTGTAGAAGGCGTCGTGCACCGCGGCGAGCTTCGCCCGGCGGTCGCCGGCCGCGGCGCGCTCGACGCTCGCCAGCCAGTCGTAGGCGCGCGCGAGCGCCGCGTTCTTCATGCGCTCGCCCACCTCGGGCACGCGGCCTTCGCGCAGGTAGAGCGCGGCGCTCGCCGGCCAGCGCGCGCCGAACTTCTCGCGCAGCGCGGCGAGCCCGTACTTGTGCTGGTTGCGCAGCCCCTCGGAGAGCGGAAAGCCCTTCGTGGCGAGCTCGATCGCCTGCGCCGCCACGTCGCCGAAGCTCATCCTCCCCCAGCGCGCGAGCACCGTGACGAGCGCGGAGAACGCCGCCGGCGCGCCCGCCGCGAGGATGCCCTCCTCCGGCACGTCGGCGAGGCCGCGCGCGCGGTACGCCTCCGGGGTCGCCTTCGCCGGCGCGGCCATGTTGCCGTTGACCGCGATCACGCGCGCCCCGCCCGCCGGGCGCAGCAGCATCGGGCATTCGCCGCCGATCGTGTGCATCTGCGGGTTGACCAGCCCCTCGACGAGCGTCATCGCCACCGCCGCGTCGAAGGCGTTGCCGCCCGCCTTGAGAATGTCCGCTCCCGCATTCACGGACAGGTAGGAGTTCGCGGCCAACGCGCCGCGCGTACCGATGAGGCGCGGGTGGAAGGTGGTCGAGTCGGTGGGCAGGATGCGGTAGGCTCTGGCGCTCATGGGAGGGTGTGCGGCGGCGGGAGGCGGATCATCGCCGAATCGGGCCGTGCGCGGCAAGCTCATCGAGCAGCTCGTCGAGCGCCCGCGCGGCCTCGGCCGGATGCTCGAACGGAAACAGGTGCCCGCCGGGAACCTTGCGCAGCACGAAGCGCCGGCGCATCGCGGCGAGCCCCACGCGGCGCACCACGTCCGAGCGTGCCCCGCCGATGAATCCCGCTGGCACCGCGAGCGCGCCCAGGTAGCGGCTCATGTCGTGCGGGATGGTGCGGTAGATCTGGTACTCGGTGCCCGGCGGAATGCGCAGGTGCAGCCGGCCGCGCGACGCGACGAGCGCGTGGCTCACGTAATCCTCCAGGC
Organism: Pseudomonadota bacterium; assembly: GCA_021813275.1. Lineage (GTDB taxonomy): Bacteria > Pseudomonadota > Gammaproteobacteria > Burkholderiales > SG8-39 > JAKALD01. The sequence continues at coordinate 3,183 of JAKALD010000276.1, read as the reverse complement.
AGGCCTCGCTGAAATCGCGGAACAGGCGGCGCGAGCGGAAATGCGCCTTCGCGTCCTCGCGGCTCGCCCACTCGGCGCGCCGCTCGCGCGTCGCGCCCGCGGGGGTGACGCGGTCGACGATGCCGAGCCGCTTGGTCGCGCCCAGCATGCGGCCGCGCAGCGCGCCGATGATCGGCGCGTCGAGCAGCACGATCGCGCGGAACAGCTCGGGCCGGCGCACCGCGGCGAGGAAGGTCAGATAGCCGCCGAGCGAATGCCCGACGCCGCACACCGGCGCGCCGCCGAACTCGCGCTCGATGGCGTGCTCGAGCTGCTCGACCAGGTGCGGCCAGCGCTCGGTGACCGGGTAGCGCGGGTCGGTGCCGAGCGTCTCGACGTAGCCGATGCGGAAGCGCGCCGCGAGCGCTTCGAGCAGCGCGCCGTAGCAGCGCGCCGGAAAGCCGTTGGCGTGCGCGAAATACAGGACCGGGCGGGTCATGTGCCGGGTGCGCCGCGCGGCGGCGCCGCGCGGCGGGCCTAGAGGTATTCCTTCGCCGCCGCGTCCGCGTCGAGCGGCCGGCCGGCGAGGTAGCCCTGGATGAAGTGGCAGCCGCAGCGCTGCAGGAACTCCATCTGCGCCTCGGTTTCCACGCCCTCGGCCACGACCTGCAGACCGAGCGCGTGCGCGAGGCCGACGATCGCCGCGATGATCGCCTGCGCGTCCTTGTCCGCGGGCAGGTCGGCGACGAACGAGCGGTCGATCTTCAGCTTGTCCACCGGGAAGCGCTTGAGGTAGGCGAGGCTCGAGTAGCCGGTGCCGAAGTCGTCCACCGAGAGCGACACGCCGAGGCCCTTGAGCTTCCGGAGCGTGGCGAGCGTCACGTCGGTGTGCTGCATGACCGTGGATTCGGTGATCTCCAGCTCGAGCAGCCGGGGCGGCAACCCGCTCGCCTCGAGCGCATGCGTGACCAGCTGCACCAGCTTCGGGTCGTGGAACTGCCTCGCCGAGAGGTTCACGCTCACCGCGAGGCCCCGTTCGGCGCCGATGAAGGTCGCCCAGCGGCAGGCCTCGCGCAGCACCCATTCGCCGATCCCGAGGATGAGCCCGGTGTCCTCGGCGAGCTGAATGAACTCCCCGGGCAGCACCAAGCCGCGCGTCGGGTGCTGCCAGCGCAGCAGCGCCTCGTGCGCCACCGTGCAGCCCGCCTTGAGCTCGACGATCGGCTGGTAGTGCACGCTCAGCTCGCCCTTCTGCAGCGCGCGCCGCAGGTCGTTCTCGAGCGTCAGGCGGCGCGAGGCGGCCAGGTTCATCTGATCGGTGAAGAACTGGTGGTTGGCGCGGCCCATCTCCTTCGCGTGGTACATCGCGGCGTCCGCGTTGCGGATCAGCGTCGCGGCGTCGCGCCCGTCGTCCGGGAACACCGCGATTCCGATCGAGGGCGTCACGTGCAGGTCGCGCCCCTCGAGGGCGATCGGCCGCTCGACCGACTCGGCGACCTTCTGCGCGACGTGCGCGGCGTCCGCGGCGCGCTTCATCTCCGGCAGCACGATCACGAACTCGTCGCCGCCGAGGCGGCAGATGGTGTCGACGCCGCGCAGCTCGTCGACCAGGCGGCGCGCGACCTCCTTGAGCAGCGCGTCGCCCACCGCGTGGCCGAGCGAGTCGTTGATGGTCTTGAAGCGGTCCAGGTCGACGAACATCACCGCGGTTTGCCTGCGGTTGCGGTAGCTGAGCGCCAGCGCCTGCGTGAGCCGGTCCTCGAGCAGCCGTCGGTTGGGCAGGCCGGTCAGCGCGTCGTGGTCGGCAAGGTGCCGGGCGCGCTCCTCGGCCTGCTTGCGCTCGCCGATCTCCTGCTCGAGGCGCCGGTTCGCGGCCTTCAGCGCGGCGGTGCGCTCGGCCACGGCCCGCTCGAGCGACTCGCGCGCGGCGTGCTCGGCGCTGATGTCGTCGTAGATCCAGATCGAACCCTCGTCGAGCCGCGCCGGGTCGATCGCCTTGCCCACCACCTTGCACCAGAACAGGCTCCCGTCACTGCGCTTGAGCTGCAGCTCGGCCGTGTAGCCGCTGCCGGCGGCGAGCGCCGCGAGCGCCTCCCTGCTCGTCTCGGCGTAGGCGCGCTTGCCGGGGAACAGGAACGCCGCGGTGCGGCCGATCATCGCGCCCGTGTTGTAGCCGAACATCTGCTCGAAGCGCGGATTGCAGCGCACGTAGGTACGGTGGCGCAGGAACGCGATGCCCACCGTGGCGTTGGCGAGGATCAGCTCCTGCTCGGCGAGCGCACGCCGGATGCCCTCTTCGGCGGCGCGCTGCTCGGTGATGTCCTCGATGATCCAGATCCACTCCTGCTCGGCCGCGCCGCGGTCGATGCGCCGCCCGATGTTGCGGGCGAGAAAGGTCGATCCGTCCTTGCGCCGGAAGACGCGCTCGGCCTGGTGCAGGTCCCCGGGCGCGGTGGCGCCGTACGCGGCCTCGGTCGCGCGCCGCCACTCGCGCGCGTCGGCGAACAGCACCTGCGTGCCGCGGCCCTCCAGCTCGCGCGGCCCGTGGCCGGTCATCTCCTCCAGGCGCCGGTTGCAGCGCTGGATGACGCGGTCGCGAACGAACAGGATGCCGACCGTGGCGTTGTCGAGGATCTGCTGCTGCTCGGCGGCGAGCCGCCGGATCTCCTCGTCGGCGCGCTTGCGCTCGGTGACGTCGTCGAACAGCCACACCGAGCCCTGCTGCGGATCGCCGGGCTGCACCGCGCGGCCCGCCAGCAGGCACCAGAAGCGGCCGCCGTCCTTGCGCACCATGCGCCATTCGCGCTGGTAGGTCCGTCCGCGCCAGACTTCCTCGTAGCCCTGCTCGCCGGAGGCGAAATCCTCGTCGCTCTCGTAGAGCACGCGCGTCGACTGGTTGAGCAGCTCGCCCTGCGCGTAACCGAACAGCTCCTCGAAGCGCTGGTTGCAGCGCATGATGCGCCGCTCCTTGAGGAACGCGATGCCGATCATCGCGCTGTCGAGCAGCGCGTTCTGCTCGCGCACCATGCGCTGCATCGCCTCGTCGGCGCGCTTGCGCTCGGTGACGTCCTCGAACAGCCAGACGTAGCCCCTCTCGGGATCGCCGGGCTCGACCGCCCGCCCGGACAGGCGGCACGCGAATCCCGAGCCGTCCTTGCGGCGCAGCCACTGCTCGCGCTGGTGCGTGCGCCCCGTGTCGAGCTC
>JAKALD010000275.1 GCA_021813275.1 Pseudomonadota bacterium | reverse complement strand
CCCGCTCGAGCTGGCTGCCGAGCTTGTTGTGATACACGACCTTCGCCAGCTGCGGCACGCGCGCCTCGAGCCGGCGCTTGCGGTCCTGGTCGTAGAAGAAGCGCGCGTCCTCGAGCCGCGGCCGCACCACCCGCTGGTTGCCGCCGACGATGTTGCGGGGATCCGCGACCTGCATGTTCGAGACGATCAGGAACTTCGGCAGCAGCCGGCCGCCGGCGTCGAACAGCGGGAAATACTTCTGGTTCTGCCGCATGGTGAGGATCAGGCACTCCTGCGGCACCTCGAGGAACGCCGGGTCGAACGCGCCGACGTAGACGCTCGGGTGCTCGACCAGCGCGGTCACCTCGTCCAGCAGATCCGCGTGATCGCCCAGGCCCGCTCCGAGGCGCTGCGCCGCGGCGTGCAGCGGGCGCTCGATCTCGTCACGCCGCGCGGCGAAGTCGGCGATGACCATGCCGTCCTCGCGCAGCTTCGCTTCATATTCGTCGGCGCTCTTGAGCGCGATCGGCCCAATGCTCATGAAGCGATGTCCGTGGGTGGTGCCGGTCGCGCTGACTCCAAGCACAGCGCCGGGAACAACGCGCGAGCCATGCATCATGACGAGGCCGTGCACCGGGCGCACGAATTGCGCATCGCCCGAGCCCCAGCGCATCAGCTTGCGAACGGGAAGGTTCTTCAGAACTTGCTCGACGATGCCCGCGAGGACCGCGTCGAGCTGGACTCCGGGCAAGGTGAAATTCGCAACGACGATCTCGCCCTTTTCCGTGCGGCGCCGCTCGAGCGCGTCCGGCGAAACCTTGTGCTTCCTGGCGAAGCCTTCGACCGCCTTCGGGTTCGAGCTGGCAGGGCCCTCGACCGAGTGCGATGAGTCGGGCGCCTTGTCCCTGACCTCCTGAATGAGGACCGCCAGCCTTCGCGGGGTCGCGAAGACTCGCTTCGCGGGGACTCGCTCCTTGAGTCGGTGTTTGACGATTTCCGACAGCAATTGCTCGCCGAACGTATCGGCGAGCGTCCGCAGCGACTTCGGCGGCAGCTCCTCCGTCAGCAGCTCGACGAGCAGCGTCGCTTCCATCTACGCCGCCGTGCGCGCGAGCATCGGGAAGCCGAGCCGCTCGCGCGCTTCGTAATAGGCCTGCGCCACGGCGCGCGCGAGCGCGCGCACGCGGCCGATGTAGGCGGCGCGCTCGGTGACCGAGATCGCGCCGCGCGCGTCGAGCAGGTTGAAGGCGTGCGAGCACCGCATCACCATCTCGTAGGCGGGCAGCGCGCAGCGCGCCTCGATCAGGCGCTTCGCCTCGGCCTCGAGCTGCGAGAAGTGCGCGAACAGCATGTCGACGTTCGCCAGCTCGAAGTTGTAGCGCGACTGCTCGACCTCGTTCTGGTGGTACACGTCGCCGTAGCTCACGCCGGGCGTCCATACGAGGTCGAACACGCTCTCCTTGTCCTGCAGGTAGAGCGCGAGCCGCTCCAGCCCGTAGGTGATCTCGCCGAGCACGGGCTTGCACGGCAGGCTGCCCACTTCCTGGAAGTAGGTGAACTGCGTGACTTCCATGCCGTCGAGCCACACCTCCCAGCCCAGACCCCAGGCGCCGAGCGTGGGCGATTCCCAGTCGTCCTCGACGAAGCGGATGTCGTGCTGCCGCGGGTCGATGCCGAGCGCCGCGAGCGAGCCGAGGTACAGCTCCTGTATGTTCACGGGCGAGGGCTTGAGCACCGTCTGGTACTGGTAATAGTGCTGCAGGCGGTTCGGGTTCTCGCCGTAGCGGCCGTCCTTCGGGCGGCGCGAGGGCTGCACGTAGGCCGCGTTCCAGGGCTCCGGGCCGATCGCGCGCAGGAAGGTCGCGGTGTGGAAGGTGCCGGCGCCGACCTCCATGTCGTAGGGCTGCAGCAGCACGCAGCCCTGCGCGGCCCAGTATTCGTTCAGGCGGCGGATGAGTTCCTGGAAGGTGAGCATGCGAGCGGTAAGCGCCGGAAAAACCGGCGGATTTTACCCGCTCCGCGCGCGCCGCGCGAGGACGAGCGCGGCGCCGAGCATGAGCGCGATCGCGGCGAGCGCGCCCAGGTCGCCGACGCGCACGTAGGGCGTCGCTCCCGAGTAGAGCAGCGCGGTGATCTCCAGCTGCCCGACGGCGAATTCGGGAAGGCGCCCGAGCACGCGGCCATCGCGCGCGACCGCCGTGGTGATTCCGGTGTTCGTGGCGGTGAGCAGCATGCGGCCCGTCTCGAGCGCCCGCATGCGGCCCATCTGCAGGTGCTGCGCCGGGGCGAGCGAGTCGCCGAACCACGCGTCGTTCGAGACGTTGACGAGCAGCTGCGCCTCGGGCAGCTGGCGCGCGATCTCCTCGCCGAAGGCGTCCTCGTAGCAGATGTCGACCGCCACGCGCGTGCCCGCGACGCGCAGCGGCCGCTGATCGGGCGAGCCGCTCGAGAAGTCCGAGAGCGGGATCGACAGCACGCGCACGATCCAGCCGAAGCCCGGCGGGATGAACTCGCCGAAGGGCACCAGGTGTACCTTGTCGTAGATCTGCGGCGGCGAGGCGCCGAGGCTCACCACGCTGTTGTAGTAGACCCCGGGGGCGGGGCGGTAGGGCACGCCGAGAAGCAGGTCGCCGTCGCGCTGCCGGGCAATGGCCTCAAGGCGTGCGAGGTAGGCGGGATCGATGCGGTCGAGAAAGCGCGGGATCGCGGTCTCGGGAAGCACAATCAGCCTGCCGCGGCTGCCCTCGGCGAGCAGCGCGTAGGTCTCGAGCGTGCGCTCGTAGCGCGCCGGATCGAATTTCAGGTCCTGCGGAATGTCGCCTTGCAGCAGGCTCGCCCGGAGCGCGCCCGCGGGGCTCGTCCAGCTCTGCGTGCGCAGCATAGCGCCCGCACCGAGCAGCAGCGCCAGCACGAGCAGCGCGCTTCGGCGTCCGCGGTTGCGCACGACGCACCATAGCAGCCCCGCGCAAGCGAGCGCGGCGAGCGAGAGCATGTAGACCCCGCCGAGCGGGGCGAAGCCGGCAAGCGGCGTGTCGATCGCCGCGTAACCGGCCGACAGCCACGGAAAGCCCGTGAGCAGCCAGCCGCGCACCCACTCGACAAAGGTCCAGAGTGCCGGAATGACCAGGCAGGCGCGCGCCGCAGGAGCCACGCGCCAGCGCGCCTGCAGCCAGCCGGCCGCGGCCGGCAGGAGCGCGAGCCCGGCGCAGAAGCCGAACGTCGCGAACGCGGCGAGCGGCGCCGGCATGCCGCCGTAGCGGTGTAGGCTGACGTAGACCCAGGAAACGCCGGCGCCGAACAGTCCCAGCCCGAACCAGAAGCCGCTCCAGAAGGCGCTGCGCGGCGAAGCCGCTGAGACCCAGAGCTCGATCAGGAGCATGAACGCGGCCAGGCCGACCAGCACCCATTCGAGCGGCGCGAACGCGCTCACCAGCGCCGCGCCCGCGAAAAACGCGAGCGCGGCGCGCCCTGCCGGATGCGCGCGCAGCGCCTCGGGCGCGAGCGCGCGGATCAGGCGCATGCGCAGCCGAACCGGGCGAACGGCCCGCGCAGCGAGCCAGTCACTTTGGCTTTTCTACCAGAAGCGTGTAAACGCGCCGGCCGTCGGCGCGCAGCACCTGGAACTTGAGCCCGCCGATCGTGATCACCTCGCCGCGCTTGGGCAGCCGGCCGAGCTCGGCGATCACCAGTCCGCCGACGGTGTCGTACTCCTCGTCGGAGAAGCGCGTGCCGAAGGCGGCGTTGAAGTCCGCGATCTGGGTGAGCGCCTTGACGCGGTAGCGGCCGCTCGACTCGGGCAGGATGTTGTCGCTCGCCTCGTCGAAGTCGTACTCGTCCTCGATCTCGCCGACGATCTGCTCGAGCACGTCCTCGATGGTCACCAGCCCCGCCACGCCGCCGTACTCGTCGGCCACGATCGCCATGTGGTTGCGGCTCGCGCGGAACTCGCGCAGCAGCACGTTGAGGCGCTTGGACTCGGGCACGAACACCGCGGGCCGCAGCATCTCGCGCACGTTGAATTCCTCCTCGCCGGCGTAGTAGCGCAGCAGGTCCTTGGCCAGCAGGATGCCGATCACGTCGTCGCGGTTCTGGTCGATAACCGGAAATCGGGAGTGCGCGGTCGAGATGATCGCGGGAATGAACTTCTCGACCGGGTCGTTGATGTCGATCACGTCCATCTGCGCACGCGGGATCATGATGTCGCGCACCTGCATCTCGGAGACGGTGAGCGCGCCCTCGATGATCGAGAGCGCGTCGGCGTCGAGCAGGTTCCTCTGGTAGGCCGAGCGCAGCAGGCCGATCAGCTGCTCGCGGTCCTCGGGCTCGCGCAGCAGCAGCGCCGAAAGGCGTTCCAGCAGGGAAGGTCGTGAAGGCTCGGTCATCGAGAGGCGGAGCCGGCCGCGGCCGTCATTCTACCGTGGCGGCGCCGGCCTCGCCGTAAGGGTCCGCGAAGCCGAGGCGGCGCAGCGCGCGCACCTCGGCGCGCTCCATGCGGCGCGCCTCGCGCGCGCGCTCGTGGTCGTAGCCGCGCAGATGCAGCACCGCGTGCACCACGAGGTGCGCGTAGTGCGCCTCCGTGCTCTTGCGCTGCGCGCGCGCCTCGCGCACCACGACCGGATGGCAGAGCACGATGTCGCCGCGCAGGCGCGCGCCGCTGCGCCCGTAGCCGAAGGTGAGCACGTTGGTCGCGTAGTCGCGGCGGCGGTAGTCGCG
>JAKALD010000028.1 GCA_021813275.1 Pseudomonadota bacterium | reverse complement strand
GACCTGCTGGCGGGCGCGCTCGACCTGCTTGTCCTTGCCCGAGTCGAGCGCCTCGATCTGCGAGAACAGCTCGAGCTCCATGTTGAACAGCATCAGGCGCGCGCGCGCGCGCATCACCGGGTCGGCCGGCATGAGCTGCGGGTGCGGGAAGCGCTCGTCGATGTACTCGTTGATGATGTTCGACTCGTACAGCACGAGGTCGCGCTCGACCAGCACCGGCAGCCGGTTGTACGGGTTCATCACCGCGATGTCCTCCGGCTTGTTGTACAGGTCGACGTCGATCACCTGGAAGTCCATGCCCTTCTCGTAGAGCACGAACCTGCAGCGGTGGCTGAAGGGGCAGGTAGTCCCCGAATAAAGTTGCATCATGGCGCGTTACCCGGCTGGCAGAGAAAAAGGCCGGGCGGCGTCGCCGTCCGGCCATGCACGTTAGGCCCTTTCCAGAGCCTTTCCCAAAAGTTCGCGTTGCGGCGCAGGCTTTCTCTGCGCCGCAGCGCTGCGTCGTTCCTAATGCACGTCTTTCCAATACTCCCGCTTGAGCAGGTAGGCGAGCACGAACAGGATGCCGAGCACGAACAGCACCACGACCCCGATGCGCTTGCGCACCAGGCCCGCCGGCTCGCTCATGTAGACCATGTAGTTCACCAGGTCGCGGACCGTGGTGTCGTACTGGGGCTCGGTGAGCGCGCCTGGCGTGAGCTGCTTCCACTCGTACTCCACTTTCGTCTCGCCGTCTTCCTTGATCGTCCTGGTCTCCAGCGCGCGCTCGCCCTGCAGCGCCCAGAGCACGTGCGGCATGCCCACGTGCGGGAACACCGCGTTGTTCCACCCGGTCGCCGACTTCGGATCGCGGTAGAACGTGCGCAGATACGTGTACAGCCAGTCCGCGCCGCGCGCGCGCGCGATCACCGACAGGTCGGGCGGCGCCACGCCGAACCACTTCTTGCCGTCCTCCTCTGTCATCGCCACCGTCATGGTGCTGCCGATCTTGTCGGAGGCGAGCATGAGGTTGTCCTCGATCTCCTCGCGCGTGAGCCCGAGGTCCTCGAGCCGGTTGTAGCGCATGAAATGCGCGCTGTGGCAGCTGAGGCAGTAGTTGACGAACGTGCGCGCGCCCGCCTGCAGGCTCACCAGGTCGCGCTGGTCGATCGGCGCGTGATCCAGCGGATAGCCCTCCTCCTGGGCGAGCGCCGCGCGGGCGACGAGCAGCCCGGCGAGCGGCGCGAAGAGCAGCGCAAAGAGCATCTTCTTCATGGTTTTCTTTCCTCGCCTCAGTGCGCCGTCACCCTGTCCGGCACCGGCTTGGTCCGGTCGTGCGCCGTGTACCAGGGCATCAGGAAGAAGAACAGGAAGTACAGCGTGCTGAAGATCCGCGCGACCACCGTGGCGCGCTGCGCGTCGCCGAGCCACGCGCCGAACTGGCCCCAGGCGTTGGTCGGCACCGTGCCGAGGTAGCCGAGCACGAAGAACGACGCCACGAAGACCGCCAGCGCGATCTTGAACAGCGGCCCGCGATAGCGGATCGACTTCACCGGGCTGCGATCGAGCCACGGCAGGAAGAAGAAGATCAGCACCGCGACGCCCATCGCGAGCACGCCCGGGAACTGCGAGTCGAACATGGGCGGCACCGCCCGCAGGATCGAGTAGTACGGCGTGAAGTACCACACCGGTGCGATCTCGGCCGGGGTCTGCAGCGGGTTGGCCGGAATGAAGTTGTTGCTCTCCAGGAAGTAGCCCCCGCCGTTCGGCACGAAGAACATGACGAAGGCGAAGATCGCCAGGAACACGACCACGCCGACGATGTCCTTCACCGTGTAGTACGGGTGGAAGGGAATGCCGTCGAGCGGCCGGCCGCTCGCGTCCTTGTGCTTCTTGATCTCGACCCCGTCCGGGTTGTTCGAGCCGACGTCGTGCAGCGCGAGCAGGTGCACCACGACGAGCGCGAGCAGCACCAGCGGGATCGCGATGACGTGGAAGGCGAAGAAGCGGTTGAGCGTCGCATCGGACACCACGTAGTCGCCCCGGATCCACAGCGCCAGGTCCGGCCCGATGTACGGGATCGCGTTGAACAGGTTCACGATCACCTGCGCGCCCCAGTAGGACATCTGCCCCCAGGGCAGCAGGTAGCCGAAGAACGCCTCGGCCATCAGCGCCAGGTAGATCAGCATGCCGAACAGCCACACCAGCTCGCGCGGCTGGCGGTGCGAGCCGTAGATCAGGCCGCGGAACATGTGCAGGTAGACGATGATGAAGAACGCCGAGGCGCCGGTCGAGTGGATGTAGCGGATGATCCAGCCTCCCGGCACGTCGCGCATGATGTACTCGACCGAGCCGAAGGCGAGCGCCGCATCCGGCTTGTAGTTCATCGTGAGGAAGATGCCGGAGACGATCTGGATCACCAGCACCAGCAGCGCCAGCGAGCCGAAGTAGTACCAGAAGTTGAAGTTCTTCGGCGCGTAGTACTCGGTCAGGTGCTTGCGGTACTCCTCGCCGAGCGTCGGCATGCGAGCATCGATCCAGTCCCGCAGCGCAGCCATTCTGGAAGCCATCGCTTACGCCTCCCCTTCTTCGTCTTTGCCGATCACGAGCTTGGTGTCGGACAGGTACATGTAGCGCGGGATCCACAGGTTGGTGGGCGCCGGAACGCCCTTGTAGACGCGCCCCGCGAAGTCGTACATCGAGCCGTGGCAGGGGCAGTAGAACCCGCCGTTCCACGCCGCGCCCATCTCGGCCTTGTCGCTCGCCGTCTTCTCGACAGGCGTGCAGCCGAGGTGCGTGCACACCCCGATGATCACGGCGAGGTCGGGCTTGCGCGAGCGGTATTCGTTCTTCGCGTAGGGAGGTTGGTGAGGCACTTCGGAGTTCGGATCGCTCACCACCCCGTCGTCCTTCTTGATGTCCTGCAGCATGTCGGGGGTGCGCCGGAACACCCACACCGGCTGACGCCGCCACGCGTAGGTGCGCAGCTCCCCGGGCCCGAGCTTCGAGATGTCGACCTCCACTGGCGCGCCGGCCGCCTTCGCGCGCTCCGAGGGCCACATGCTGGCGACGAAAGGGACCGCTGCACCGACCGTCGCGGCGCCGCCCACCACGGAGGTGGCGACGATGAGCTGGCGCCGCGTCTTGTCGACTTTTTCGTTATCGCTCATGAAGTTGCTTTCGATTCGCAAGGGTAGAAGGCGGCAAAAAAAGAGCCAATTGTAGCGGCGCGGCTTTGCCGTGTCCACGATTTATGCTCCAAGTGTTTAAATCTTAGGGGTTTTTCGTCGCGCCCCTGTCTGGCCCGACAGGCTCGGTCGGGCCGCGCGACCGGGGTCTCAATGCGGGCTTTGCGTGCAGGGCGTGTGATAGATTGGATGCGCCATGTACAGGCTCTGGCTCATCTTTTCCCAGGCCGCGACCGTGTGCGTGGCGGTCCTGTTCGTGCTGTCCACGTTCAAGCCGCAGTGGCTGCCGGAGAGCCTCGGCCGGCCTGTCGTCGTCCTGCAAGGCGCGCCGCGGGCGGCCGAGCCCGCCGCGCGCGTCGACTCCTACTCCGACGCGGTGAGGCGCGCGACGCCGTCGGTGGTGAACGTCTTCACTTCCAAGGAGATCCGCGCCCCGCGCCATCCGTTCTTCAACGACCCCCTTTTCCGGCGCTTCTTCGGCGACCAGGTCCCGGAGGATCCACAGCGCGCAGTCAGCCTCGGGTCGGGGGTGATCGTCAGCGCCGCCGGCTACATCCTCACCAACGAGCACGTCGTCGAGGCTGCCGACGAGATCCAGGTCGCGCTGCCGACCGGCAAGACGCTGCTCGCGAAGATCGTGGGCACCGATCCCGATACCGATCTCGCAGTGCTGCGCGTCGACGCGAGCGGCCTGAAGGCGATCACCTTCGGGTCCTCCGACAGCCTGCGGGTGGGCGACGTCGTGCTGGCGATCGGCAACCCCTTCGGGGTGGGGCAGACCGTGACCTCGGGGATCGTCTCGGCGCTCGGGCGCAGCGGCCTGCACATCAACACCTTCGAGAACTTCATCCAGACCGACGCGGCCATCAATCCCGGCAACTCGGGCGGCGCCCTGATCGACGCGCGCGGCGAGCTGATCGGCATCAACACCGCGATCTACTCGCGCACCGGGGGCTCGATGGGCATCGGCTTCGCCGTCCCCGCCTCCACCGCGCAGATGGTCATGGAGCAGATCATCCGCACGGGCAGCGTGACGCGCGGCTGGATCGGCGTCGAAGCGCAGCCGGTCGCGGCGGAGCTCGGAAAGGTGCCCAAATCAGGCGAAACCGGCGGCGCGCTCATCGCGGGCGTGCTGAAGAGCGGCCCGGCCGACCGGGCCGGCGTCAAGCCTGGCGACGTGCTGCTCGCGATCAACGCGAAGCCGGTGCTCGATCCGGGAAGCATGCTCAACCTGGTGGCCGCGTTGCAGCCGGGCAGCAAGGCCGAGTTGCGGCTGCGGCGCGGAGGACGCGACCTCGACCTCGCCGTGGTCGTGGGCCGCCGGCCGAAGCTGCAGCAGCGCGAGCCGTGAGCGCCGCGCGAACCGACGTGCACGCCTCGTCGAGCCTTCCGCGCGACGCGGCGAGCATCCTCAAGCTCGCGGCGCGCTCGATGTTCGATCTTTTCTCGAGCATGAGCCAGGGCATGATGCTCGTCGATCGCTCCGGGCGCGTGGTCTGGATCAACGACAGCTACAAGCGCTTCCTGCCGGCGCTCGGCTTCGAGAAGGCGGAGGATTTCGTCGGGCGGCCGGTCGAGGAGGTGGTGCCGAACACGCTCATGCGCCGCGTGCTCGAGTCCGGCAAGCCCATCCTGGTCGACCTGCTGACCAACAAAGCCGGCACGTTCGTGGTGAGCCGCATCCCGCTGCGCGACGAATCGGGCGCGGTGATCGGCGTGCTGGGAATGGTGCTGTTCGATCACCCGGAGACGACGCTTCAGCCGCTGATCGCCAAGTTCGCCCGGCTGCAGCACGACCTCGACGCGGCCAGGAAGGAGCTCGCCGCCCGGCGCCGGCCCAAGTACACCTTTGCGAGCTTCATCGGCTCGAGCCCCGCGGCGCTCGAAGTCAAGCGCCAGGCGCGCCGCGCCGCGCAGGCCGACAGCAACGTGCTGCTCCTAGGGGAGACCGGCACCGGCAAGGAGCTGCTCGCGCACGCGATCCACGCCGCGTCGGCGCGCGCCGAGAAGCCCTTCATCGGCGTGAACCTCGCGGCGGTGCCCGAGACGCTGCTCGAAGCGGAGTTCTTCGGCGTCGCGCCCGGGGCCTACACCGGCGCGGAGCGCAAGGGCCGCGACGGCAAGTTCAAGCTCGCCGACGGCGGGACGCTGTTCCTGGACGAGGTGGGCGACATGCCGCTCGCGCTGCAGGCGAAGCTCCTGCGCGCGCTCCAGGAGCAGGAGATCGAGCCGCTCGGCTCGAACCGGGTGCTCAAGGTGGACGTGCGCGTGATCGCGGCGACCAGCCGGGAGCTGAAGTCGCTGGTCGCCGCGGGGCGCTTTCGCGAGGACCTGTACTACCGTCTCAACGTGCTTCCGATCCGCCTGCCGTCTCTGCGCGAGCGGCTGTCCGACCTTGAGGCGCTCGCCGAAGCGCTACTCGAGCAGATCGCGGCGCGCACAGGGCTGCCGCAACGCGAGCTGGACGCGAGCGCGATCGGCGCGCTCGCGGCGCACGATTGGCCGGGCAACATCCGCGAGCTGCGCAACGTCCTCGAGCAGGCGGCCATGCTCACCGACAGCCTGCGACTCGGCGCGGAGGACTTCCGCGGCATCCTGCCGGCTCGCGCGGGGCACGAGGAGCACGCGCCCGCGGCGCTGCGCCCCCTGCCGCAGCTGATCGCCGAGCTGGAGCGCAGCTCGATCCGCTCGGCGCTCGAAGCGACGGGCGGCAACAAGGTGTCGGCCGCGAAGCTGCTGGGCATCTCACGCGCGACGCTCTATGAGAAGCTCGCCGAGATGAAGGGGCTGTCCGCATAACGGACAGGATGTCCGACCGCCGGACATGTGCGTTGTTTTATAAGCCCATGATTCGCGGCGCCTTCGGGTTCGGATCGCGTCGACCGTCTGTCTTCGATCCGGACATTCGATGTCGGCCTGGACGCACTTTCTCCGCACTTTTACTTTTACTGTCAATCCCTTAGTCCGTTTTGGCACGGGGGTTGCGCTGGGCCCCTCCATCGGCGGGCCATGCTGGCCGCGCTGACCTGTCACGGAGGAGGCATATGAAACGCTCATGGGTGGCGCTCGCCGCCGGATTGACGGCGTTCGCGGGTCTGGCGTTCGGCCAGGGCAACGAGATCAAGATCGCTCACATCTACGGCAAGACCGGCCCGCTCGAGGCCTACGGCAAGCAGAGCCACATCGGCTTCATGCTCGGGCTCGAATACGCGACCCACGGCATGATGAAAGTGCTCGGGCGCAAGATCGTGGTGATCGAGAAGGACACGCAGAACAAGCCGGAGGTGGGCAAGGCCGACCTGGAGGCCGCCTACGGCGACGACAAGGTGGACCTCGCGGTCGGGCCGGTGAACTCGGGCGTGGCGCTCGCCATGCTTCCCGTGGCGCAGGAGTACAAGAAGATCCTGCTGGTCGAGCCGGCGGTCGCCGACTCGATCACCGGCGACAAGTGGAACCGCTACATCTTCCGCACCGCGCGCAATTCCACCCAGGACGCCGTCGCTGCCGCGGCGGCGACCCCCAAGGGCAAGGTCTCGATCGCTATGCTCGCGCAGGACTACGCGTTCGGTCATGACGGCGTGAAGGCCTTCAAGGAGGCGCTCGCCAAGCTCAGGCCCGAGGCGAAGATCGTCCACGAGGAGTACGCGCCGCCCGCCACGACCGATTTCACCGCGCCGGCAGAGCGCATCTTCCAGGCGCTCAAGGACCAGCCGGGACGCAAGATCTTCGGGATCATCTGGGCCGGCCCGAGCCCGCTCGCCAAGATCGAGGCGCTCAAGCCCGAGCGCTACGGCATCCAGATGGCGCCGGGCGGCAACATCCTTCCGGTCATGCAGAGCTGGCGCGACTTCGCCGGGATCGAGGGCGCCATCTACTACTACTACGGCTTTCCCAAGAACAAGGCGAACGATTGGCTGGTGAAGGAGCACGAGAAGCGCTACGGCCAGCCGCCTGACTTCTTCACCTGCGGCGGCATGGCGGCGGCGATCGCCGTGGTCGACGGCATCAAGAAGGCCGGCTCGACCGATACCGACAAGCTGATCCACGCGATGGAAGGGATGTCGTTCGACACCTGCAAGGGCAAGATGACCTTCCGCAAGGAGGATCACCAGGCGATGCAGGACATGTACGAGTTCCGCATCAAGCCGCGCAAGGACCAGAAGAACGACTGGGACCTGCTCGACCTGGTGCGCACGATCCCGGCCTCGGAGATGCCGATCCCGATCCAGGCGAAGCAGTAGCGCGCGAAAGGCGCCTCGGGGCCGCCCCCGAGGCCCTTTCCGGCAACCGCGAACCGGTGGCGCCGATGGCTGCGACAGAGCACCCGGTCCTGCAGACGCACGACCTGACGATACGCTTCGGCGGTCACGTCGCGGTCGACTGCGTTTCATGCGCCTTCCGCGCGGGGACGCTCACCGCGATCGTCGGGCCGAACGGCGCGGGCAAGACGACCTACTTCAACCTGATCTCCGGGCAGCTCAAGGCCTCGAGCGGGCGCGTGGCGCTGTTCGGCGAGGACATCACCTCGCTCGGGCCGGCGCAGCGCACGCGGCGCGGCGTCGGGCGCGCCTTCCAGCTCACCAACCTCTTCCCGCGCCTCACGGTGCTCGAGAACGTGCGGCTCGCGGTCCAAGCGCGCGCCGGCGCGGGCAAGAACCTGTTCTCGATGTGGCGCAGCCACGTCGAGCTGATCGAGCAGGCCGAGCATTACCTGCATCGCGTCGCGCTCTCCGACAAGCGCGCGGTGACCGCGGCGGCGCTCTCGCACGGCGACCAGCGCAAGCTCGAGGTGGCGGTGCTGCTCGCGCTCGAGCCGGCGGTGTTCATGCTCGACGAGCCGACCGCCGGCATGAGCGTCGACGAGGTGCCGGTGGTGCTCGAGCTCATCCAGCACATCAAGCAGCAGGAGGAAAAGACGATCCTCCTGGTCGAGCACAAGATGGACGTGGTGCGCTCGCTCGCCGACCGGATCGTGGTCCTGCACCAGGGCGAGCTGGTGGCCGACGGCGCCCCCGAGGAGGTCATCGCCTCGCCGATCGTGCAGGAGGCCTATCTGGGGCGCGGCGCCGGCCGGGAGGCGCGCGATGCCTGAGCCGATGCTCGCGCTCTCTGGCGTCAACACCCGGATCGGGCAGTACCACATCCTGCAGGGCGTCGCCTTCGAGGTGCCGCGCGGCGGCCTCACCATGCTCCTCGGGCGCAACGGCGCCGGCAAGACCACGTGCCTGCGCACCATCATGGGATTGTGGCGCGCCTCCGCGGGATCGGTGCGCGTCGAGGGCCGCGACACCACGCGCCTGCCGACGCCCGAGCTCGCGCGGCTGGGCGTGGCGTACGTTCCCGAGAACATGGGCATCTTCGCCGGCCTCACGGTCAGGGAGAACATGCTGCTCGCCGCGCGCGCCGGCCCGCCCGACGAGAAGCGGCTCGAGTGGGTCTTCGGCCTTTTCCCGGCGCTGCGCAAGTTCTGGAACGCGCTCGCCGGCAACCTCTCGGGCGGGCAGAAGCAGATGCTGGCGGTCGCGCGCGCGATCATCGAGCCGCGCCGCCTGCTGCTCGTCGACGAGCCGACCAAGGGGCTCGCGCCGGCGATCGTCGCCAACATGATCGAGGCGTTCAGGGAGCTCAAGCGCACCGACACCACGATCCTCGTCGTCGAGCAGAACTTCCAGTTCGCGACCTCGCTCGGCGACAGCGTGGCGGTGATGGACTCCGGGCGCATCGTGCACACCGGCGCGATGGCGGATCTCGCCGCCGACGAGGGGCTGCAGCAGCGCCTCCTCGGCCTGTCGCTCGACGCGCACCAGTGAAGCCGCGCTTCGACTGGATTCCGCTCGCGCTCGTGGCGCTCGTCGCCGCCGCGGCGCTGCCGCTCGTGGCGAGCGCGCCGATCTGGCTGACGCTCACCGTGGCGGGCCTGGCGATGGGCATGATGATCTTCATGATGGCCTCGGGACTGACGCTGGTGTTCGGCCTCATGGACGTGATGAACTTCGCGCACGGCGTGTTCATCTCGATCGGCGCCTACGCCGCGACCAGCGTGCTGATCGCGCTCAGGGGCGCGATGCACGCCGACAGCCTGGCGGCGAACCTCGCCGCGATGGCGCCGGCCGCGGCTGCGGCGATCGCGGTGTCGGGGATCCTCGGCTGGCTCTTCGAGCGGGTGGTGATCCGGCCCGTCTACGGCGAGCATCTCAAGCAGATCCTGGTCACGATGGGCGGCCTGATCGTGTTCGAGCAGCTGATCAAGGTGGTATGGGGACCGGACATGATCGCGGTCCCGCGGCCGCAGGCGCTTTCCGGCTCGTTCATCCTCGGCCAGGCCGCGATCGAGCGCTACCGCGTGCTCGCGGTCGTGGTCGGCCTGGCGGTGTTCGCGGCGATGTGGCTGCTGCTCAACCGCACGCGGCTCGGCATGCTGATCCGCGCCGGCGTGGAGAACGCGGAGATGGTCGAGTCGCTCGGCTACCGCATCCGGCGCCTGTTCGTCGGCGTGTTCGTCGCCGGGAGCTGCCTCGCGGGCCTGGGCGGCACCATGTGGGCCCTGTACCAGGAATCGATCACCGCGCAGATGGGTATGCAGGTGATGGTGGTGATCTTCATCGTGGTCATCATCGGCGGCCTGGGCTCGGTGGGCGGCTGCTTCATCGGCGCGCTGCTCGTGGGCCTGCTCGCGAATTACACCGGTTACCTCGCGCCGAAGCTCGCGCTCGGCTCGAACATCCTGCTCATGGTGCTGGTGCTGATGTGGCGCCCGCGCGGTCTCTATCCGGTCGGCAGATGATCCGCTCGCTGCTCTCCGCGGATCCGCCCGGCAGCCGACTGCTCGCGGCGAGCCTGCTCGCGGTGCTCGTCGGGCTCGCCCTGGCGCCGTTCGTATTCCCCGGGGCGCGCTCGCTGGACGTCGCCGCGCGCGTCGCGGTGTTCGTGCTGCTCGCCGCGAGCTACGACCTGCTGCTCGGCTACACCGGCATCGTGTCCTTCGCGCACACCATGTTCTTCGGCATCGGCGGCTACGGCATCGGCATCGCCGCCGCGAGCTGGGGCTCGGGGTGGGGAAGCCTCGCGGCCGGGAGCCTCGCCGCGCTCGCCTGCTCGGCGGCGATCGCCTTCGCGGTCGGGCTGCTCAGCCTGCGCGTGCGCGCGATCTTCTTCGCCATGATCACGCTCGCGGTGGCGGCCTTCTTCCAGATCCTCGCCTCGCAGATGTCCTGGCTCACCGGCGGCGAGGACGGCCTCAACTTCAACCTGCCTTCGGTGCTGAGCCCGGGAACGAAGCTCGTCGCCGCACCGGTGCTCGGCATCGACCTGAACGGGCGGGTGCTGAGCTACTACCTGGTGTTCGGCTGCGCGCTGGCGCTCTTTCTCGTGCTGCTGCGCATCGTGAACTCGCCGTTCGGGCGCGTGCTGCTCGCGATCCGCGAGAACGAGTTCCGTGCCGAGGCGCTCGGCTACCGCACGGTCGTTTACCGCACGGTGGCCAACTGCCTGGGCGCGCTGGCGGCGACCTGCGCGGGGCTGCTCTACGCGCTGTGGCTGCGCTACACCGGGCCCGCCACCACGCTGTCGTTCGACATCATGATCGACAT
Organism: Pseudomonadota bacterium; assembly: GCA_021813275.1. Lineage (GTDB taxonomy): Bacteria > Pseudomonadota > Gammaproteobacteria > Burkholderiales > SG8-39 > JAKALD01. The sequence goes on along the minus strand of JAKALD010000028.1, from coordinate 10,804 downwards.
CCTGCTGATGGTGGTGATCGGCGGCATGGGAACGATGTACGGCGCGGTGCTCGGCGCCACGATCTTCGTGCTGGCGGAGAGCTACCTGCGCGACCTGCTCAGGCTCGCGAGCGACGCCACGCACGGCGTGCCGCTGCTGCCCGCGCTGCTGCACCCCGACCGATGGCTGCTTTGGCTCGGCGTGCTGTTCGTCGTGTGCGTCTACTACTTTCCACACGGCATCGTCGGGCGGCTGCGCGCCCGGCGCCCGTGAGCGAGGAGACACCATGCGCCCCGCATCCCGCTACCTCGTCTGTCACGGCCGCGAGATCCACTACACGGAGTGGGGCGAAGGCCATGGCGAGGCGGTGATCGCCTGGCACGGCCTGGCGCGCACCGGCCGCGACATGGATGAGCTCGCCGAGCGGCTCGCCGCGCGCTACCGCGTGATCTGCCCCGACACCATCGGGCGGGGGCTTTCGCAATGGAGCCCGGATCCGGCGCGCGAGTACTGCCTCGCGCGCTACGGCGAGCTGGCGGTCGCGCTGCTCGACCAGCTCGGCATCCGCGAGGCGCACTGGGTGGGCACCTCGATGGGCGGCGCGCTCGGCATGCATCTCGCGGCAGGGCCGCTCGCCGGCCGCATCCGCAGGCTGGTGCTGAACGACGTCGGGCCGCAGCTCGGAGAGGCCGCGGTGCAGCGCATCCGCGCCTACGCGGGCAGCCCGCCGCAGTTCGAGCGCGTGAGCGAGCTCGAGCAGTACTTCCGCACCGTGTACAAGCCCTTCGGCTGGCTGTCGGACGCGCAGTGGCGGCGGCTCACCGAGACCTCGCTGCGGCGCACGCCCGAGGGCAAGGTCACGCCGCACTACGATCCGAGGATGGTGCTGCAGTTCGAGCACCATCCGCGCGATTACGACCTGTGGGACGCCTACGACCGCATCGACGTGCCGACGCTGTGCCTGCGCGGGGAGACTTCCGACCTGCTCCTGCCCGAGACCGCCGACGAGATGCGCACGCGCGGCGCACGCGCGGTCGTGGTGACGATCCCGGGCTGCGGCCACGCCCCCGCGCTCAACGTGACCGAGCAGCTCGATCTCGTGGACCGGTTCCTCGCCGGCAGATAGTAACGCGGGGGTAAAAGGCTCCTGACCCCCGCACCCCCTTGTGACGCGAGGGTGAGAAGCGCCTGACCCCCGCACCCCCTGAACCGCCCCTCAGCGGTCGAGCTCGCGCTCCATCTCCGCGTCGCTCAGCGGGGGCTCCTCCGCCTGCTCGGCGCGCTTCGCCACGAAGCGCGCAAACAGCAGCCCGACCTCGAACAGCAGGCACATCGGGATCGCGAGCATGAGCTGCGACAGCGCGTCGGGCGGCGTGATCACCGCGGCGATCACGAACACGCCGACGATCACGTACGGGCGCGCCGCCGCGAGCTTCTCGACGCTCACGATGCCCACCCGCACCAGCACGATCACCACGATCGGCACCTCGAAGGCGGCGCCGAAGGCGAGGAACATGGTGATGACGAAATTGAGGTAGTTCTCGATGTCCGGCGCCGGCGTGATCGCTTTCGGCGCGAACATGTTGATGAAGTGGAACACCCGGCCGAAGACGATGTAGTAGCAGAACGCCACGCCGACGAAGAACAGGAAGGTGCTGCCGATCACCAGCGGCAGCGCGAAGCGCTTCTCGTGCTCGTACAGTCCCGGGGCGACGAACGCCCAGACCTGGTAGAGCACGTACGGCAGGGCCAGGATGAAGGCCGCGAGCAGGGTCAGCTTGAGCGGAACGACGAACGGCGTGACCACGCCGGTCGCGATCATCTTCGCCCCCTGCGGCAGCGCGTGCATCAGGGGCGCGGCGAGAAAGTCGTAGATGTTGCCCGGGCCGGGCCAGATGAACAGCCCGACAAACAGGATCAGCACCGCCGCGGCGGCGCGTATCAGCCGCTGCCGCAGCTCGATGAGGTGCGAAAGAAACGACTCCTCGAGGCTCATCGCCGCTCAGCGGCTCTCGGGGAGCGCTGCCTTGTTTGCGCTCGGCGGGGCGTGCGGCGCGGGCGATTCGGCCTCGGGCGGATGCGCGGCGCCAGCCTCGACGGCGGCCGGTGCCGCCTGCGACCCGGCCGCGTTGGGCTCGGATGCCGCCGCGATCGTCTTGTTGAGATCCTGCTCGGTCTGGGTGAGCTCCTTGCGCACGGTCGATTCGACCTCGGCCGCGGCCTCCTGGAACGAGTCGCGCATCTTGCGCAGCTCGTCGAGCTCGATCTCGCGGTTGATGTCGGCCTTCACGTCCGCGACATAGCGCTGCAGCCGGCCGAGCAGGTGCCCGACGGTGCGCGCGACGCCCGGCAGGCGCTCCGGCCCGATCACGATCAGCGCGACCACCGCGATCACCAGCAGCTCGGAGAATCCGATGTCGAACACGGTGCCTGCCCGGAGAACAAAAGGGCGCCCGGTGAGGGCGCCCAGCCAAAGGATCGGAGGACCGGCCGCTCAGGCCTTGGTCTCGGTCTTCTCCCTCACTTCGCCTTCCACGGTCTTCCCGGTGACCTGCGGCGGGGCTTCCGCGGGCCTTTCGGCCGTGCCCTCGCGCATGCCCTCCTTGAACCCGCGCACCGCCCCGCCGAGATCGGCGCCGATGTTGCGCAGCTTCTTGGTGCCGAAAATCAGCATGACGATCACCAGGACGATCAGCCAGTGCCAGATGCTGAGCCCGCCCATAATATCCACCTCCTGTTACCTCTTGCGCTGGATCATCGGCCCGAGCGGCTCCGGGCCCGCAATGACGTGCATGTGCAAATGATACACCTCCTGGTTGCCCACGCGGCCGGTGTTGATGATGGCGCGGAAGCCGTCGCGCGCGCCCTCGCGGCGCGCGAGCTCTCCGGAGACGGCCAGCATCTTGGCGAGCGCCCGGTGCTGCCTCATGTCAGCCTCGTACAAGCTGTCCACGTGCTCCTTGGGCACGATCAGGAAGTGCACCGCGCCCTGCGGCCGGATGTCGTGGAACGCGAACACGTCCTCGTCCTCGTAGACCTTCCTGGAGGGAATCTCGCCGCGCACGATCTTGCAGAACAGGCAGTCCTGCATGCTCACTCCTCGCGCTCGTTCGAGGCGCGCCCGGCCTTCTCGTCGATGCCGGAGATGCCCTCGCGCCGGTGCAGCTCGGCGAGCACGTCGCTCGGCCCCAGCCCGTAGCGCGCCAGCATGACGAGGCAATGGAACCACAGATCCGCGGTCTCGCGCACGATGTGCAGCCGCTCGCCGCCTTTCGCCGCGAGCACCGTTTCGGTGGCTTCCTCGCCGATCTTCCTGAGCACCGCGTCCTCGCCCTCGCGCAGCAGGCGCGCCACGTAGGACTTCGCCGGGTCGCTGGTCTTGCGCTGCTCGATCGTCGCGGCGATCCGCTCCAGGGTCTCGTACAGTCCAGGCTTCATCGCTTGCCGTAGATGAGCGAAGGATCCTTCAGCACCGGATCGGTCGCCACCCACCTCCCGTTGTCGAGTTTGCGGAAAAAGCAGCTCTCGCGCCCGGTGTGGCAGGCGATGCCCCCGACCTGCTCCACCCTGAGCAGGATCGCGTCGGCGTCGCAATCGAGCCGCACCTCGAGCACCTTCTGCACGTGCCCCGACTCCTCGCCCTTGCGCCACAGCCGGCGGCGCGAGCGCGACCAGTAGACCGCCGCGCCGCTGCGCGCCGTCTCGGCGAGCGCCTCGCGGTTCATCCAGGCGAGCGTCAGCACCCGCCCGCTCGCCGCGTCCTGCGTCACGACCGGCGCGAGGCCGTTCTCGTCCCAGCGCACCTGGTCGAACCACTCGCCGAGATCGGGATCCTGGCCGGGCTTCACAGCCGCACCTCGATGCCGCGCGCGCGCATGTGCTCCTTCGCCTGGCGCACGGTGTACTCGCCGAAGTGGAAGATGCTCGCGGCGAGCACCGCGTCCGCTCCGCCTTCCAGCACGCCCTGCGCCAGATGCTCGAGGCTGCCCACGCCGCCCGAGGCGATCACCGGCACACCGACCGCGTCCGCGACCGCGCGCGTGAGCGCCAGGTCGAAGCCCTCGCGCGTGCCGTCGCGGTCCATGCTGGTGAGCAGGATCTCGCCGGCGCCGGCGGCCTGCATGCGCTCGGCCCAGCGCACGGCGTCGAGCCCGGTCGCGTTCCTGCCGCCGTGCGTGTACACCTCCCAGCCGGAGCCGTCCGCCCGGCGCTTCGCGTCGATCGCCACCACGATGCACTGGTTGCCCACCCTATCGGAAGCCTCGCGCACGATCTCGGGATTTTGCACCGCGGCCGTATTGATAGACACCTTGTCGGCGCCGGCGTTCAGCAGCCGGCGCACGTCCTCCACCCTGCGCACCCCGCCCCCGACGGTGAGCGGAATGAATACCTGCGCCGCGACCGCCTCGATCACGTGCAGGATGATGTCGCGCCCGTCCGAGCTGGCGGTGATGTCGAGGAACGCCAGCTCGTCGGCGCCGTCGGCGTCATAGCGCGCGGCGATCTCGACCGGGTCGCCGGCGTCGCGCAGCCCCACGAAGGTCACGCCTTTCACCACGCGGCCGCCGGTCACGTCGAGGCAGGGGATCACGCGCTTGGCAAGGCCCATCGGAACGGCGCTCGGGAAAGGAAGGCGAGCCTCGCGCGGCGCGGACGCGCAGCCTTACGCGTTGCCGGTCGCCTTGTCGGCGGCGGCCTGCGCCTTCTTGAAGTCGAGCTTGCCTTCGTAAAGCGCACGCCCCGCGATCGCGCCCACGACCCCTTCGGGCACGAGCTGCGCGCACACCGCCTGCACGTCCTTCACGCTGTTCAGCCCGCCGGAGGCGATGATCGGGATCTTGATGCTCTGCGCGAGCCTGAGCGTCGCCTCGATGTTCACGCCGCTCATCATGCCGTCGCGGCCGATGTCGGTGTAGACCAGCGTCTCCACGCCGTAGTCCTCGTATTTCTTCGCGAGGTCCACCACGTCGTGACCGGTCATCTTGGACCAGCCTTCGACCGCCACCTTGCCGTCGCGGGCATCGAGCCCCACGATGACGCGGCCCGGGAAGGCGTAGCAGGCGTCCTGCAGGAAGCCCGGATTCTTGACCGCCGCCGTGCCGATGATCACGTAGGCGACGCCCGCGTCCAGGTAGCTCTCGATCGTGTCGAGGTCGCGGATGCCGCCGCCCAGCTCGATCGGCGTGCCCTCCCCGACTGCGGCGATCATCTCGCGGATGACCTTTTCGTTGCGCGGCCGGCCGGCGACCGCGCCGTTCAGGTCGACCACGTGCAGGCGGCGCGCGCCTTCGCCCGCCCAGTGGCGCGCCATCGCCACCGGGTCGTCCGAGAACACGGTTGCGGTGCTCATGTCACCCTGCTTCAGGCGCACACAGCGCCCGTCCTTGATGTCGATGGCCGGAATGATCAGCATGTGCCGGTAGGCGAGGCGCGCCCGGGCCCGGGCATTTCAGCGCGTCCGCGGCATGCGAAGGGCGTTCGGGAAGTCGGATCCTCGACGGCGCACGCGGGGAATCAGGGTCGCCAGGTGACGAAGTTGCGCAGCAGGGTCAGGCCGGCAGCTTGGCTTTTTTCAGGGTGAAACTGTACGGCAAACATGTTATCCCGCGCAACCGCGCAGGTAAAGGCTGTGCCGTATTCCGTCTGTCCGCAGCGCACGCCGGCATCGCTCTCGTCCGCGTAGTAGCTGTGCACGAAGTAAAAGCGCGTCGCGTCGGCGATGTCGCGCCACAGCGCGTGCGCGCGAGTCTGGCGCACTTCGTTCCAGCCCATGTGCGGCACCTTGAGCCGCGCGCCGGTGGCGCGGTCGACGAGCGGCTCGCGAAAGCGCCGCACCGCGCCCGCGAGCACGCCCAGCCCGCGCACGTCGCCTTCCTCGCTGCGCTCGAACAGCATCTGCAGGCCGATGCATATCCCGAGGAAAGGCTTCGCCGCGGCCGCCCGCGCGACCGCCTCGGCGAGGCCGCGCGCGGCGAGCTCGCGCATGCAATCCGGCATCGCGCCCTGGCCTGGCACGACGACGCGCTCCGCGCCGGCGATCTGCGCGGGATCGGAGGTGACGAGCACGCTCGCCTCGGGGGCCACGTGCTCGAGCGCCTTCGAGACCGAGCGCAGGTTGCCCATGCCGTAGTCGACGACCGCGATCTTCATGTGGCGCGCTCAATAGCCGAACCGAAATGCCGCTTTACCGAATGTCTGGCGCTGCGGTGCGGCAGGTACTGTCGCACTGCAGCGCCTCGTCGTGCTTACAACCTGCCCTTGGTCGAAGGCACCACGCCGGCCGAGCGCGGATCGAGCTCCACCGCCGCGCGCAGCGCACGCGCGAACGCCTTGAACAGCGTCTCGCACTGGTGGTGCGCGTTGTCGCCGCGCAGGTTGTCGAGGTGCAGGGTCACCAGCGCGTGATTGACGAAACCCTGGAAGAACTCGTGCACCAGGTCGACGTCGAATTCGCCGATCAGGGCGCGCGCGAACGCGACGTGGTACTCGAGCCCCGGGCGGCCCGACAGGTCGAGCACCGCGCGCGAGAGCGCCTCGTCGAGCGGCACGTAGGCGTGGCCGTAGCGCCGCACCCCCGCCTTGTCGCCGAGCGCTCTGGCGAACGCCTGGCCGAAGACGATGCCGATGTCCTCGACCGTGTGATGCGCGTCGATTTGCAAGTCGCCCTGCGCGTCGATCTCCAGGTCGAGCATCGCGTGCCGCGCCACCTGGTCGAGCATGTGCTCGAGGAACGGGATCCCGGTCGCGAGCTTCGCCGCGCCGCTCCCGTCCAGGTCGAGCCGGACCCGGATGCGCGTTTCCTTGGTGTCGCGCGCGACTTCCGCGCTTCGCTTGCCTCGCATCACAGCGCCTCACGCAGTGCAGTGAGCAGTATACGGTTTTCCTCGGGGGTGCCCACGGTCACGCGCAGGCAGCCGGGCAGCGCGGGGCCGTTCAGGTTGCGCACCAGCACGCCCTGGCGGCGCAGCGCCTCGTAAGTGCGATCCGCGTCGGCGACGCGGATCATGAAGAAATTGGCCTCCGAGGGAAACACGGTGACACCTGGCAATGCGGCGAGCTCCGCGCCGAGCCGCGCGCGGTCCTCGCGGATGCGCGCGGCCTGCGCCTCGAGCACCTCGAGCCGCTCGAGCACGAAGCGCGCGGCGGCCTGGGTGAGCACGTTCACGTTGTAGGCCTGGCGCACCTTGTTGAACTGCTCGACCCAGCGCGGCGCGGCGGCCAGATATCCGAGGCGGATTCCGGCGAGGCCGAGCTTGGACACGGTGCGCAGCACCACGAGGTTCGGAAACTCGGCGAGCCGCGGCATGAAGCTCTTGCGGGCGAACACGTGATAGGCCTCGTCGAGCACCACCACGCCTTCGGCGGCGCGCAGGATCGCGAGCACGTCGTCCTCGCCGTAGAGCACGCCGGTCGGATTGTTCGGGTAGGCGATGAACACCAGCGCCGGGCGATCGCGCGCCATCGCGGCGAGGAACGCGTCGCGATCGAGCGAGAAATCCGCCCGCGTCGGAACCGGCACCGCGCGCATCCCCGACAGGATCGCGTTCATGCCGTACATCACGAAGGTGGGCGCCGGGTACATCATGACCGCGCCCGGGCGCGCGAGCGTCAGGGTGACGACCTGGATCAGGTCGTCCGAGCCGTTGCCGAGCAGCAGCTCCATGCCGGCTGGAACCTGCATCTTGCGCGCGAGGAGCTCGCGCAGCTCCGCGCCGCCCGGGTCCGGATAGCGGTTCAGCTCGACGCGCGCGAGCGCCGCCGCGAGGCCGCGGCGCAGCGCCTCGGGAAGCAGGTAGGGATTCTCCATCGCGTCGAGCTTCACCATGCCCGCGCTGTCGGCGACGTGGTAGGCCTCGAGCGCCAGGATTTCCGGGCGCACCAGCTCTTCGGGGGGAAGCGGCATGCCGGTCAGTCCCCGGAAATGCGGTACTCGGCCGAGCGCGCGTGCGCCTGCAGGCCCTCGCCGCGGGCGAGCGCGGCGGCGAGGCGGCCGAGCCGCGCGGCGCCTTCGCGCGAAACACCGATCAGGCTCGAGCGCTTCTGGAAATCGTACACGCCGAGCGGCGAGGAAAAGCGCGCGGTGCCCGAGGTCGGCAGGACGTGATTCGGCCCGGCGCAGTAGTCGCCCAGCGCCTCCGAGCTCCAGCGCCCGAGGAAGATGGCGCCGGCGTGCGTGATCTTCGGCAGCAGCTCCTCGGGACGCGCGACCGACAGCTCGAGGTGCTCGGGCGCGATTCGGTTGGCGATCTCGCAGGCCTCCGCGAGATCGCGCGTCTCGATGAGCGCGCCGCGTGCGCCGAGCGAGGCGCCGATCACCTCGCGCCGCGGCATGGCGGGCAGCTGGCGCGCGAGGCTCGCCTCGACCGCATCGAGATAGGCCGCATCCGGCGACAGCAGCATCGCCTGCGCGGCCTCGTCGTGCTCAGCCTGCGAGAACAGATCCATCGCCACCCAGTCGGCGGGGGTGCTGCCGTCGCCGATCACCAGGATCTCGGAAGGCCCGGCGATCATGTCGATGCCGACCTGGCCGAACACCTGGCGCTTCGCGGCCGCGACGTACACATTGCCCGGACCGACGATCTTGTCCACGCGCGGCACCGACTGAGTGCCGTAGGCGAGCGCCGCCACGGCCTGCGCGCCGCCGACCGCGATCACCCGGTCCACTCCCGCGAGCGCCGCCGCCGCGAGCACGAGCGCGTTGCGAGCCCCGCCCGGCGTGGGCGTGGTCATCACCAGCTCCGTCACGCCCGCGACCTTCGCCGGGATCGCGTTCATCAGCACCGAGGAGGGATAGGCGGCCTTGCCGCCGGGCACGTACAGTCCCACGCGCTCGAGCGCGGTGACGCGCTGCCCCAGGATCGTGCCGTCGGGCTCCTCGTACTGCCAGGACCGCGCCAGCTGCCGCTCCTGGTAGCTGCGCACGCGCGCCGCCGCCTCGCGCAGCGCTTCTGCCTGCGCGGCATCGAGCGCGGCGAGCGCCGCGTCGAGCTCGCTGCGCGGGATCACCAGCTCGGCCACGGCGCCCGCCGCCACGCCATCGAATTTCTGCGTGTATTCGAGCAGGGCGGCATCACCGCGGCGCCGCACCTCGGCGATGATCGCGCGCACCGCGGACTCGACCGCCTCGTCCTGCGCGGCCTCGTAGCGCGTGAGCGCATCGAGCTCCGCGGCGAAGCCCGGCGCGCGGCTGCTCAGGCGGCGCGGCCTCATCGCGCGCGCCTCGCGGCCTCGCCGAAGGCTTCTATGAGCGGCTGCAGCTGCGCGCGTTTCATCTTGAGCGCGGCCTGGTTGACGATGAGCCGCGCCGAGACCGGCATGATCTCCTCGACAGGCACCAGGTTGTTGGCGCGCAGCGTGTTGCCGGTGGACACGAGGTCGACGATCGCGTCGGCGAGCCCGACGAGCGGCGCGAGCTCCATCGAGCCGTACAGCCGGATCGGGTCGACGTGCACGCCCTTCGCGGCGAAGTGCTCGCGCGTGACCTGCACGTACTTCGTGGCGATGCGCAGCCGCGCGCCCTGGCGCACGGCCGCCTCGTAGTCGAAGTCCTTGCGCACCGCGACCATCATGCGGCAGGCGGCGATGCCCAGGTCGAGCGGCTGGTACAGGCCCGTACCGCCGTGCTCGCGCAGCACGTCCTTGCCGGCGATGCCCAGGTCGGCGGCGCCGTACTGCACGTAGGTCGGAGCGTCGGAGGCGCGCACGATGATCAGCCGCACGCCCGGCCGTTCGGTCTCGACCACGAGCTTGCGCGTGCGCTCCGGGTGGTCCTTCGGGCGGATACCGACGCGCGCGAGCAGCGGCGCCGTCTCCTCGAGGATGCGGCCCTTGGACAGGGCGATGCCGATGGTCATGGAAAGCGAACCCGCGTGGCCGGACGCGGGATTTTACCGCAGCGCGTCAGCGCACCCGTTCGACGCGCGCGCCGAGCGCCGAGAGCTTGCGCTCCAGCGACTCGTAGCCGCGGTCCAGGTGGTAGATCCGGTCGATGAGCGTCTCGCCCTCGGCGGCGAGCGCCGCGATCACCAAGCTCGCCGAGGCCCGCAGATCGGTGGCCATCACCTGCGCTCCCGAGAGGCGCCCCACGCCGTTCACCACCGCGACGTTGCCTTTCAGCTCGATGCGCGCCCCCATGCGCGCGAGCTCCGGCACATGGGTGAAGCGGTCGTGGTAGATCGTGTCTTCGACCACGCTCGTGCCTGCGGCGATCGCGCACACGGCGATCATCTGCGCCTGCATGTCCGTGGGAAACCCCGGAAACGGCTGCGTCACCACGTTGAGCGCGCGCGGACGCGGCGGACCGGAGACCGCCACCGTATCGACGCCGCGCTCGATCGCGCAGCCGGCTTCTTCCAGCTTGTGCAGCGCGGCCTCGAAATGCTCCGGTACGACGCCGCGCAGCCGGATGCGGCCGCCGGTCATCGCCGCCGCGGCCGCGAACGTCGCCGCCTCGATGCGGTCGGGAATGACCGTCGCCTCGATCGGGCGCAGGGCGCTCGTGCCGTGGATCGTCAGGCGCCGCGAGCCGAGCCCCTCGATGCGCGCCCCGCTCGCCACCAGCGCCTCGCCGAGCGCGGTCACGTCGGGCTCGAGCGCCACGTTCTCCAGCACGGTCGTGCCCTGCGCGAGAACCGCGGCCATCACGAGCTGCGCCGTGGCACCGACCGAAACCACGTCGAAGCTCACCGTCGCGCCCCGCAGCTCGACGTCGCGGCCGACGATGTAGCCGTGCTCGATGTCGAGCTTCGCGCCCATCGCCTGCAGCCCCGCCAGGTGCAGATTGACCGGCCGCGGCCCCCAGGCGCACCCTCCGGGCAGCGACAC
>JAKALD010000274.1 GCA_021813275.1 Pseudomonadota bacterium | reverse complement strand
CCGCAATTCGGAGGGCGCCACGCTGTCGCTCCAGCATTCGCAGTTCGTGTTCGCGAACAGCCTCGGTTTCATGGGCGGTTATCCCGGCACGCGCCACTCGCTGTCCTGCTCCGTCATCGCCGAGGACAGGGGGTTGATGCAGCGCGACGACTGGTACAGCGCCTCGCGCGTGCCGCGGCTGGTTGCCGACCCGGAGGCGCTGGGTCGCTACGCGGCGCAGCGCGCACTTGCGCGCCTCGGGGCGCGCAAGATCGGCACCAGCCGGGCGCCGGTGCTGTTCGAGGCGCCGGTCGCTACCTACCTGATCGGCAGCTTCGTGGCCGCCGCCAGCGGCGGCAATCTCTACCGCAAGGCTTCGTTCCTGGTCGATCAGATCGGCAAGCAGGTGTTCTCGAAGCGCGTCGCGATCGACGAGCGGCCGCACGAGCCGCAGGGACTGGCGAGCTCGCCGTTCGACGAGGAGGGCGTGGCCACCCGCACGCGCGCGATCGTGCGCGACGGCGTGCTCCAGGGCTATTTCCTGAGCTGCTACTCGGCGCGCAAGCTCGGAATGGCGAGCACGGGCGACGCAGGCGGCAATCACAATCTGGTGGTGCGCTCCGACGGACCCGACTTCGCGGGCCTGCTCAGGCTGATGGGACGCGGCCTGCTGGTGACCGAGCTGCTCGGCCACGGGATCAATCTCGTGACCGGCGACTATTCGCGCGGCGCAGCCGGATACTGGGTCGAGCACGGCGAGATCCAGTACCCGGTCGAGGAGATCACGATCGCCGGCAACCTTCGCGAGATGCTCCGCGGAATCGTCGCGGTCGGCAGCGACGTGGTCGTGCGCGGCTCGCGCCGCAGCGGCTCGATCCTGATCGACAACATGACCATCGCGGGCAGCTGAGCGTCCGGCAACCGCGACAGCCCGTATGCCAGGACCGAGCGCGCTCGCCATCGAGGTCGTTTCCGACGTCGTTTGCCCGTGGTGCTACATCGGCAAGCGACGCCTCGCGAAGGCGCTCGCATTGCTTGCGGGCGAGGTGCAAGTCCGCGTCGCCTGGCTGCCGTTCCAGCTCAATCCCGGCATGCCGCGCGCGGGGATGGCGCGTGCCGAGTACCGGCGCGCCAAGTTCGGCTCCTTCGAGCGCGGGCGCGAGCTCGATGCGCACGTCGCCGCCGAGGGCAGCCGCGAAGGCATCACGTTCGCCTTCGAGCGCATCGCACGCACGCCCAACACGCTCGCCGCGCACCAGCTGATCGAGCTCGCGCAGCAGCGGGCGCGCGGCGACGCGGTGGTCGATGCGCTGTTCCGGGCTTACTTCGAGGAAGGGCGCGACGTCGGAGACGCGGCGGTGCTGCTGCAGATCGCGCGGGCCTGCGAGATCGAGGACCGTGAGGTGGAGTCGCGCTGGGCCGACCAGGACGACGCGCGGCGCGTCCTGCAGCTCGAGTCGGAGATGCGCAGCCTGGGGATCGATGCGGTGCCGACGTTCGTTTTCGACCGGCGCACCGGCGTCTCGGGGGCGCATCCGCCCGAGGCCCTCGCCGCCGCGATCCGCGCCGCCGCGCAGCATGCGGACGGGCCTTCGACCTAGCTCTTTCTGAAAGTCAGGCATTGCGCCGCGGCGTTTACGTTGCGGCGCAATGTATCGATGTTCTTCAGGTAAAGTCGAGGCGCGTGTCGAGCAGCACCCCGTAGATCTTGATCGCCGGGCGCCGCGCCAGCTCGAGCGCGGGCAGCGGCTCGGGGTCGAGCTCCAGGTCCGATGCCGCGAGGGCCGCCATGACCGCGTCGGAAAACACGAACTCGCCGGCGCGCGCCCGGTGCACCAGCCGGTCCGCCACGCTCACGCTGTCGCCGAACGCCACGCGACGCTCGAGGCCTCGCGGCCCCGCGACGCCGAACACCGTGTCGCCGTGGTGCAGCGCAAGCGCGACCGCGGTGCGCAGTCCGTACTCCTCCCGCCAGGACTCGGCGAGGGCGGCGAAGTCCACGAGGATCGCGCGCGCCGCCTTCACGCCGCCCTCGGCCTGGTAGGAGGCGCTGTCGCGGCGGAACACGGCGAGCAGCGCGTCGTTGTAGATCTCGACGACCTCGCCGCCGTGTGCGGCGACCTCGCGCGCCGCGAGCGAGAAGAACTCGCTCGCCAGCCGGAGCACCTGCTGCGGCTCGAGCATTTCGGACATGCGGGTGAAGTTGCGCACCTCCGCCAGCAGGATCACCGCGCTCTTGCGTTCCGCAGCTGCATCCGGGCTGGGCGTCGTGGCCCGCATCGCCATGCCTCCCATCGTGTGCCTTCTGTGAGACGCGATACCGCCATGCTAGCGAGCGCCCCGCTCGCGTCCGCAGGAACTAGTTCCGCACCTTGGGCGGAGGTCGATCGGCGGCGGTCTGCGGCCGACGGGTGGCGCGCGCCAGCGCGTGCATTATTGCGCAACCGGCAGCGGCGCCGCCGCGCGGCGGGATCTGCGCGCCGGCGCGCGCTCAGCGCAGCAGCGTGACCAGGCTCACCAGGGTCACCACGAGCGCGCCGGCCGCGAGCCACGCGAGTGTCGCGGTCGAGACGGCCGGCAAGTCGGGATCGCGCGGCACCGGCTGCGGCAGATGCTCCTCGTGCACGGGCTCGGTCGCGGCCGCGTGCAGGCTCGCGACCTTGGCGTTGAACGCGTCGAAGAAATCGCCGGCGAGCTTTTTTGCCGCGGCGTCGATCAGCCGCGAGCCGATCTGCGCCAGCTTGCCGCCGACGTTCGCCTTCACCTTGTACGAGAGCCGGGTGCCTTCCGCCTCCTGCGCGAGGCTCACCTGAGCGCTGCCCTTGCCGAAGCCGGCCACGCCGCCCTGGCCTTCGAACGACAGCGAATACGAGCGCGGCGGGTCGAGATCGGCGAGCGAGAGCTTGCCCTTGAACTTGGCGCTCACCGGCCCGACGCGTGCGGTCATCAGCACGGAGTACTCGTTCTCGCCCACCTTGTCGATCGACTCGCAGCCCGGCACGCACGTCTTGAGGATCTCCGGGTCATTGAGCGCTGCCCAGGTGTCGGTCTGCGACGCGGGGATGAGCTGCTCGCCTGTCATTTCCATGCGCGTGTCTCCAGGTGTCTCGCCGGCGGGCGGCTCAGGACGTGCGCCAGCTCGACGAGGCTATGCAGGTTGTGCACCGGCAGGAACAGGTCGACGTGCGGCAGCATGGCGCGCACGCCCGCCGGACGCGCCTCGAACTTCTCGTAGCGCAGCAGCGGGTTGAGCCACACCAGCTGGCGGCACGACTTGGCGAGCCGCTCCATCTCCTCGGAGAGTCCCTCGCCGGCCTCGCGGTCGAGCCCGTCCGACACCAGCAGCACGCAGGCGTTCTGCCCCAGCACGCGCCGTCCCCAGCGCCAGTTGAACTCGCGCAGGCACACGCCGATGCGCGTCCCGCCCGACCAGTCCTTGATGGCGTCGGCGACCTTGGCCATGGCCACGTCGACGTCGCGATGGCGCAGCTGGCGAGTGATGTTGGTCAGGCGCGTGCCGAACACAAACACGCTGACGCGGTCGCGGTCGTTGGTGATCGCGTGCAGGAAGTGCAGGAACATGCGCGCATACGGGTTCATCGAGCCCGAAATGTCGCACAGCGCCACGAGCGGCGGGTGGATCTCGGTAGGCGAGGCGCGCACCAGCGGGATCACGTCGCCGCCCTCGCGCAGGCTCTCGCGCAGCGTGGCGCGCAGCGCGATGCGCACGCCGCGCGGGCCCGGCGCGTGCCGGCGCGTGCGGATCATCGGCAGCGGCAGGCGCAGCTCCTGCAGCATCTTCTTCGCCTGGCCCAGCTCCGCCGCCGACATGGTGTCGAAGTCCATGCGCTGCAGCACTTCGCTGGCCGAAAAGGTGAGCCGGGCGTCGACTTCGACCTGCTGCTCCTCGCGCTCCTGCTGCTCGGGCCTCTGGTGCGCAAACAGCGCGTCGGTCAGGCGCTGGCTCTGTTCCTGCTCGGGCTTGCCGGTGCGCCCGTAGGCTTTCGGCAGCAGCATCTGCATCATCTTCTCGGCGAGCTGCGGATCGCGCCAGAAGACGCGAAACGCCTGGTCGAAGATCGGCCGCTGCTCCTCGCGCGAGAGCAGCACGCTCGCCATGGTCCAGTACCAGTCGTCGCGCCGTTCGGTCCCCGCGAGCTCGAGCGCGCGCACGCAGTCGATCACCCGGTCGGGGCCGATGCGCAGGCCCGCCGCGCGCAGCAGCCGCGCGAAATGCATGACGTTTTCGGCCAGCCGCCCGCCGGGGCCGAGCGCATCGAGCGCGGGGAACATGCGTCAGCCGGTGGCGGTGTGCGCCTCGGCCACCAGGCGCGCCGCCTCCTCGCCGGCGATGCGCTGGATGTCGTCCTGGTACTTGAGCAAGACGCCGAGGGTGTTGTTGACCGTCTCCGGGTCGAGCGCGACGCGGTCCAGGGCCACGAGGCAGTTCGCCCAGTCGATCGTCTCGGCCACTCCGGGCAGCTTGAACAGGTCGAGGCCGCGCAGGCGCTGCACGAAGGCGACCACTTGCCTGGAGAGCGCGCTTGAGGCGGCGGGCGCCTTGCGCCGGAGAATCTCGAGCTCGCGCGCCGCGTCCGGGTAGTCCACCCAGTGGTAGAAGCAGCGGCGCTTGACCGCGTCGTGGATCTCGCGCGTGCGGTTCGAGGTCATGACCACGATCGGCGGCTCCTTCGCCTTGAGCGTGCCGACCTCCGGGATCGAGATCTGCCAGTCCGAGAGCACCTCGAGCAGGTAGGCT
>JAKALD010000027.1 GCA_021813275.1 Pseudomonadota bacterium | reverse complement strand
ACGTACAGGTTTGCCGCGCCCATGAAGGCGAAGAAGCCGGCCCAGCTCCAGTTGAGGCGGCTCCAGGCCGCGGCCGGGAGCTGCAGCTGATGCGAGAGCATGCTGCGCATCAGGTTCCTGCGGAAGAACAGCTCGCCGCCGGCGAGCACCGCGCCGAACAGCCAGTACAGCACCGTGGGCTTCCACTTGATGAACGTCTCATCGCGCAGCAGCAGCGTGGCGCCGCCGAACAGCACGATGATCGCCAGGCTCACCCAGAGCATCGGCTCGACCTTGCGGTGCCGCAGCCACACCCAGCCGATCTGCGCGAAGGTCGCGGCGATCGCGACCGCGGTCGCGGCGTAGATGCCCTGCAGCTTGAACGCGACGAAGAACAGGATGACCGGAAAGAGGTCGAACAGGAACTTCATTCGGATTCGAACTTCAGCGACGCGGAGTTGATGCAGTAGCGTGCCCCGGTCGGCGGCGGCCCGTCGTCGAAGACGTGCCCGAGGTGGGCCCCGCACTGCGCGCAGTGCACCTCCGTGCGGTGCATCGAGTGGCCGTAGTCGTCCCGGGTCGCGACGTTCTCGGGCCTGAGCGGCTGGAAGTAACTCGGCCAGCCGGTGCCGGAGTCGAACTTGTGCTGCGACGAAAACAGCTCGGCGCCGCAGCACACGCAGCGGTACACGCCGGGCTCATGGTGGTCCCAGTACGCGCCGCTGAAGGCGGGCTCGGTGCCCTGCCGCCGCGTGACCTCGTACTGCCGCGGGCTGAGCTGCGCGCGCCACTCGCTGTCTGGCTTGGTGATCTTCATGGGGTGTCGAACCGCCGCACGCACATTATACGTGCACCCGTGCCCGCAGCCCGCCTCTATAATCGCCGGCTGCGAACGGAGGCTTCCATGGCCCTTGTCAGGCTGATCGAGTACGGCGACGCGGTGCCCGAGGTGAAGGCGGTCTACGACGACATCATGAGGACGCGCGGCGTCGACTGGATCAACAATTTCTGGAAGGCGCTCGCCAACGATCCGGCGCTGCTCGTTCGCACCTGGCAGAACGTGAAGCAGGTGATGGCGCCCGGCGCGCTCGATCCTCTCGTGAAGGAGATGGTCTACGTCGCCGTGAGCGCCACCAACGGCTGCGAGTACTGCACGCACTCGCACACTGCCGCCGCGCGCAAGAAGGGGATGAGCGACGCGATGCTGATGGAGCTGATGGCGGTGGTGGGGCTCGCGAACGAGACGAACCGCCTCGCGAACGGCCTGCGCGTCGACGTCGACGAGGCGTTCAAGCCGAAGTCTCAGTGACTTCCCGCGACCGGTCCCACAGGTTCGGGACCAGCGCGTTGTGGTAGCCGGACACGAACTCGCGCGGCGCGCTGCTCGCCGCATCGAACGTATGCCGGCGCACCGCGCCGATGTTCGCGCCGTACACGTGGATGCTGACCGCCGGCCCGTCGTGGGCCGCGTTCGACACCACGTGAATGTCGCCGATGCGCGGCGAGACGCGGTCGACCTCGCCCGGCCGCACGCGGTGGGCGCCCGTCTGGTGCATCGCCTGGCCGGCCGCCGGGTCCGCGTATTCCTCGCACAGTTCCTCGCCGCGCATGACGCCGACCAGGCCCCAGACGGTGTGGTCGTGGATCGGCGTCTTCTGCCCCGGGAGCCACACGAAGCTCACCACCGAGAAGCGCTCGAGCGGATCGCAGTACAGCAGGTACTGGCGGTAGACGTCGCGCGACGGCGCGGCGAACGCCTCGGGCAGCCAGTCGTCGTGCGTGATCAGCTCGCGCAGCAGCCGCTCGCCGCCCTCGAGCATGGCGGGCTCGTCGTTCCCGCGGCGTTCCACCAGCCGCGTCATCTCCTGCACGAAGCCGCGAAAGCGCGCGATGTCGCTCATCTTCCCCACTCCTTCGGCATCCCGTGAGCGCGCCGGCCTGCGAAACCGGGGCGTACGCCGATTATCCTACGGCTATGATTCCCGAGGACGGAGGCGTTTCATGGCAGCGATGGGCGAGCGGGCGGCGGAGGTCGCGCAGACGGTCGAGCGGGTGCGCGGCAGCGCCCCTCTGTCGCGGCGCTTCGGGGTCGCGTTCCTGATGCTGCTCTCGACGGTGTTCGCGGGCAACCACGTCGCGGCGCGGCTCGCGTTCGACCATGGCGCGAGCGTGCCGACCGCGGTCACGGTGCGCGCCGGGGGCACGGCGCTCGCGCTCGTCGTGCTGCTCGCGCTGCAGGGCGTGCCGCTCGCGCTGCCGCGGCGCACGCTGCTGCGCGGCCTGGGCATCGGCGTGCTCGTGGCGGTGCAGAGCTTCTGCCTCTATTCCGCGGTCGCGCGCATTCCGGTGGGGCTCGCGCTGCTCGTGTTCCAGACCTTTCCGGTGCTGGTGGTGCTGCTCACCTGGGCCGGCCGCGGCGAGCGTCCCACGCGGCGCGTGCTGGCGGCGATGCTCGTCGCCCTGTGCGGCCTGGCGCTCGCGCTCGACGTGATCGGCGGCGCGCGCGCCGTGGCCGGCCGGTGGGCGGCGCTCGGTGCCGGGATCGGCTTCGCGCTCGCGGCTTCCGGCGTGTTCGCCGTGGCGCTGTTCCTGACCACGCGCTGGCTGCAGGAGGTGGACGGCCGCGTGCGCACGCTGCTCACCATGGCCACCACCGCGGTGCTGGTCGGCGGGCTGGGCGCGGCGACGCACGGCCTCGCGCTGCCGCGCGACGCCACCGGCTGGCTCGGGCTCGCCCTGCTGACCGTCTTCTACGGCACGAGCATCACCGCGATCTTCACGATCGTGCCGCGGCTCGCGGCCGCGAGCAGCATGGTGGCGCTCAACTTCGAGCCGATCGCCGCGTTGTTCCTCGGCTGGCTCGTCCTCGGGCAGGCGCTCGCGCCGGTGCAGATCGCCGGCGCCTTCGTCGTGGTCGGCGCGATCGCGTCGCTCGGCGCCGGGCGGCGCTGACCTCCGGCCGGCGACGTCAGGCCGTGCGCAGCACCTTGCGGATCGCGTCGACCAGCACGCTCTTGCTGTAGGGCTTGGTGACGTAGGCGTCGGCGCCGAGCGCAAGGCCCTTGCGCACGTCCTCCGGCTCGACTTTCGCCGTCAGCATCATGACCGGCAGCAGGGCGAGCTTGGGGTGGTGGCGTACTTTGGCGAGGATGTCGAAGCCGTTTCCGTCCGGCAGCACGACGTCGAGCACCACCAGGTCCGGCGGCGCCTGCGTGCGGATCTCGGTGACGAGCTCGGCGGCGCTGCGCGCGACGCGCACGCGGTACCCGGCCATGGTCACGCGCAGGTCGGCGAGCGCGAGCTGGTCGGGGTCGTCCTCGACGATGAGCACGGTGGTCTTGTCCGGCGGCTTGGCGAGCGGAGCGCGGTTGCGCAGCCGCTCGGCCGCGAGGAACACACCGCCGCGCGTGAGCGCTTCGCTCGCCAGCTTCGCGGTGCGGTCGAGCTGCGGCGCGTCCTGCGCGAGCACCGGCGCCGGGCTCGGGGGCTTCTGCTTGAAGTAGGAGGTGAAGTCGAGGTCCAGCGCCGCCTCGCTCGGCGAGGATTCGACGAAGCCGAGCTCCTCGACCTCGGCGAGCCACTCTTCGAGCAGCGCGTCCGGGTACTCGCGCAGGCAGCCGCGGATCACGTCGAAGTGCGTGTCGCCGTCGATCGTCGCGAGCAGGCGCCGGTAGTCCGACGGGATCGCGGCGTCCTCGCCCGCCAGGGCGGCCTCGCCGGCCCGGGTCTTCCTGTAGAGGCGCTCCGCCACGGCGCGGGGCTCAGATCGCGACGACTTCCGGGCCGCCGGCGTAGAGCCGCTCGACGAGCGCCGCGCGGCGCTCGAGCACCGCGCGCTGGTTGACGTAGCCTTTGTCGGTGATCTCGTTGGCGTCGATCGAGGGCGGCTCGGTCATGACGAGCAGGCGCGTCGGGTGGGTGGAGCTGCCCGCTCCGGCCTCCGCGGCGAGGGTCCTGAGCGCCTCGGCCATCCTGGCGCGCAGCTGCCCGGGGGGCAGGTCCCTGGCCGCGGCCGGGTTGAGGAATACCAGCGCGCCGACCGCGTCGCGGTCGTGGCCCGCGATCACCGCGTCCTGGATGAGCGGATTGCCGGCGGCGATCAGCTTCACGCGCACCGCGCCGACGTGCACCCAGGTGCCGCTCGAGAGCTTGAAGTCCTCGGCGACGCGCCCGTCGAACACGATGCCCTGCGCAGGATCGGCGGGATCGGCGAGCTTCACCGCGTCGCCGATGCGGTAGAAGCCCTCTTCGTCGAACGCCGCGCGCGTCAGCTCGTCGCGCTTGTAGTAGCCGGGAGTCACGTTCGCGCCGCGCACCCGTGCCTCGAGCTTGCCCGCCGCGGGAACGAGCTTCAGCTCGCAGCCCGCCACCGGCAGGCCGATCACGCCGGCGCGCTCCATCGGGAAGTGCACCTGCGTCGCGAGCGGCGCGGTCTCGGTCGAGCCCCAGGCCGAGAGCATCGCGAGCCTGCCGCCCTTCTCGGCGATCGCCAGGCGCTCGATGCGCTCCCAGAGGTTCTGCGGCAGCGCTGCGGCGGCGTAGAACAGCACGTCGAGATCGCGGAAGAAGCTCGCGCGCAGCGCGCCGTCCGCCTCGAGGTGCGGCAGCAGCAGGTCGTAGCCGCGCGGCACGTTGAAGTACATGGTCGGCGAGATTTCCTTCAGGTTGCGCACCGTGGTCTCGACCAGGCCGGGCGCCGGCTTGCCGCCGTCGACGTAGAGCGTGCCGCCGTTGCTCAGCACCATGTTGAAGTTGTGGTTGCCGCCGAAGGTGTGGTTCCAGGGCAGCCAGTCGACGACCACCGGCGGCCGCTCCTCGACGAACGGCCACCCTTGAGCGAGCATCTGCTGGTTCGCGCACAGCATGCGCTGCGTATTGATGACGCCCTTCGGCTCGCCGGTGGAGCCGGAGGTGAACAGGATCTTGGCGACCGTGTCGGGCCCAATCGCGGCGAAGGCCGAATCGACGCGCCTGTCCGGCACTGCGCCCAGCAGCTCGCCGACCGGGGTCGTGCTCGCGCCGACGGCGGCGAGCGCCGGGCCGAACTTCGCCGGGTCCGCCGCGTACACCAGGCCGGGCCGCACCAGCCGGAAGATGGCCTTCAGCTTCGCGAAGTCCTTCGACATCAGGGAGTAGGCGGGCGAGATGGGCACCGCCGGAATGCCGACGTGCATCGCGCCCAGCGCGAGCAGGGCGTGATCGATCGAGTTGTCCGAGAGGATCGCGACCGGCCGGGCAGCGTCCAGCCCGCGCTCGAGCAGCGCCTGGCCGATGCGGCGCACGGCCTCGAGCGCGTCGCGATACGTCAGCTTGCGCCAGGCCTCGCCGGCGCGCTCGGCGAGGAAGACGCGCGAGGGGGCGCGCGCCGCCCACTGTACGAGCCATTCGCCGACCGCGTGCGCGTGGGGGCCGAGCTTCTGCGGCGAGCGCAGCAGGATCGTGCCGTCCGCGCGCCTTTCGGTCAGCACCTGCGCGGGCGCAAAGCGCAGGTCGGAATGCAGCCGTGCCGTCATGGATCTCCCCTCGCGGGCTATTCTACCCGCCCCCCCGCCGGGATTTGATCTGGCGCAAGCCCGGGCGGCGAAGGGGGCGTAGCCTGCGACGAAGGAGATCAGATCATGGATCGCGCCCCGATCACGCCGCCCATTGCTCCGCCGCCCGACAACGCCGAGGCGGTCGCTCAGGCGATCACGGTGTCGGCCCAGCGACTGCGCGCGCTGCGCGAGAACGCCGACGCGATCTTCGATCCGCTCGGCATGCTGGCGCCGCTGGTGCACGCGCACTCGGCCTGGATGCTGCACCCGCAGGAGCTCGCCGAGCTCGCGACGCGCTTCGCGGGCGACCTGCTCGCGCTGCAGCTGCACACGGTCTCGAAGCTCGCCGGGCGCACGGGCGCCGACCTGGTGCGGCCGCATGCCGACGACCTGCGCTTCAGCGACCCGGTCTGGACGAGCGAGGTGCCCTGGGACCTGCTCAAGCAGTGGTACCTGTTCTTCGCGCGCCGCATCCAGGACGCGCTGTTCCAGACGCCGGGCCTGTCGCCCAAGGAGCGCAGGCGCGCGGCGTTCTGGTGGCGCAAGTGGCTCAACGCGGTCGCGCCGACCAACTTCTTCCTCACCAACCCGGTCGCCGTCCGCAAGGCCGTGGAAACGCACGGCGAGAGCCTGCAGCGCGGCTTCGACATCTTCATGAAGGACCTCGATGCCGGCACGGTGCGCATGACCAGCCCCGAGGACTTCCAGGTCGGCGTGAACCTCGCCGCCACGCCGGGCGCGGTGGTGTTCCGCAATCGCCTCCTCGAGCTGATCCACTACGCGCCGATGGCGAGCGAGGTGCGGCGCACGCCCATCGTCATCGTCATGCCCTGGATCAACAAGTTCTACGTGCTCGACCTCGATGCGAGGAAGAGCATGGTCCAGTACCTGCTCAAGCAGGGCTTCGACGTGTACATCACGAGCTGGAAGAACCCGACGCCGGACATGGCGGAGGTGCGCTTCGACGACTATCTGGCCGAGGGCGTGGACGAGGCGGTGCGCGTGGCGCGCGCCGTGAGCGGCGCGGACCGGGTGCACGCGGTCGGCTACTGCATCGGCGGCACGCTGCTCGCCACCTACATGGCGTGGCTCAACCGCAAGCATCCGCGCGAGGAAGTGCCGGTCTCGAGCTGGACGCTGTTCGCGTCGCTCACCGATTTCCGCTCGCCGGGCGACATCGAGGTGTTCATCGACGAGGCGAGCGTGCGCTGGCTCTCCGACCTCATGCGCACGCGCGGCTACCTCGACGGCCGGGAGATGGCGGCAAGCTTCCGGCTGCTGCGCTCGAACAGCCTGATCTGGCACTACGTGGTGCACGGCTGGCTCTACGGCGAGCGCCCCGCGCCGTTCGACGTGCTGTACTGGAACATGGACACGACGCGCATGCCCTACCGCATGCACGAGTACTACCTGCGCGAGATGTACCTCAAGAACAGCCTCATCAAGCCGAACGCGCTCACGATCGCCGGCGAGCCGATCGACCTGGCGCGCATCCACCAGCCGCTGTACAGCGTGTCGGCGGAGGACGACCACATCGCGCCGTGGCGCCAGACCTTCCACGTCAACGGCTACGTCACCTCGCCCAAGCGCTTCGTGCTGTCGAGCTCGGGGCACATCCTCGGCATCGTCAATCCGCCGGTCACGCCGCCCAGGCGCAGGTTCTGGGTCGGTGCCGCGCATCGCGGCCAGAACGCCGACGCGTGGCGCGCCAAGGCCGAGGAGCAGGCCGGCAGCTGGTGGCAGGACTGGAGCGCGTGGCTCGCCGAGAAGTGCGGCCCGCTCGGCGCGCCGCCGCCCGTCGCGACCGAGGCCTTTGCGAAGCTCGCCGACGCGCCCGGCACCTACGTGCTCGAGCCTTAGGCGGCGCTGCGCGCCGGCGTGCGAGAATCGGGGCGAGCACCCGAAGGGGCCCCGATGATCGTCGAGCAGATCTGGACCGCCAACGCCTACCGCAACTTCAACTACCTGATCGCCTGCCCGCAGACCGGCGAAGCGCTCGCGATCGACCCGCTCGACCACGAGAAGTGCCTCGCCCGCGCAAGAGCGCGCGGCTGGACGATCACCCAGGTGCTCAATACCCACGAGCACGGCGATCACACCGGGGGCAACGCGGCCGTGATCCGGGCGACCGGCGCGAAGCTGCTCGCCCACCACAACGCCCGGGCGCGCATCCCGGGCATGGATCGCGGCCTCTCGGCGGGCGACGTGGTGAAAGTCGGGCGCACGGTCGAGCTGGAAGTGCTCGATACGCCCGGCCACACGATGAGCCACGTGTGCCTGCTCGCGCACGCGGACGCGCCGGCGCTGTTCTGCGGCGACACGCTGTTCAACGCGGGCGCCGGCAACTGCCACAACGGCGGGCACCCGCGGGAGCTGTACCGCACGTTTTCCGCGCAGCTCGCGAAGCTGCCCGATGCCACGCGCGTGTTCCCGGGCCACGACTACATCGAGAACAACCTGCGCTTCACCCTGAGCCGCGAGCCCGACAACGCGCGCGCCGCGCGGCTGCTCGAGGCGGTGCGCGGCCAGAATCCCGATGCGCCGCTCGTCTCGACGCTCGCGCTGGAGAAGGAGATCAACACCTTCTTTCGCCTGCGCAGCCCGAGCGTCATCGCGCGACTGCGCGAGGCCTTCCCGGACTTGCCCGACGAGCCCGACGAGGAGACGGTGTTCCTCAGGCTGCGCGAGCTGAGGAACAAGTGGTGAGGACGGCCGGGCGCCGCGCCTGAGCCGCGGCTTCCTTCAGTCGGAGAGGGTCTTCGCGACGCCCTCGCAGGCGGCGATGCTGCGCCGGTGCGAGTCGCGGATCGCGGCGAGCGCCTGCCGGCCGGCCGCGTCGGCCACGCGCGGCAGAGCGCGTTCGATCTCGCGGATCGACCAGCCCAGGCCGCGGCACAGGAGCTCGAGCCGCGCCCGGCGCCCCCGCACCGCGAGCGCCTTGTCGAGGAATTCGCCGGTGGCGTGGCTGTAGGGTTCGCCCGCGCGCTTGAGCTGCTCGCCGAGGAGCACGCAGTTGTGCGCCTCGTCGCCCTGCACGCGGCGCAGCACCTTCCAGGCCTCGCCGTCGCGCGCGTGCTCGCCGAGGAACTCGAGCAGCGCCCGCGCCCCGGCGCGCTCGGCCTCGAGCATGCGGTTGAGGAATGCGCACCACTCGGCAGGGGTGAAGGGCGCGGCGCTCACGGGCGGCTCAGGCGAGGTGCACGTACTCGTAATCGACCGGCAGGTTGTTGATGCCGCGCTCGGGCGGCGCGACCCAGGCGGCCATTTTGCCCGGCTCCGCGACCTTCTGCATGAGCGAGCGAACGAACGCGCGGTCGGACTCGGACGGGACCCAGTCGGGCAGGCGCTTGTCGTACTCCGCGCGCGAAATCAGCTTGCCTTGCGGGGTGACCGGCAGCCCGGCCCACGCGCCGATCGAGCGGCGGAAGTGCGGCGAGGGCAGGGTGAGCCGGAAGCCCTGGCCGGCGCGCTCGATCGCGCGGTTCCAGCGCTTCAGGCCGATCTCGCAGTCCTTGAGATAGGACTCGCGCATCACCTCGTTCAGCGCGTTGAGCATCGGCACGTCCTCGGTGCGGATGCCGCCCTTGCCGTCGGGAGATTCCATGCGCAGCGTGGCGCCGCGCAGCACGTGGTCCTCGTACTGCTCTTCGTCGGGGCGGCCCTTGAGGCCGTTGGCGAAATTGGCGGCCGAGTTCGACGAGATCTCCGAGCCGAACAGGTCGACCGAGCTCGAGCACCAGAAGTTGAGGTACTTCTGCAGCAGCGGCAGGTCGACCGCGCCGTGCGCGCGTATCCTCGCCGGGTCGTCTGTGCCCAGCTCCTTCATCACCTCGAGCGTGCGCTTCACCACGCGCCCGATGCCGGTCTCGCCCACGAACATGTGGTGCGCCTCCTCAGTGAGCATGAAGCGGCAGGAGCGCGACAGGGGGTCGAAGCTCGACTCGGCGAGGCTCTTGAGCTGGTACTTGCCGTCGCGGTCGGTGAAGTAGGTGAAGCAGTAGAACGACAGCCAGTCCGAGATCGGCTCGTTGAAGGTGATGAGGATGCGCGGCTTGTCGGAGTCGCCGGAGTGGCGCGCGAGCAGCTCCTCGGCCTCCTCGCGCCCGTCGCGGCCGAAGTAGGCGTGCAGCAGGTACACCATGGCCCACAGGTGGCGCCCTTCCTCGACGTTCACCTGGAAGAGGTTCCTCAGGTCGTAGAGCGACGGGCAGGTGTGCCCGAGCAGCCGCTGCTGCTCGACCGAGGCGGGCTCGGTGTCGCCCTGGGTGACGATCAGGCGGCGCAGCGTCGAGCGGTACTCGCCCGGCACCTGCTGCCAGACCGACTGGCCCATGGCGTCGCCGAAGCCGATCTTGCGCTCGGGCACCGCGTCGGCGAGGAAGATGCCCCAGCGGTACTCGGGCATGTGCACGGCTCCGTAGGTCGCCCAGCCCTTCGCGTCGACCGAGGTGGCGGTGCGCAGGTACACCTCGGCCTTCTCGAAATCGGTCGGCCCCATCTCGTGCCACCACTGCAGGAAATGCGGCTGCCAGTGCTCGAGCGCGCGCTGCAGCGTGCGGTCGTTGGCGAGGTTGACGTTGTTGGGGATCTTTTCCGAATAGTTGATGGTCATGGTTACACGCGTTCCCAGTTGAATTTCGCCTTGGCGCCGCTGCCGTATACCTTGAGCGCGCCCTGCTCGCCGACCGCGTTCGGCCGGTTGAAGATCCAGTTCTGCCAGGCCGTCAGCCGGCCGAAGATGCGGGTGAGCATCGATTCACGCCCGGAAAAGCGCAGGCTCGCCTCCATCCCGGTGAGGGCGTCGGGCGAGAGGCTCGCGCGCTCCTCGATCGCGAGGCGGATCTCGTCTTCCCAGTCGAGGTCGTCCGGGGTGGCGGTCACCAGGCCGAGCGCGCGCGCGTCGTGCGCGTCGAGCGTCTCGCCGATCGCCTGGCGCGCCGCCTCGACCGGCTCGCGCTCCTCGCAGAAGCGCGCCTCGAGGCGCGTCGCCCCGCTCACCATCGGGTAGCGGCCGAAGCTCGCGGCCGAGAGCGCGATGTGCGGCGCGCCGGGGTCTTCCTCGGGAAGCTGCAGCATGTAGGTCCGGTCGGCGGCGAACAGCAGCTCGGCGAGCGTGCCGGCGAAACACGAGCCCTGGTCGACGATCGCAAACATCGAGCGGCTCGACACGTCCAGCCGGGCGAGCGTGCGCCGCAGGGCGCCGATGGTCTCGCGCACGAACCAGTGGCTCGCGTGCTGCTCGAGGGCCGCGTCGGCGGCGAGCACCGCGTCGGCCCGGCCGCGCGTCTTGAACAGCCACAGGCCGATTTCGAGCTCGTTGTGGCGCAGCATGAGGATCGCGTCGTCGAGCTCGCGCGCCAGCCTGAGCGGCCACCAGTCGGCGCCGAGCGCGAGCATCTCCTCGGGGGTGCGCGGCTGCGCGCCCTCGGGCCCCGCGACCGTGATGGTCGCGGTGCGCGCGGCACGGTTCAGGTGCACCTCGACCGTCGAATAGCGGTAGCCGGCGTCGTCCATCTTGCGGGCGAGCGGCTTGAGCGCCACGCCCTTGCCGCCGGGGCGGTCCGAGAGCTCGGCGAGCTCGAGCGCGCGCGCCTTCGCGGCGTCGCCGAACTGCTGGGGCTTCGCCACGTGGTCGACCAGCTTCCACTCCTTCGCGCGGTCGGCGCGCACGCCTTCGGCGGTGGTGCAGAACACGTCCGCGAGGTCGCGGCGCACCTTGCGCTTGTCCACCAGGCGGGTGAGGCCGCCGGTGCCCGGCAGCACGCCGAGCAGCGGCACCTCGGGCAGGCTCACGGTGCTCGAGCGGTCGTCGATCATCGCGATCTCGTCGCAGGCGAGCGCCACCTCGTAGCCGCCGCCGGCGGTGGTGCCGTTAAGCGCCGCGAGGAACTTGAGCCCGGAATGCGCGCTCGAGTCCTCGATGCCGTTGCGCGTCTCGTTGGTGAACTTGCAGAAGTTCACTTTCCACGCGTGCGTGCTGCTGCCGAGCATGTAGATGTTGGCGCCCGAGCAGAACATGCGCGACTTGCCGCTCGTGAGGATCACGCTCTTCACCTCGGGGTGCTCGAAGCGGATGCGGTTGAGCGCGTCGTGCAGCTCGATGTCGACGCCCAGGTCGTAGGAGTTGAGCTTCAGCTTGTAGC
The DNA here is from genome assembly GCA_021813275.1 of Pseudomonadota bacterium. Taxonomy (GTDB): domain Bacteria; phylum Pseudomonadota; class Gammaproteobacteria; order Burkholderiales; family SG8-39; genus JAKALD01. Next base: position 10,135 of record JAKALD010000027.1, on the reverse strand, counting down.
CGGGGGCGATGCCCCTGTCCTCGGCGACGTCGAGCGTGAGCGTCGCCACCGGGCCGTCGAAGGCGAGCTTCCAGTGGTCGTAATGGTCGGGATGGCGGTCGAAGGTGACCGGGATGCGGCCGCTCGCGAGCGGTGCGTTCATTTGTCCTCCTTGGCGACGAGGTTGGCGAGCTGCGCCAGGCTCTGCCTGAGCGGCTTGCCCGAGGTGTCGATGACGGCGTCGGCGCGCGCGTAGAGCCGGTCGCGCTCGGCGAGCAGCTGGCGGATCTCGTCGAGCGCGGCCGAGCGGCCGCGGAACGGGCGCATGTCGCCCTGCGCGATGACGCGCGCCATGTGCTCCTCGGGGGCGGCCTTGAGCCAGACGCAGTAGCAGTTCCTGAGCAGCAGCTCGTAGGTCTGCGGGTCGGTCACGAGGCTGCCGCCGGCGGCGATCACCGCGCGCGCATGGCGCTTCAGCACGCGCTCGAGGGCGCGGCGCTCGAAGCGGCGGAAAGCCTCCTGTCCGTACATCGAAAAGACTTCGCCGAGCGCGGTGCCGGCCTCCTGCTCGACCTCGCGGTCCAGCTCGACGAACGGGACCTCGAGGCTGCGTGCGAGCCGCTCGCCGAGCGCCGACTTGCCCGCGCCGCGCAGCCCGAGGAGCGCCACGCGCGCGCGGCGCGGCGCGGCGTCGTGCTCGCGCACCAGCTCATCGATCGAGACGCGCATCGCCTGCGCGAGCTTGCGCAGCAGCAGCACCGACATGTTGCCGCGCCCGGCCTCGAGCTGCGCGAGGTAGCGCTCCGAGACGCCCGAGGCGAGGGCGAGCGCGCGGCGCGCGAGGCCGTGCTCGGTGCGCCAGCGCCGCACGCGCTCGCCGAGGCGCGCCAGGTAGGCGGTCTCGGCGTCGTCGTCGCGCTGCGCGTGGGTGAGCGGGGCGCCCATGGGCGATCGGAGGTTGATTCCCGATAATGCACTATACTGCTTGACCGCGATTCTAGGCTGCATTATAGTTGCTGTCAACGCAGGAGCCTGCATGAGCCTCAAGATCACCATCCTCGTCGGCACGATGACCGGCACGGCGCAGCTCGTCGCTCAGGAGCTCGAGCTCGCGTGGGACGACGGCGAAACGCGCGTCGAGACCTTGCTCATGGACCAGCTCGACAGCTCGGTGTTCGCGCGCGCGGGCGTGTTCCTGATCTGCACCTCGACGTACGGCCAGGGCGACGTGCCGGACAACGCCAAGGGCCTCTACGAGGACCTGAAGGCGAAGCGCCCGGATCTGTCGCGGGTGCGCTACGGGGTCTTCGGGCTGGGCGACCGCACCTACGCCGAGACCTTCAACTTCGGCGGTAAGCGCTTCGACGAGCTGCTCGCCGAGCTCGGCGCGCGGCGCATCGGCGAGCGCGTGAAGCACGACGCCTCCTCGGGGATCCTGCCCGAGGAGATGGCCGCGGAGTGGGGCGAGGACTGGCTCAGGCAGGCGCGCGAAGCCGCGGTTGCGGCCGCCTGAGCGCGCACCGGCGCCGCGCGGCGGCTTGACGGCGCCGCGGGGGGCGCGAACAATCGCCGCACGAGGGAAGGAGGAGGCAAGCATGCAACTGTCGCAGGCCGACCACTCGGTGTCGCCGCCGCATGTCGATATCGCGCGCGAGTACAACGCCGCGGTCGATCTGATCGAGCGCAATCTGCGGGCCGGGCGCGGCGGCAAGGTCGCCTACATCGACGACGCCGGGCAGGTCAGCTACGCCGAGCTCGCCGAGCGGGTGAACCGCTTCGGCGGCGGACTGCTCGCGCTCGGCCTGCAGATGGAGCAGCGCGTGCTGCTCGCGATGCTCGACACGATCGACTGGCCGACCGCTTTCCTCGGCGCGATCAAGGCCGGCGTCGTGCCGGTCGCGGTCAACACGCTGCTCACGAGCGCCGACTACGAGTACATGCTGAACGACAGCCGGGCGAGGGCGCTGATCGTCTCCGAGGCGCTGCTGCCGCAGTTCGCGCCGCTCCTCGGCAAGCTGCCGTTCCTCGAGCACGTCATCGTCTCCGGGGCGGGGGCGGCCGGGCACGCGGCGTTCCGCGACGTGCTCGCCGCCGGCAAGCCGGAGCTCGCCGCCGCGCCGACCACGCGCGACGACGCCTGCTTTTGGCTGTATTCCTCCGGATCGACCGGCAAGCCGAAGGGCACGGTGCATGTGCATGCGAGTATGATCCTGACCGCCGAGCTGTACGCGCGCCCGGTCCTCGGCATCGAGGAGCGCGACGTCGCGTTCTCGGCGGCGAAGCTTTTCTTCGCCTACGGCCTGGGCAACGCGCTCTCGTTCCCGCTCTCGGTGGGAGCGACCACGGTGCTCATGGCCGAGCGCCCGACGCCCGCGGCCGTGTTCAGGCGGCTGACCGAGAGGAAGCCCACCATCTTCTACGGCGTGCCGACGCTGTACGCGGCGATGCTCGCCGATCCGGGCTTCCCGAAGAAGGAGAGCCTCGCGCTGCGCCGCTGCACCTCGGCGGGCGAGGCGCTGCCGCCGCAGATCTCGAAGGGCTTCAAGGCGAAGACCGGCGTCGACATCCTCGACGGCATCGGTTCGACCGAGATGCTGCACATCTTCCTGTCGAACCGGCCGGGCGACGTGCGCTACGGGACCACCGGGAAGGCGGTGCCCGGCTACCGGCTGCGCCTGGTCGACGAGCAGGGCAACGCGGTGAAGCCCGGCGAGCTGGGCGAGCTGCAAATCGCGGGGCCGACCAGCGCCGCCTACTACTGGAACAACCGCGACAAGACCCGCAGCACCTTCGTGGGCGACTGGACCAAGAGCGGCGACAAGTACAGCCAGGACGCCGACGGCTACTACGTGTACGGCGGGCGCTCCGACGACATGCTCAAGGTGTCGGGCATCTACGTCTCGCCGGCCGAGGTCGAGGCGGCGCTCGTCTCGCACGCCGCGGTGCTGGAGGCCGCCGTGGTCGGGGCCGAGGACGAGAACAAGCTGGTCAAGCCCAAGGCCTACGTGGTGCTGAAGGCCGGCCAGTCCCCGGGCGAGTCGCTCAAGCAGGCGCTGCAGCAGCACGTCAAGGAGCGGCTCGCGCCGTACAAGTATCCGCGCTGGATCGAGTTCATCGCCGAGCTGCCGAAGACCGCGACCGGCAAGATCCAGCGCTTCAAGCTCAGAGGCTGAGCGGCCGGCGTGGCGGGCGGCGCGGCGACATCCGATTTGGAGCCGCGGCGCGCCCTACAGTACAGTGTCGCTGCGCGCGGCCACGAGGCGCTGAAGCCCGCGGGCGCGGCGCCGGACTGCGGCCCGCTTGGCCGGTGAAGGATTCCTCGATGGAACCTCGCCCCAGCCTGATCCAGGACCAGGACGTCTACTCGCTGACGCAGCAAGGCAACGCCGAGCTGCACGAGGCAGGCACGTCGCTTTCGCCGGCCGAGCTGGAGATCCTGGTGCTGATCGACGGGCACGCCACCGTCGCCCAGGTCGTGAACAGCCTGCCCGGGATGGATCCCGAGGTCGCGCGCGGTACGCTCGGCAAGCTGCTGGCCTCCGGCCGCATCGGCCTCGCGCGCGAGGTGCACTCCGACGCGATCGACGCCACCGGCCTGTTCGGCATCAGCGTTCCGGCCGGGGTCTTCGGAGGCGCCACGGCGGAGCACCGCTCGGAAGCGGACACGACCGTGTCGTCGCTCAAGCAGAAGGGCTACTACGTGCGCATCGCGCGCCGCGCGGCCGCCGAGCGCAGGCCGAAGGCCGGGGGCAAGTACAAGGTGCTGATCGTCGAGGACGACCCGGACCTCGCCAAGATGCTGCGCACCTACCTCGCGCTCGAGGAGTTCGTCGCGCGCGTCGCCGCCAGCCGCGACGAGATCATCGCCGCGTTCCGCGAGCCGCCGGTGCCCGATCTCGTGCTGCTCGACGTCACGCTGCCGGACGCTGACGGCTTCGACGTGCTCGCGAGAATGCGCCAGCATCCCGCTCTGAAGGCCGTGCCGGTGATCATGCTCACCGCCAAGGCCACACGCGAGTCGGTGCTGAAGGGCCTGCTCGCCGGCGCAGACGGCTACGTGACCAAGCCCTTCGAGGTCGAAGCCCTCATGCAGACCGTGCGCGCGGTGCTCGGGCTCACGGGCGAGGCGGGCGGCATCCACGAAGTGCGGCCCGACCTGTTCGGCGCGGAGCACAACGAGATGAGCGCGGATTACCGAGAGCGGCTGGCCGCGCGCCTGCAGCGCATCGAGCATCTGCTCCACGAGCTGGCCGCCGGCACCGCGCCGGCCGGCCAGCTCGGCGAACTGCATCGCGAGCTGCACACCGTCGCGGGCTCAGCCGACATGTTCGGGCTGCCCGCGGTGGCGCAAGCCGCGCGCGCCGTGGAGGCCCTGCTCGACCCCTACCGCAAGGAGGGCACGATGCCCGGGCCGCAGGCATGGGCCCAGCTCAAGGAGCACGTCGAGGCGCTCAAGCGCGCCGCCCAGCCGCACTGACGCGGCCGCGCCACTCAAGCGATGCGCGTCAGCTCGCCGCTCTGGTAATCGCGGATCGCCTGCTCGATCTCCGCGCGCGTGTTCATGACGAACGGTCCGTACTGCACGACCGGCTCGCCGAGCGGCCGGCCCGCGAGCAGGAGAAAGCGCGTCCCCTCGCCCCCCGCGGACGCCTCGATGCGGCTGCCGGCGCCGAGCACGCCGGCGCTGTGCGCGGGCAGGCGCGCGCCCGCGATCGTCACGCTGCCCTCGTAGGGATACACGAAGGCGCTATGGCCGCCGTCTACGGGCTGCGCGAAACTCCCGCCCGCGGGAAGCGCGACGTCCAGGTAGAGGGGATCGGTGCTCAGGCCCGCAATCGGGCCGCGCGTCTCGCGGCCGTCCGCCGTCGCCGTTCCCGCGATCACCTTGACTCGCCCGCCGCCGGGCAGATCGACGACGGGGATCTCCTCGGGCTGCAGGTCGCGGTACGCCGGCGGCTTCATCTTCTCGCGCGCCGGCAGGTTGATCCAGAGCTGAAAGCCGCGCACGCGGCCGCGCTCCTGCTGCGGCATCTCCGAGTGCACGATGCCGCGGCCCGCGCTCATCCATTGCACGCCGCCGCTCTTCAGGTCGCCGCGGTGCCCGAGATGGTCCTCGTGCAGCATGTGCCCGTCGACGAGGTAGGTCACGGTCTCGAAGCCGCGGTGCGGGTGCGCCGGGAAGCCGGCGACGTAGTCGTCCGGGTTCTCCGAGGAGAACTCGTCGAGCATGAGGAACGGATCGACCCTGAGGCCCGGCTGCGCCCCCAGGCTGCGGCGCAGCCTGACGCCCGCCCCGTCAGAGGCGGGGATCGACTGGATGACCTGTCGCAGCGTCCGGTTCGTCACGGCGAGGCCCTCCGCGGTTCGCCGGTCGCCGGCGAGCGATGCGCGTCGACGCTCCACGCGCCCGCGCCGTTCGCGGCGAGCAGCAGGAAGCCGCCGGCGATCGCCAGGTTCTTCAGGAAATTGATCTGTTGCATCGCGTCGGCGAAGTTAGCATGGAAGATCAGCGCGGCGAGGACGCTGAAGCCGGCGAGCGCGAGCGCGGCGATGCGCGTCCACGCGCCCGCCACGATGAGCAGCCCGCCGCCGAGCTCGAGCGCGATCACGGCGGGAAGCAGCGCGCCCGGCAGGCCATGTGCCTGCATGTAGCCCTGCGTGCCGGCGTAGGCGCCGATCTTTCCGGTGCCTGCGATGAGGAAGATCGCCGCCATCAGGATGCGCCCGGCGAGGTCGGCGACGTTGCGCGAGACGGTGTTCACGGAAATCTCCTTGCGAAGCGTTGGCAGGAAGAGTGCTCAGGCGGCGAGCTCGGCGCCGCCGGTCATGCGCGCGATGGTCGCCTGGGCTTGGTCCAGCGCCGCCTGCCTGCTCGCGTCGCCGATCGCCAGCCCCTCGGCGTAGACGAACTCGACGTCCTCGATGCCCAGGAAGCGCAGGAAGTCGCGCACGTACGGCGTCTGCGTGTCGCGCGGCGTGCCCAGGTATTGCCCGCCGCGCGCCGCGAAGACGTACGCCTGCTTTCCGGTGAGCAGGCCGACGGATCCCTTCTCGGTGTAGCGGAAGGTGATCCCGGCGCGCGCGACATGGTCGAAGTAAGCCTTGAGGGTGGACGGGACCCCGAAGTTGTACATCGGGAGCCCGAGCACGATCACGTCGGCGCGCTTCAGCTCGCCGATGAGCGCATCCGAGTAGGCGACGCCCGCATTCTGGGCCGCGCTGCGCTGCTCCGGCTTGGCGAGAAAGGCCTGGAAGCGCTCGGCGTCGAGGTGCGGCACCGGTTCGCGCGCGAGATCGCGCAGCAGGACGCTCGCGCCCGGGTGGCTTGCGCGCCAGGCGGCGACGAACTGGTTGGCGAGGCGGCTCGACTGCCCCTCGGCCGAGAACAGGCTCGCGTTGATCTGCAGCAGGGTCTTCATGTACGCCTCCGAATGAGTTGGACGGCGCTATTTGAAGGTCTATACTTTCGATTGAAAAGCGCAAATATTAGCTAGATTAGGTCAGAAAAGTAGATTGATGATCTCCCTGGACCAGTGGCGTGCGCTCGTGGCGGTGGTCGATGCAGGCGGCTACGCAAGAGCCTCGGAGAAGCTTCACAAGAGCCAGTCCGCGGTTACCTACGCAGTGCAGAAGCTCGAGGCGCATCTCGGCGTGAAGGTCTTCGAGATCCGCGGGCGCAAGGCGGCGCTGACGCAGACCGGGGAGCTCCTCGTCCGGCGCGCGCGTGCGCTGCTCGAGGAGGCCGGCGCGCTCGAGCGCGTCGGGCGCACGCTTTCCGCGGGATGGGAAGCCGAGATCGGGATCGCGGCCGAGATCGTCTTCCCGAGCTGGCTGCTGCTCGAGTGCCTGGCGCGTTTCGGCGCCGAGAGCCCGCATACGCGCATCGAGGTGATCGAGTCGGTGCTCGGCGGCACGCCCGAGGCGCTGGTGCGCCGCCAAGTCGATCTCGCGATCTCGGGGATGGTGCCGCCCGGGTTCCTAGGCGATCCGCTCATGCGGCTGCGCTTCCTGCTGGTCGCGCATCGGGAGCACGCGTTGCATCGGCTCGGGCGCAAGCTCACGATGCAGGACCTGCGCGCCCATCGCCAGCTCATCGTGCGGGAGTCGAGCAGCGCGCGCGCGACGCGTCCCACGGTGGAAGCGGCGCAGCGCTGGACGGTGAGCCACATGGCGACCTCGCTCGAGGCCGTGCGCGCCGGTTACGGCTACGCCTGGATGCCCGAAGAGAGAATCCGCGACGACCTGGCGCAGGGAACCCTCAAGCCGCTGCGGCTGCGCGAGGGCGGCGAGCGCTACGCGGAGCTCTATCTCATCTTCGCCGACCGCGACGCGGCGGGCCCCGGCACGCGGCGGCTCGCCGAAGTCATCCGCGAGCGGGTCGCCGCCGAATGCGCGCGCGCCGCTGCGCGCGCACGCAGCGGGTAGAATGGCCGCAACGCACACTCGGGGCAGCACGCAAATGGCACTCGGAAGCGACCCGCGCAATGCGGATCTGAGCATCGACCCTGCGGCGATGTACCTGGAAGAAACCTTCACCGACCGGCGCATCGGCACGATCCGCCGGCTCACTCCGGTGAAGGCCGACGGCTCGCGCGACGCCGCGCGCACGGTGGCCTACGTCGGCGAGACGCAGGTCATGACGCCGATGGGCACGCTGCCGATCGTGTTCGAGATCGACGCCAAGTCGCTCGAGGACGCGGCCAGGCAGTTCGGCGCGCTCGCGAAGGACGCGATCGAGCGCACCGTTCAGGAGCTGCAGGAGCTGCGCCGGCAGGCCGCCTCTTCGATCGTCATCCCGCAGGGCGGCCTGCCGCCCGCCGGCGGGCTGGGCGGCGGCGGCAAGATCCAGATGCCCTGAAGGGGGCCGAGCGGCTCAGCTCAGCATCTGCCCGCCGTCGACCGTGATCGTCTGACCGGTGATCCAGCCGGCGAGGTCGCTCGCGAGGAACAGCACGACGTTGGCGATCTCCTCCGGCCGGCCCATGCGGCCCCACGGGATCGTGCGCAGGGTGCCTTCGTAGAGCTTCGGGTTCTCGCGCTTGCGCACGTCCCACACGCCGCCGGGGAACTCGATCGAGCCCGGCGCCACGCTGTTCACGCGGATTCTCTTCGGCGCGAGCGCGAGCCCCTGGGTCATCGTGTACTGCACGAGCGCCGCCTTCACCGCGCCGTAGGCCGGGGTGCGCGCGCTCGAGCGCAGGCCCGCGATCGAGCTGATGTAGATGATCGAGCCGCCGGCGCGCTCGAGGAACGGCAGCGCGGCGTGCGAAGCGCGCACGCTCGCCATCAGGTCGACGTTGACGCTCGCCGCCCAGCCCGCCTCGTCGTCGCCCTGCCCGTAGCCGGACGCGTTGCTCACCAGCACGTCGATCCCGCCGAGCGCCTCGCCCGCCGAGGCCACGTAGCGCCTGACCGCCTCGCCGTCGGCGAGGTCGCAGGTTGCGCCGTGCACCTTGCGGCCGTGGCGCTTCAGCTCGGCTTCGACCTGCGCCAGGCCGGAGGCGCCGCGCGCGCAGATCGACACGTTCGCGGCCGCGGCGGCGAAGCCGAGCGCGATCGAGCGGCCGATGCCGCGGCTCCCGCCGGCGACCACGACGTTCTTGCTCTCGAAGGAAATGTTCATTGGCGCTCCTCAGTGGCGGATGCAGATCTTGCCAAAGTGTAAGCCGCTCTTGAGGTAGGCCATCGCCTGTTTCAACTCGTCGAACGCGAACACGCGATCGACCACCGGCGCGACCCGGTGCAGCGTCATCGCGCGCAGCATCGCCTCGAAGCCGTCGCGGTTGCCCACGCCGATGCCCACCATGCGCACCTGCTTCATCACGACGCGGCCGAGCTGGGCGGTCATGTTGCCGCCCGAGAGCACGCCGATGATCGAGATCGTGCCACCGGTCGCGACGCACAGCAGCGACTGCGGCAGCGTCTTCTCGCCGCCGAGCTCGACGACGTGCTCGTAGCCGCGCCCGCCCGTGATGTCGCGGGTCGCCTTGGCCCATTCGGGCGTCGTGCGGTAGTTGATCGAGGCGTCGGCGCCGAGCGCCTTCGCCCTGGCGATCTTCTCGTCGCTCGAGGAGATCACCGTCACGTGCGCGCCGGCGAGCTTGGCGAACTGCAGCGCGAAGAGCGCCACCCCGCCCGTGCCCTGCACGAGCACCTTCGCGCCCGGCGCGAGATGGTCCTGCACCATGAGCGCGCTCCAGGCGGTGAGCGCGGCGCAGGGAAGGGATGCGGCCTGCTCGTCGGAGAGGTACTCGGGCACGCGCACCACGCCGGCCTCGTCCAGGCACATCAACTCCGCCATCGTGCCGTCGAGCGGGCCACCGAGGTTGTGCGCCTGGCGGTCCGGGGCCGGCGGGCCCGCGATCCAGCCTTGCGTGAAGCAGGGGCAGGCGCGCTCGCCGACTTTCACGCGCGTGACGCCCGCGCCGACCCCGATCACCTCGCCGACACCGTCCGACACGGGAATCAGGGGCAGCGTGCCGGTGTGCGCGCCGTAGCCGCGGTTCGGCACGAGGAGATCGCGGTAGTTGAGCGACGCGGCTTTCATGCGCAGCAGCACTTGGCCGGGGCCCGGGCGCGGATCGGGGCGCGTCGCGAGCTGCAGGTGCTCCATGCCCCAGTCGTCCTGGATCTGGAAGACTCTCATCGTGTCGGAAGGTAAGCGCTGGACGAGGTCCGCATTGTGGCAGATGGTGGGGCACGCCGCGCACATGCTTGCTTAAAGCAAGCAATTGTGTGACAGTGGCAAGCACATGGACGCGAACGCGCCGCGCGTCGCCGCCGTGCGGCGCTTCAACCGCTTCTATACGGGCAGTCTCGGGCTGCTGGAAGAGGGCCTGCTCGACACCCCCTGGTCGCTCACCGAGGCGCGGCTGCTCTACGAGCTGGCGCAGCGCGAGGACCCGACCGCGAGCGAGCTCGGCCGCGCCCTGCGGCTCGACCTCGGCTACCTCAGCCGGCTGCTGCGGGGGCTCGAGCGCCGCGGCATGCTGGCGCGCCAGCGCTCGGAAGCCGACGCGCGCCGCAGGCACCTGCGGCTCACCGCCAAGGGGCGGCGCAGCGCCGCGCTGCTCGACGCGCGCTCGCAGACGCAGGTGCGCGCGCTGCTCGCGCCCCTCGCCGAGGCGCAGCAGGCGCAGCTCGTGGAGGCGATGGG
>JAKALD010000273.1 GCA_021813275.1 Pseudomonadota bacterium | reverse complement strand
GCGGGAAGGATCGATGAGCCGAATCTACAATTTCAGCGCCGGTCCGGCGGTGCTGCCCGAGGAGGTGCTCGCGCGCGCGGGCGACGAGATGCTCGACTGGCACGGCTCGGGCATGTCGGTCATGGAGATGAGCCATCGCGGCAAGGAGTTCATCGCGATCGCCGAGGAGGCCGAGCGCGACCTGCGCGAGCTGCTCGCCATCCCCGCGCACTACAAGGTGCTCTTCCTGCAGGGCGGCGCGCGGCTGCAGTTCGCGCAGGTGCCGATGAACCTGCTGCGCGGCAAGGCCAAGGCCGACTACGTGCTCACCGGCGAGTGGTCCAAGCTCGCGATCAAGGAGGCGCAGGCCTACTGCGAGGTGCGCGTGGCGGCGAGCTCCGAGGACCGCGGCTTCACGTATGCGCCGGCGCAGGAGGCCTGGAAGCTCTCGGCCGACGCCGGGTACGTCCACTACTGCTCCAACGAGACGATCGGCGGGGTCGAGTTCCACTGGATTCCCGACACGGGCGCGGTGCCGCTGGTGGCCGATGCCTCGTCGCACCTGCTGTCGCGCCCGCTCGACGTGTCGCGCTTCGGGCTGATCTACGCCGGCGCGCAGAAGAACATCGGCCCGGCGGGCCTCACCATCGTGATCGTGCGCGAGGACCTGATCGGGCGCGCGCAGAAAGGCACGCCCTCGGTGATGGACTACAAGCTGCAGGCCGACGCCGGCTCGATGCTGAACACGCCGGCGACCTACTCGATCTACGTCGCGGGCCTGGTCTTCAAGTGGCTCAAGCGCCTCGGCGGCCTGACCGAGATGGAGCGGCGCAACCTCGCCAAGGCGCGGCTGCTCTACGAGGCGCTCGACGCGAGCCGCTTTTTCCGCAGCCCGGTCGAGCCGCGCGACCGCTCGCGCATGAACGTGCCGTTCACGCTCGCCGAGCCGAAGCTCGACGACGCGTTCCTGAAGGGCGCGAAAGAGCGCGGCATGGTGCAGCTGAAGGGCCACCGCACGGTGGGCGGCATGCGCGCCTCGATCTACAACGCGATGCCGCTCGAGGGCGTCGAGCGCCTGGTCGAGTACCTGCGAGAGTTCGAGGCGCGGCATGCCTGAGCCGCGCCGGGTCGAGATCCTGGTCCTCAACCAGATCGCCGCGGCGGGCCTGAAGCGCTTTCCGCCCGAGCGCTACGCGGTCGCGAAGGAGGCCGAGGCGCCCGACGTGATCCTGGTGCGCTCGCAGGACATGCACGGCATGCGCTTCGCGCCGAACCTCAAGGCGGTGGGGCGCGCCGGCGCGGGCGTGAACAACATCCCGGTGGCGGATCTTTCCAAGCTCGGGGTGCCGGTGTTCAATGCTCCCGGGGCCAACGCCAACGCGGTGAAGGAGCTGGTGCTCGCGGGCATGCTGATCGCGGCGCGCAACCTCGGGCCGGCGCTCGAGTTCGTGGGCGCGCTCGAGGCCGGCGCCGACTTCGAGGCGCGCATCGAGAACGGCAAGAAGGCCTTCGCGGGGTTCGAGCTGCCCGGCCACACGCTCGGCGTGATCGGCCTGGGCCGGGTCGGGAGCCTCGTGGCCGGGGCCGCGATCCGCCTAGGCATGAACGTGCTCGGCTACGACCCGGAGATCACGGTGGACGCGGCCTGGAGCCTGCCCTCGAAGGTGCGGCGCGCGGCCTCGGTGGACGAGGTGCTCGCGCACGGCCATTTCGTGACGCTGCACGTGCCGCTCGTCGCGGCGACGCGCCACCTGATCGGGGCGCGCAATCTCGGCAAGCTGAGGGCGGGCGCGGTGCTGCTCAATTTTTCGCGCGACGGCGTGGTCGAGGACGAGGCGGTGATCGGCGCGCTGGGCGAGCGGCGCCTGCGCTGCTACGTGACCGATTTCCCGTCGCCGCGCCTGCTGCGCCAGCCCGGCGTGGTGGCGCTGCCGCACCTGGGCGCCTCGACCCGCGAGGCCGAGGAGAACTGCGCCGTCATGGTGGCCGACCAGGTGCGCGAGTACCTGGAGAACGGCACGATGCGCAACGCCGTGAACTTCCCGGACGCGAGCCTCGAGCGCGAGTCGCCCTACCGCCTGGCGATCAGCAACGCCAACGTGCCGGACATGCTCGCCAGGATCTCGCACGCGATGGGCCGGCGCGGGATCAACATCCGCAACATGCTCAACAAATCGAAGGCGAACATGGCCTACACGCTGGTCGACGTCGACAGCCCGGTGCCCGAGGAAGCGCTCGCGGAGCTGCGCTCGATCGACGGCGTGCTCGCGGTGCGCTACCTTCGGGCCTGAAGAACACAGCGCGACCGCCGTGGACGACATCGACCAGCTGCGCAGCCAGATCGACGCGCTCGACGAGGAGCTGCTCGCGCTCGTCAACCGGCGCGCCGGCCTCGCGCGGCGCATCGGCGAGCTGAAGAACGGCGCGGCCGCCTACCGCCCCGAGCGCGAGGCCGCGATCCTGCGCCGCGCGGCGCAGCGCAATCCGGGGCCGCTGCCGGCCGAGAGCGCGCTCGCGGTGCTGCGCGAGGTGATCTCCGCCTGCCGCGGCATGGAGCAGGCGATCCGCGTCGCCTACCTGGGGCCGGAGGGCACCTTCAGCGAGCAGGCGGTGCGCAAGCACTTCGGGCACGCGGTCCAGGCGCAACCCGCGCCCTCCATCGACGAGGTGTTCCGCTCCTGCGAGTCCGGGGCGGTCGAGCTCGCGATGGTGCCCGTGGAGAATTCGACCGAGGGCGCGGTGGGGCGCACGCACGACCTGCTGCTCGTCACGCCTCTGCGCATCTGCGGAGAGACCGAGGTGCGCGTGCAGCAGCACCTGCTGTCGCGCGCCGCCGAGCGGAGCGCCGTGCGCCGCGTGTACTCGCACGCCCAGTCGCTCGCGCAATGCGCCGGCTGGCTCGGCCAGAACGTCGCCGCCGCCGAGCGCGTGCCGGTGGCCTCCAACGCCGAGGCCGCGCGGCGCGCGAGCCTGGAGCCCGAGGCGGCCGCGATCGCCGGCGAGGCGGCTGCGGAGCGCTACGGGCTCGGCGTGCTCGCACGCTCGATCGAGGACGATCCCAACAACACCACGCGCTTCCTCGTGCTCGGCAGCGTCGAGCCTGCGCCCACCGGCCAGGACCGCACCTCGCTCGTCATGTCGGCCGAGAACAAGCCCGGCGCGGTGCACGCGCTGCTCACGCCGCTCGCCGAGAACAACGTCAGCATGACGCGCATCGAGTCGCGCCCGGCGCGCGCGATGGGCAGCGTGCTCTGGGAATACGTGTTCTTCATCGACGTCGAGGGACATCGCCAGGACGCGCGCGTGGCCGCGGCGCTCGAAGCGCTGCGCCGCAAGGCGCCCTTCCTGAGGGTCCTCGGCTCCTACCCCGTGGCGGTCGCCTGACCGCCCGCCGCTCCGAAAGAGATCCGCGATGAACATGGACCTGTGTGAGCTCTCGCCCGCCTACGTGCGCTCGATCGCGCCCTACCAGCCCGGCAAGCCGATCTCCGAGCTCGCGCGCGAGATGGGGCTCGAGGAAAAGGCGATCGTCAAGCTCGCCTCGAACGAGAACCCTCTGGGCATCGGGCCGCGCACGCGCGCGGCGATCGACGCCTCGCTCGCCGAGATCGCGCGCTATCCGGACGGCAACGGCTACGAGCTCAAGCTCGCGCTCGCCAGGCGCCACGGCGTCGACATGGCCTCGATCGTGCTCGGCAACGGCTCGAACGACGTGCTCGAGCTGGTCTCGCTCGCGTTCCTCGGCCCGGAGCGCGCGGCGGTGTACTCGCAGCACGCCTTCGCGGTGTATCCGCTCGCGACGCAGGCGCGCGGCGCGCGCAGCATCGCGGTGCCCGCGCGCGCGTACGCGCACGACCTGGAGGCGATGGCGAAGGCGGTGGACGACGCCACCTACGTGCTGTGGATCGCCAACCCGAACAACCCCACCGGCACGCTCGCGCCGGCCGACGAGCTCGAGGCGCTGCTCAGGCGCGTCCCGGAGCGCGTCATCGTGGTCATCGACGAGGCCTACAACGAGTACCTGCGCCCGGACCTGAAGTCGCCGTCGGTGAAATGGCTCAAGCGCCACCCGAACCTGGTGATCACGCGCACCTTCTCGAAGGCCTACGGCCTGGCGGGCCTCCGGGTGGGCTACGCGCTCGCGCACCCCTCAGTGGCCGACGTCATGAACCGGGTGCGCCAGCCCTTCAACGTGAACTCGGTCGCGCTCGCCGCCGCGACCGCGGCGCTCGACGACATGGAGTTCGTCGCGCGCAGCTACGCCGAGAACCTGCAGGGGATGAAGCAGCTCGAGGAGGGCGCGCGCGGGCTCGGGCTCGAGTACATCGTCTCGTACGGCAACTTCATCACGATCCGCGTGGGCAAGGCGGCCGAGGTCTACAAGCGCCTGCTGCGCCGCGGCGTGATCGTGCGCCCGGTGGCGAACTACGGGCTGCCGGAGCACCTGCGCGTCACCGTCGGCACCGCGGCGGAAAACGACAAGTTCCTCGCGGCGCTCGCCGCGAGCCTGCGCGAATAGGCCCGCGCGCATGGCCGTGCCGCCGAGCGAGGCCGGCGCGGCGACGCGCTTCGGGCGCGTCGCCGTGATCGGCGTCGGGCTGATCGGCGGCTCGTTCGCCCTCGCCCTCAAGGCCGCGCGCGCCTGCGCCGAGGTGGTCGGCGCGGGCCGCAACCCGGAGAACCTGCGCCTCGCGCGCGAGCTCGGCGTGCTGGACGCCGCGGCGCCGGATCCCGCCGCGGCCGCGCGCGGCGCGGACCTCGTCCTCGTGGCCACGCCGGTCGCGCAGTGCGGCGCGGTGTTCGCGG
>JAKALD010000272.1 GCA_021813275.1 Pseudomonadota bacterium | reverse complement strand
GCAAGCCGAGCGCCGGCGCATCGTCGAGACGACGCCGCTCGCGCGCATCGGCTCGCCCGAGGACGTCGCGCAGGCGGTACACTTCCTGTGCACGGCGCCCTTCGTGTCCGGCGCGATCCTCGCGGTCGACGGCGGGCGCTCGGTCTACCTCTAGCATGAACCCGCAACGCCAGCCGGTCCCGCGGCGCGATCCGCGCAAGGACGAGCTCGAGGCCCGCAAGCTCGCCAAGCGGCTGCGCCGCCAGGTGGGCGAGGCGATCGCCGACTTCGGGCTGATCGAGGACGGCGACCGCGTGATGGTGTGCCTCTCGGGCGGCAAGGACAGCTACGGCCTACTCGACGTGCTGCTCGCGCTGCGCGACAAGGCGCCGGTCGGCTTCGAGCTGATCGCGGTGAACCTCGACCAGAAGCAGCCGGGCTTTCCCGCCGAGGTCCTGCCGCAGTACCTCGAGCGGCGCGGCGTGCCCTACCGCATCGTCGAGCAGGACACCTACTCGGTGGTCAAGCGCGTGATCCCGGAAGGCAAGACGATGTGCGCGCTGTGCTCGCGGCTGCGGCGCGGGGTGCTCTACCGCGTCGCGACCGAGCTCGGCGCGACCAAGATCGCGCTCGGGCATCATCGCGACGACATCCTGGCGACCTTCTTCCTGAACCTCTTCCACGGCGGCAAGCTCAAGGCAATGCCGCCGAAGCTCGTTTCGGACGACGGCCGCCACGTCGTGATCCGCCCGGTCGCCTACGTGAAGGAGGACGACCTCGCGGCCTACGCGGCGGCGCGGGCCTTCCCGCTCATTCCGTGCACGCTGTGCGGCTCGCAGGAGAACCTGCAGCGCAAGGCGCTGCGCGAGATGCTGCGCGAGTGGGAGCGGCGCCACCCGGGGCGGGTGGAGTCGATCCTGCGCGCGCTCTCGGACGTGCGCGCCTCGCACCTCATGGACCGCGCTCTGTTCGACTTCGACGGCCTGCGGGCCGGCGCGCGCGCCGCGCCGGCGTCCGGCGCGCAGCCGCCCGGCGAGCCGCTGTTCGCCGAAGAAACGGACGCGTGAGCGCGCGCGATCTTCCGGAGGCTCCCGATGAAAGCCACCGTTCTCGAGCTCAAGCGCAAGAAGGGCGCGCATCTGGTGATGCTCACCGCCTACGACCATCCGAGCGCGCGGCTCGCCGAGGAGGCGGGCGTGGACCTGATCCTGGTCGGCGATTCGCTCGGCATGGTGGTGCTCGGCTACGACTCGACCGTTCCGGTCACGATGGCCGACATGCTGCATCACACGAAGGCGGCGCGCCGCGGCGCGCCGCGGACTTTCCTGACTGTCGACCTGCCGTACCTGTGCTACGCGACGCCCGCGCAGGCGCTCGAGAACGCCGCGCGGGTCATGAAGGAGGCCGGCGCCGACTCGGTCAAGATCGAGGGCGGGCTCGAGACGCTGCCGGTGGTCGAGGCGCTCGTGCGCGCGGGCGTCCCGGTGCTCGGCCACATCGGCCTCACGCCGCAGACCGCCTCGGCGCTCGGCGGCTTCAAGCTGCAGGGCCGCGACGAGGCGAACGCGCGCCGCATCCTCGAGGAAGCCGCCGCGCTCGAGCGCGCCGGGTGCTGGGGGCTGGTGCTCGAGCTCGTTCCCGCGCCGCTCGCGCGCCTGGTGACCGAGCGCGCCGCCATTCCGACGATCGGCATCGGCGCCGGAGCGCAGTGCGACGGCCAGGTGCTCGTGTTCCACGACCTGGTGGGGCTGTACGCCGGCTTCGCGCCCAAGTTCGCCAAGCGCTACGCCGAGGCCGGCGCGGCGATCAAGGACGCGATCGCGCGCTACGCCGCCGAGGTGCGCGGCGGCGAGTTCCCTGGCGAAGCGCATAGCTTCGCGATGAGCGACGAGGTGGTGAAGCGCCTGCGCGGCACGTAGCAGGCGCTGCCGCGCCTCCCAGGTCCCTCTCGTTGAACGCCGAGATGCGCGCAACGCCGAAGGCGCGGTGCAGCGCGCGCAGCTCGGCGCGGTGAAGCAGCGCCAGCCGTAGCAGGATCTTCTCCCCTTCGCGCGCCAGGCGGACCTCGACCTGCCGCCGGTCGGTGCGGCTCGCCCGCTTGGTCACGAGCCCGAGCGCTTCGCAGCGCCCGACGAGGGCGACGACGCCGTGGTGCTGCGCCTGCAGCCGCACGGCAAGCTCCGCGATGCTGGCCCAGTCGCGTCCCGGAAATCCGCGCAGGTGGACAAGCAGCAGGTACTGCAGCGGCGTGATGCCGGCGCCGCGAACGGCCTGTTCGCTGAACCGCAGAAAGCGGGCGATCTGGTAGCGCAGCTCCGAGATCGCTTCGAAATCGCGCTTGGTCAGCATCCTTTCGTCGAGCGGCCGCCACTCCGGGAAAACGCCGTGGCCGGCCGGCTGGGCAATATATCACGTTGTGATATTCTTGCGCGCTTTCTGCCGGAGAGCGCATGAAGCCGCTATCCCTCGCAGCCCGGGCACCGGTGCCGCCGCGCCTGGGCGACTACACCGTGCGCCCGCGCATCGTGCTGATCGGCGCGCTCGCGCTGGCGGTGGGCGCGCTCGCGGCGGTGGTCGCCGACGCGCTGCTCAAGCTGATCGGGCTGCTCACCAACCTCGTCTTCTACCGGCGGCTCGCGACCGTGCTGGTCGCCCCGGGCGCGGCGGATCCCTCCTGGTGGCTGATCGTCGCCGCTCCGGTGCTCGGAGGGCTGGTCGTCGGCCTGATGGCGCGCTACGGCGCGGAAGCGATCCGCGGCCACGGGATGCCGGAGGCGATCGAGGCGATCCTGCGCGGCGGCAGCAAGATCAAGCCGAGGATCGCGCTGCTCAAGCCGGTGTCGGCGGCGATCACGATCGGCACCGGCGGCCCGTTCGGCGCCGAAGGCCCGATCATCATGACCGGCGGCGCGTTCGGCTCGCTGATCGCGCAGACGCTCGCGCTCACCGCCGACGAGCGGAAGACGCTGCTCGTCGCGGGCGCCGCCGCCGGCATGGCGGCGACCTTCAACGCGCCGCTCGCCTCGATTCTGCTCGCGGTCGAGCTGCTGCTGTTCGAGCTTCGCCCGCGCTCCTTCGTTCCGGTGTCGGTTGCGGTGGTGGTCGCGACCGCGCTGCGCTGGCGGCTGCTCGGCGCGGCGCCGATCTTTCCGACACACCATGCGCTGCCGCCGCTCGTGTTTCCCGACTTGCTGCTGTGCGCGGTGGCGGGCGTGGTCGGCGGCTTCGTCGCCTGGCTCGCGACCTCGCTCGTGTACCTCTCCGAGGACACGTTTCGCAGGCTGCCGATCCACTGGATGTGGTGGCCGGCGATCGGCGGGCTCATCATCGGCATCGGCGGCCTGTTCGAGCCGCGCGCGCTCGGTGTGGGCTACGACGTGATCGGCACGCTGCTCGCCGGGCGCGCGACGCTCGCCCTGATCGTCGGCATCCTGGTGGTGAAGACGCTCATCTGGAGCCTGTCGCTCGGCTCGGGGACCTCGGGCGGGGTGCTCGCGCCGGTGTTCATGATCGGCGCCGCGCTCGGCTCGCTGCTCGCGTACGTGTTTCCGCCGGTCGCGCCCGGGTTCTGGGCGTTGATGAGCCTCGCGGCGGTGGTCGGCGGGGTGATGCGCAGCCCGCTCACCGGCGTGGTGTTTGCGATGGAGCTCACACACCAGTGGGACGCGGTGATGCCGCTCGTGGTCTCCTCCACGGTCGCGTTCCTGCTCTCGGTACTGGCGCTCAAGCGCTCGGTGCTCACCGAGAAGGTGGTGCGCAAGGGCACGCATCTCACGCGCGAGTACTCGATCGATCCGCTCGAGGTGTTCCTGGTGAGCGAGATCATGCCGCGCAGCTTCCTGTGCTTTCGTTGCGGGACGCCCCTGCAGGCTGCGGCGAAGGAGGCCGCGGCGGCCGGCGCCGGCAAGCGCAGGCTCGAGCACACCCAGCGCCTGTATCCGGTGCTCGGCGACGCCGGGCGCCTCGCCGGCCTGGTCACGCGCCAGCTGCTGCTCGATGCGACCCTGGGCGCGCGCCGAGAGGCATGCATCGACGAGCTGATGGTGCGCGAGCCGGTCGTCGGCTACCCCGACATGACGCTACGCGAGCTGGCGAACCTGATGGCCGAGCACCAGGTCTCGAGCGTGCCGGTCGTCGACCGCGAAGACCCGGGCAAGGTCCTGAGCGTGATGGCGCTCGACCAGGTGCTCGAGGCGCGGCTGCGCGACGTCGACGAGGAGCACAAGCCCGAGCGGGTGCTCAAGCTGCTACACGTGCGCTCGCTCGGCGGCGGCAGGCTGCTGGTGCGCAACCGGCCGCGCAGCGAGGCGGGCCCCGACGCCGAGCCACGGTGACGCGCCCGGTGCAGCGGCACGAGGCCGGCGCCGAACCGTAGCGCTCCGGTCCGCGGACCCGGAGTGTCCCCCGGCACGCCTTTACCTTCGCCGCCTGCTCGTGCATCCTCGCGCGGCAGCACGCGCTGCTGCGCACCTGGCGCAATACCACGGAAGGACATGAGCGCAAATTCCGCCGCGAACGCGGACGGGGCGGCTCGGCGCCCCGGGCAAGGGGGGCTGGCGGGCCTGTCGCCGGCGTACTTCGGCATGGTCATGGCGACCGGAATCGTTTCGATCGCGGCCGCGCTCGAAGGCATGCGTGCGATCGGGCTTGCGCTCTTCTGGGTGAACAACGCCGCGTACGCGCTGCTCGTCATCCTGTATACGCTGCGCGCGACGCGCTACCCGCGGCGGTTCCTCGAGGACCTGATCGACCATCGGCGCGGGCCCGGGTTCTTCACCTTCGTCGCCGCCTCGTGCATTCTCGGCACGCAGTACGTGCTGCTCGCGG
>JAKALD010000026.1 GCA_021813275.1 Pseudomonadota bacterium | reverse complement strand
CAACTCGAGCAGCGCGGCGACCAGGAACGCGTAGTCGTCGAGATACGCGTTGAGGTGCGCGCGACCGTCCTTGTAGGTCGCGAGCAGCCTGCCGTCGCGCCACATCGTGTCGCGCACGAATTCGAGCGCGCGCCGCGCCGAAGCGAGCCAGTCGGAACGACCGAACACCCGCGCCGCGCGCGCCATGCCGCGGATCGCGAGCGCGCTCCAGGAGACGAGCACCTTCTCGTCGCGCCCGGGACGCACGCGCCGCTCGCGCGCGGCGAAGAGCTTCTCCCGCGCGGCCGCGATCCGGCGCTCGGCCTCGTCGAGCGTGACCTGCGCCAGACCGGCGCAGATCTCGAGCGGACGCGCGACGTGCAAGTGCCAGTGCCGATCCTCGAAGTTGGCGGCGCCGTCCAGCCCGAAGTAGGGCGCCGCGACCTGCCATTCGGCGCTCGAGAGCAGCGCGCGCGCCTCCTCGCGATCCCATACGTAGAACTTGCCCTCCTCGTGCTCGCTGTCGGCATCGAGGGAGGAGTAATAGCCGCCCTCGCGCGACTGCATCTCGCGCATGATCCAGGCGGCGGTCTGCGCCGCGCAGCGCGCGTACAAGGCGCCGCCGGTGGCGAGCCAGGCATCCGCCAGTAGCCCGAGCAGCGGCCCGTTGTCGTAGAGCATCTTCTCGAAGTGCGGGATCATCCAGCGCTCGTCCGTGCTGTAGCGGCAGAAGCCCCCGCCCAGCTGGTCGTAGATCCCGCCCTCGCACATGCGCGTCAGCGTGGTGTCGGCCATTTCGAGCGCGTCGCGCTCGCCGCGCAACGCGAACGCGCGCACGCACAGCTCGAGATCGGGCGGGTGCGGAAACTTGGGCGCGGGGCCGAAGCCGCCGAAACGCGCGTCGAAGCCGGCGCGCAGGCTCTCGAGCAGCGCGCGCCGCGGAGCGTCGTCGAGCGCGCCGCGCGGCGCGCCCGCTTTCGGCAGCATGCGCGAGAACGCGAGCCTCAGCTGCTCGTTCTGCTGCGCGATCTCGACTTGTTTCTCGCGCCAGATCGCCGCGATGCGCTCGAGCAGCTCACCGAAGCCGGGCAGGCCGTAGCGTGCGCTCTTCGGAAAGTAGGTGCCGCCGAAGAACGGCGTGCCGTCCGGTGACAGGAACATCGTGAGCGGCCAGCCGCCCGGGCGCTGCGCGAGCATCTGGTGCGCGGTCTGGTAGATCTGGTCGAGGTCGGGCCGTTCCTCGCGGTCGACCTTGACGTTGATGAAGTGCCGGTTCATGAGCGCCGCGATCTCCGGGTCCTCGAAGCTCTCGTGCGCCATCACGTGGCACCAGTGGCACGCCGAATAGCCCACCGAGAGCAGGATCGGCTTCGCCTCGCGCGCGGCGCGCACGAGCGCCTCCTCGCCCCACGGGTACCAGTCGACCGGGTTGGCGGCGTGCTGCTGGAGGTAGGGCGAGGTCTGCTGCGCGAGTCGGTTGGCCATGGCCGGGGGTTCGCATGCCGGCGGGCGATGCGCTCAGCGCGCCGCCTCGATTTCCTCGAGCGTCGCGCGGTATTCGCCGACCCGGGGCCCGCCGAGCTCGACCGCGCGCTCGGCCGCCGCGAGCGCCTGCGCCCGCTGTCCCCGTTCGAGCAGCGTCTGGGCGAGATTGTTCCAGGCGTCGGCCGAATCCGGGCGATCCGCGATCGCCCGCCGGTAGGCGGCCTCGGCGTCCGGGAGATCGCGCGCCGCATAGGCGGTATTGCCCAGACCGAGGCGCGCGAGCAGGTCGTGCGGCCAGCGCTCGAGCGCCCCTGCGTACGCGCGCCGTGCCGCGGCGGGGTCGACGCGCTCGAGGTCGATCGCCGCCTGCACATACGCGTCCTCTTCGGCGCCGACCGGCAGCTTGCCCGGCGGCAGGGCGACCATCGCCCAGTGGCCGCTGCGCGCCCAGGTATGCTCGAAGACGGTGAGCGACATCATCTGCCGCCGCTCGGTGCCCGAGCGCAGGATCACCTCGTCGTTCAGACGGTCGTAGCCGATCACCACCGCGTAGTGCCACATCGGCCAGATCGGCAGCGAGAGGTTCTGCAGTATCACGACCGGCGTGCCGGCCGCCACTTCACGCAGCAACGCCTCCAGCCGCGGCGCGAGGACGTAGGCGATCAGCCCGTGCCGCCGGGTCGCGGCGAGCATCTCGGCCTGCAGCGAGCCGCGGCGATCGGGGACATAGACTTCGGGCACCAGCGCCTGCGGCGTGGCGTCGACGCCGGCCTGCACGAGGGCGGTCGCGAGCGCGGCCGGGCCGCATTGGTATTCCTTTTGCGGAAAGAACGGGGTCGCGGTGAGCTCGACCCGCTCGGGCAGGCCGGGCGGGGGGCGCGCGTCCAGCTCCTGCACCTGCTGCGCCGCACAGCCCGCGAGCAGCGCCAGCGCAAGAACGAGCGCCCCCGCCGAAGCGGGGGCGCCCGAGCTTTTTCGCACGAAACGCTAGCGCACCGGGCGCGTGAAGGGAAACACCTTCGTCAGCCCGAGGAGGTCGGTGACGAGCAGGACGAGGAATATGAACACCAGCGCGCCGATCAGGCCGTCGCCGCCCGCGGGCAGCGAGTCGATCTGGCCGGCGAGCTTCGCGACCTCCTGATCCGAGAGCGCATTGACGCGGGCCCGCACGTCGGCCGGCTTCACCCCATAGGCTTCGAGCTGCGCGCGCACATCGGCGCGCTCGAGCATGCGCGCCACCTTGTCGCGCTCGGCGCTCGCGGCGATCGAATGCGTCGTGACGATGCCTGCCTGGGCTCGAAGCGGAATTCCCATGCCGGCGATGCACACCACAAGCAGGCCGGCGACGAGACGGCGAAAGCGACTCATGATCTTGTCCTCCCCTATTGCGCTGCGGTTGTCGATGGAAACGCCCTGAGCTGCACCCTTGACTAAGGCCCGCCGCGCGCGGCGCAGCGGCGCGGCTGAGCATAGTCCGGCCCCGATTGACGCGTCAATCCAGGCACCGCCGCGCGCGGGCGTGCCTGTTGCCTTGGCCCGACAACCGTCCGAAGATGCCCCGATGAGCGAGAAGAGCGCCCTCGGGCTGGCGCGGCATGCCGAGGCACGCGCGCTGCTGCGCTTCTGGTTCGGCGAGGGCAGCGACTACGGCGGGCGCCGCAGCGAGTGGTTCTCGAAGAGCGCCGAGTTCGACGCCGAAATCCGCGCGCGCTTCCTCGAGCTGCACGAACAGGCAGCATCCGGTGTGCTCGCCAACTGGCGGCTCGCGAGCGGCGACTGCCTCGCGCTCATCGTGCTGCTCGACCAGTTCCCGCGCAACCTGTTCCGCGGCGAGGCGCGCGCTTTCGCCTGCGACGGCCTGGCGCGCGAGGCCGCGCGGCACGCGCTCGCCCAAAGCTACGACCGCGAGGCGCTGCCCGTGGAGCGGATGTTCTATTACTTGCCATTCGAGCACAGCGAAGCGCTCGAGGACCAGCGGCTTGCCTGCGCGCTCATGTGCCCGCTCGCGCAATTTCCCGAGACCGACGATGCCTGCCGCTACGCCGAGCGCCACCGCGAGATCGTCGAGCGCTTCGGCCGCTTTCCGCACCGCAACGCCGCGCTGGGACGGCTCGGCACCCCGGAGGAGCGCGCCTTCCTCGCGCAGCCCGGCTCCGGGTTCTGATCCGGGCGTGGCCGCTACAATGCAGGCCTGATCCGATGCACCCGGAAGCGCTACTCGAGCGGGCCTTCGGCACCATTGCCGACGTGATTCACGCGCATGCGTTGCGCGAGCCGCAGCGCACGGCGCTGCTGCAGGACGAGCGACGCCTCGACTACGGCGCGCTCGATGCCCTGATGGACCGGATCGCCGCGGCGCTGCAGCGCACGGGCCTGCGCCCGTGCGACGCGATCGCGCTCTGCGCGGGAACCTCGATCGAGTACGCAGCGGTGTTTCTCGGCGCGCTGCGCGCCGGCGTCACGGTCGCCCCGCTCGCGCCATCGGCGACCGCCGAAGCGCTCGCCGGCATGATCGCCGACTCGGGCGCGAGGCTCCTTTTCCTGGACGCAGCCGTGGCCGCCGCGCTCGAGCCGATCGGCGGCCGGATCTACGCCGCGCGCGTCGCGCTCGATGGATCGGCCGCCGGCATCGCGCTCGAGGCCTGGCTCGCGCCGCCGGGGAGCGTTCCGGCGCCGGTCGCGATCCAGCCCGAGTGGCCGTTCAACATCATTTACTCCTCCGGCACGACGGGCACACCGAAAGGTATCGTCCAGCCGCATCGCATGCGCTGGGGACACGTGCAGCGCGGCAGGGTCTCGGGCTACGAGGCGGGCGCCGTGACGCTGCTCGCCACGCCGCTGTACTCCAACACGACGCTGGTGAGCTTCTTCCCGACGCTCGCGCTCGGTGGCAGCGCCGTGCTGATGGCGAAGTTCGACGCGGCGCGCTACCTCGCCCTCGCCGAGCGCCACCGCGTCACGCACACGATGCTCGTGCCGGTGCAGTACCAGCGCATCATGGCGCTGCCCGAGTTCGGGCGTTTCGATCTGTCGTCTTTTCGCGCCAAGTTCTGCACCAGCGCGCCTTTTTCCGCGGCGCTCAAGGCCGACATCCTGCGGCGCTGGCCGGGCGGCCTGACCGAGGTGTATGGCATGACCGAAGGCGGCGGCAGCTGCATCCTCGCCGCGCACCAGCAGCCGGACAAGCTCCATACCGTGGGCCGGCCCGCGCCGGGGCACGACATCCGGCTGATCGACGACGCGGGCCGCGAGCTCGGGCCGGGCGAGGCGGGCGAGGTGGTCGGCCGCTCGCCGCTCATGATGACCGGCTACCACAATCAGCCCGAGAAGACGGCGCAGGCGGAATGGCTCGACGCCGAAGGCAGGCGCTTCATCCGCACGGGCGACGTCGGGCGGTTCGACGCCGAGGGCTTCCTCGTCCTGCTCGATCGCAAGAAGGACATGATCATCTCGGGCGGCTTCAACGTCTTCCCGAGCGACCTCGAGGCGGTGTTGCGCGCGCATCCCGCGGTCGCCGACGCCGCCGTGGTCGGGGTGCCTTCGGAGCGCTGGGGCGAGACGCCGGTGGCCTTCGTGGAGCCCCGCGAGGGCGTCGCGGCGAGCACCGAGGAGCTGCTCGCCTGGGCGAACGCGCGCCTCGGAAAGACCCAGAGGCTCGCCGCCCTGCAGCTGATTGACCACCTGCCGCGCAGCGCGATCGGCAAGGTGCTCAAGCGCGAGCTGCGCGAGCGCTACGCGCCGGGCGCCTGAGCCGCGCTACGCCTCGTCGGTGACCGCGCCGATGGAGGCGCTCGAGACCAGCTTCATGTACTTCGCCATCACGCCCTTCGTGTAGCGGGGCTTCGGCGCCTTCCACTTCTTCCTGCGCGCGGCGAGCTCCTTCGCGGGGACGTTTAGCTGGATGAGGCGCTTCGCCGCGTCGATCGTGATCGAGTCGCCGCTCTTCACCAGCGCGATCGTGCCGCCCACGTAGGCCTCGGGCGCCACGTGCCCGACCACCATGCCCCAGGTGCCGCCCGAGAAGCGCCCGTCGGTGATCAGCCCCACCGCTTCGCCCAGTCCCTGGCCGACGAGCGCCGAAGTGGGCGCCAACATTTCCTGCATCCCGGGGCCGCCCTTGGGCCCCTCGTAGCGGATCACGATCACCTCGCCCGGCTTGATTCGCTTCGCGAGAATCGCCTTCATCGCCGCGGGCTCGGAGTCGAACACCCGCGCCGGGCCGGTGATCGAGGTCTTCTTCAAGCCGGTGATCTTCGCCACGCAGCCTTCGGTCGCGAGATTGCCCTTGAGGATCGCCAGGTGGCCCTGCTTGTACAGCGGGCTCGACCAGGGCCGGATCACCTCCTGGTCGGCGCGCGGCTCGTCGGGCACGCCCTTCAGCATCTCGGCCATGGTCTTGCCGCGGATGGTCATGCACTCGCCGTGCAGCACGCCGTGGTTGAGCAGAATCTTGAGCACTTGCGGCACGCCGCCCGCGGCGTGGAAATCGGTGGCGACGAAGCGCCCCGAGGGCTTCAGCTCGCAGAGCACCGGCACCTTGCGGCGTACGCGCTCGAAGTCGTCGATCGTCCAGCGCACGCCCGCCGCGCGTGCGATCGCGAGGTAGTGGAGCACCGCGTTGGTCGAGCCGCCCGTGGCCATCACCAGCGCGATCGCGTTCTCGATCGACTTGCGGGTGATGATGTCGCGCGGACGCAGGTTGGCATGCACCGCGCGCACCAGCACGCGCGCCGATTCGGCGGCCGAGTCGGCCTTTTCAGGATCGGGCGAGGCCATCTGCGAGGACCCGAGCAGGCTCATGCCGAGCGCCTCGAACGAGGAGCTCATCGTGTTGGCAGTGTACTGGCCGCCGCATGCACCGACCGTCGGGCAGGCGTTCCGTTCTATGCCGTCGAAGTCCTCCTGCGACATCTTGCCGGCGGTGAACGCGCCGACCGCCTCGAACGGGCTCACTATGGTGAGCTTCTGCCCCTTCCAGAATCCCGGCTTGATCGTGCCGGCGTACACGAAGATCCCCGGCACGTTGATGCGCGCCATCGCCATCATGCTGCCCGGCATGTTCTTGTCGCAGCCGCCGACGCACAGCACGCCGTCCATCAGCTGGCCGTTCACCGCGACTTCGACCGAGTCGGCGATCACCTCGCGCGACACCAGCGAGAACTTCATCCCCTCGGTGCCCATGCCGATGCCGTCGGTGACCGTCGGGAACCCGAACACCTGGGGCTTGGCGCCCGCCTGCTCGAGCGCCGCCATCGCGCGATCGACCAGCGGCTGGATGCCGGCGTTGCACGGGTTCATCGTCGAGTGCCCGTTGGCCACCCCGACGATCGGCTTGTCGAAGTCGCCGTCCTCGAATCCGACGGCGCGCAGCATCGCCCGGTTGGGCGAGCGCGCCACACCCTGCGTGATCAGGCGGCTACGGCGGTTGTCAGACACGGCAGGCTCCCTCGGTCGCGATGTGCTCTAATGCGCCCGGATTCTATACCCGAGGGCACGCCTTCCCGTGCTGATCTACCCGAAATTCGACCCCATCGCGATCTCCCTCGGCCCGCTCAAGATCCGCTGGTACGGCATCATGTACCTGGTCGGCTTCGTGTCCGGCTGGTGGCTCGGCACCCGGCGCATCGCGCGCGGCATGGCGCCGATCACGCGCGTGCAGCTCGACGACCTCCTGTTCTACGCGGTGCTCGGAGTCATCCTCGGCGGGCGGCTCGGCTACGTTCTGTTCTATCAGCCCGGCTATTACTATGCGCACCCGCTGCAGATCTTCGCGGTCTGGGACGGCGGAATGTCGTTCCACGGCGGATTTCTCGGCGTGCTCGTCGCCATGGCCTACGTCGCGCGGCGCTTTCACGTCAATTGGCTCGCGCTCATGGACTTCATCGCCCCGCTGGTGCCGATCGGACTCGCCGCGGGACGTCTGGGTAACTTCATCAACGGCGAGCTCTGGGGCCGCGTCACGACCTTGCCCTGGGGGATGGTGTTTCCCGGGGCGGGGCCGCTCCCGCGCCAGCCCTCGCAGCTCTACGAGTTCGCACTCGAAGGCGTCACGCTGTTCATCATCCTGTGGCGCTTTTCCTCCAAACCCAGGCCGCGCGGCCAGGTTTCGGCGCTGTTCCTCATGGGTTACGGGCTGTTCCGCTTCATCGCCGAGTTCGCCCGCCAGCCGGATGCCTTCCTTGGGTTCCTCGCGCTCGGCCTCACCATGGGGCAATGGCTCAGCCTGCCGATGATCGTGGCGGGCGTGGCGCTGTGGGTGTGGACGATCAGGCGAGGCAGAACCTGAGCGCGCGCTGAAACCTCAGGCGAGCGCTCGCTCGAGCACGCGCCCGACGTGCAGCGCGCGGCGTCCCGCGCCGTCGGCGATCTGGTGACGGCAGCTCGTGCCGTCGGCGACGATCAGGGCCTCCTCCGGGGCTTCGCGAACCGCGGGCAACAGGGCCGCCTCGGCCATCGTCATCGACACCGCGTAGTGCTCGGCCTCGTAGCCGAACGCGCCCGCCATGCCGCAGCAGCTGCTTTCGATCGGCGCTACCTGGAGCTCCGGAATCAGGCGCAACACGCGCTCCGTAGCAGCCATCGCGCCGAACGCCTTCTGGTGGCAGTGGCCGTGCAACAGTACTTTGCCGCGAAGCGGCTTCAAAGCGAGCGTGAGCCGGCCGGCGTCAGCCTCGCTCGCGAGGAACTCCTCGAAGAGCATTGCGTGCCGCGCGAGCGCCTGCATCTCCGGTCCCTGAAGCAGGACCGTGTATTCGTCCCTCAGCGTGAACAGGCACGAGGGCTCGAGCCCCAGTACCGGCATGCCCTGCTCGACGTAATGCGCGAGCGCATCGAGCAGGCGCCGCGCCTCGGCGCGCGCTTCCTCGACGAGCCCCGCGGCGAGGAAGGTCCTGCCGCAGCACAGCGGCCGCTCGCCTTCCCGTACGGGTTGCGCGACCTGCACGCGGTAGCCGCCCGCCTGCAGCACGCGGATCGCGGCGCGTGCGTTCTCGGGCTCGAAGTAGCGGTTGAAGGTATCGACGAAGAGCACCACCTCCCGCCGGCCCGAGAGCGTGCGCACGCGGTCGACGAAGCGGTCGCGCCGCCACCTGGGCAGGGCGCGGCGCTCGGTGATGCCGACGAGGCGCTCGCGCCCGGGGACTCTCTGCAGCAGGTTGGCGAGCGGCGCCGCGCGCGCGGCGAGCGGCGCGTAGCGCGGCAGGTAGGCGATCAGCCGCTCGCGCATGCTCGGACGATGGCGCTTCCGGTACTGCGCGAGGAACTCGATCTTCATGCGCGCCATGTCGACCCCGGTCGGGCACTCGCGCCTGCAGCCCTTGCAGGACACGCACAGCTCGAGCGCTTCCTTCGCCGCGTCCGAGACGAGCCCGTCGCGGCCGAGCTGGCCCGAGAGCGCGAGCCGCAGGGTATTGGCGCGCCCGCGGGTGAGGTGCCGCTCGTCGCGCGTCGCGCGGAACGACGGGCACATCGTGCCGGCGTCGAATTTCCTGCAGTGGCCGTTGTTGTTGCACATCTCGACCGCCTTGGCGAAGCCGGCGCCGCGGTCTTCGGGGCAGACTTCCCAGGCGGACCAGTCGAGCGCCGCGTCGGGCAGCGCAGCCGCGTAGCCCGGCTTGAAGCGAAACAGGCTCCGGTCGTCCATCTTCGGGGGCGCGATGATCTTGCCGGGGTTCATGAGACCCTTCGGGTCGAGCCAGGACTTCACCTCGGCGAGCGCGGCGGTAAGCCGCGGCCCGAAGAAGGGCGCGATCCACTCCGAGCGCGCCAGCCCGTCGCCGTGCTCGCCCGAGTAGGCGCCCTTGAATTGCCTGACGAGCGCGCTCGCCTCCTCGGCGATGGCGCGCATCTTCCCTGCGCCGTCACGCCGCATGTCGAGCACCGGGCGCACGTGCAGGCAGCCTACCGAGGCGTGCGCGTACCAGGTGGCGCGCGTGCCGTGCCTTGCGAATGCCTGGGTGAGGCGGTCGGTGTACTCGGCCAGGTGCTCGAGCGGCACCGCGCAGTCCTCGATGAACGACACCGGCTTGCCGTCGCCCTTCATCGACATCATGATGTTGAGGCCGGCCTTGCGCACTTCCCAGATGTCCTTCTGCAGCCGCGCGTCGGTCACCTCGACCACGCTGCCCGGCAGCCCGAGGTCGCCCATCAGCTCGGCAAGGCGCGCGAGCCTCGTGCGCTGCTCGGCTTGCGCCTCGCCGGCGAACTCCACGAGCAGGATCGCGTCCGGCTCGCCGCGCAGGAACCGCGCCACCGTGCTTGCGAATTCCGGGTTCCCGCGCGCGAGCTCGATCATCGTTCGGTCGACCAGCTCGACGGCCGAGGGTCCGAGCGTGACGATGTGTTGCGCGCAGTCCATGGCGGCATGGAAGCGCGGGAAGTGCACGACGCCGAGCGTGCGCGCCCCGGGAAGCGGCGCGAGCCTGAGCTCGATGCGCTCGAAGAAAGCGAGCGTGCCTTCCGAGCCGACGAGCAGGTGTGCGGCGTTCGCGTGCGGCGGCCCGAGGTGATCGAGGTTGTAGCCCGCCACACGGCGCAGCACCCTCGGAAAGCGCGCCGCAATCTCGTCCTTTTCGCGTTCGTAGAGCGCGCGCAGCTTCGCGACGAATCCGAGATAGCCGGCGGCGCCGGAAGTGTCGTTCATCGGCCCGAAGCGCCAGCGCTCCCCGCTCGCGAGAACCGCGTCGATCGCGCTCACGTTGTGCACCATGTTGCCGTAGGCGATCGAGCGCGAGCCGCAGGAATTGTTGCCGGCCATGCCGCCGAGCGTCGCCTGGGCGCTGGTCGAGACGTCCACCGGAAACCACAGGCCGTGCGGGCGCAGGCGCGCGTTCAGGTGGTCGAGCACGATCCCCGGCTGCACGAGCGCACGGCGCGCCCCGGCATCGAGCTCGACGAGGCCGTTCAGGTACTTCGAGCAGTCGATGACGAGCGCCGCGCCGACCGTCTGGCCGCATTGCGATGAGCCCGCGCCGCGCGGCAGGATCGGCACGCCCTCCTCGACCGCGATCGCGAGCGCGGCGCGCGCCGCCTCCTCCGTGCGCGGCACGACGACCCCGAGCGGCTCGATCTGGTAGATGGAGGCATCGGTCGCGTAGCGGCCGCGGCTCGCCACGTCGAGCAGCACCTCGCCGTCGACCTCGCGCGCGAGGCGCGCCGCGAGCGGCGCGCTCACGTCACGCCGCCGCGCGTGCGCCAAGCGCGCCGAGCACGCTCGCCAGCTTGCTCGCCAGGTGCTCGCGCAACAGCCGTTTGAGCCGCTCGGCGTCGCGCGCCGCGAACGCGGCGAGGATCTCCTCGTGCTCGGCGACCGCCTGGTCCCAGCGCTCCTTGGACAGGTTCGCCATGTAGCGCGCGCGGCGCACGTTGGCGTTGAGCTGCCGATAGGTGTGGAGCAGCACCGCGTTGCCCGCGGCCTCCACGAGCTTGAGGTGGATCTGCTGGTTGTACTTGAAGTACGCGCCGAGGTCGCCGCGCGCGTGGTGCGCCAACATCTCGTAGTGCAGAGCGCGGATCTCGTTCACCTGCGCCTCGCTCGAGTGGCGGCAGGCGAGCTCGCCCGCCAGGCTCTCCAGGGCGCCCATCACCGCGAGCGTCTCGGCGAGCCGCTCGGGCTGCAAGGCGGAAACGATCGCGCCGCGGTGCGGCAGCAGCTCGACCAGGCCCTCGGTGGCGAGCAGCTTGATCGCCTCGCGCAGCGGCGTGCGCGAGATCCCGAAACGGGCGCACAGCACGCGCTCGTTGAGCCGCGCGCCGGGCGCGAGCGCGCCCTGCACGATCAAGTCGCGCAGCCGGTCGATGACCTCGGCGTGCAGCGGGCGGCGGCGGATCTGCGGGGCGGCGAGCGTTTCGACTGAGCCCATTGATTTCCTGACAAGTTTGCATGCAGAATACAAAAAAGCCGGCGCGAGCGCAACGCTTTGGGCGCGGAGCGCGCGAGCTTTGCATGCAAAATCCGGAGACGAGGATCCCATGTCCAGACGGACGGGTCGCCACTTCCTGCAGATTCCGGGCCCCACCAACGTGCCCGACCGGGTGCTGCGCGCGATCGATGCGCCGACCATCGATCACCGCGGGCCGGAGTTCGCCGAGCTCGGCAAGGCGATCCGCGCGGGCATGCAGCGCGTGTTCAAGACGAAAGGCGAGGTGATCGTTTACCCGGCCTCGGGCACCGGGGCATGGGAAGCGGCGCTCGTCAACACGCTCTCGCCGGGCAACCGGGTGCTCATGGCCGAGACCGGCCACTTCGCGACGCTGTGGTCGAAGCTCGCCGCGCGGCTCGGGCTGGAGGTCGATCTCATCCCCGGGGACTGGCGCAGCGGCGCCGACCCGAGCGCGATCTGCGAGCGCCTGCGCGCCGACAGCGCGCATGCGATCAAGGCGGTGTGCGTGGTGCACAACGAGACCTCCACCGGGGTCGCATCGCGCATCGCCGACGTGCGCGCGGCGATCGACGCCGCGCGGCACCCGGCGCTCTTCATGGTCGACACGATCTCGTCGCTCGCTTCGATCGACTACCGCCATGACGAGTGGGGCGTGGACGTCACCGTCGCCGGCTCGCAGAAGGGGCTGATGCTGCCCCCGGGGCTGTCGTTCAACGCCGTGTCGCCGAAGGCGCTCGCAGCGTCGCGGCAGGCCAAGCTGCCACGCAGCTACTGGGCCTGGGACGAGATGCTCGCGCACGGCAAGAGCGGCTACTTTCCGTACACGCCGGCGACGAACCTCCTCTACGGGCTGCGCGAGGCATTGATGATGCTCGAGGAGGAGGGGCTGGAGAACGTGTTCGCGCGCCACCGGCGCCATGCGGAGGCGACGCGGCGCGCGGTGCGCGCGTGGGGCCTGGACGTGCTGGCGAGCAATCCGGCCGAGTATTCGGCTTCGCTCACCGCGGTGCTGCTGCCGCCCGGCCACGATGCCGACCGCGTGCGCCGGCTCATTCTGGAGCACTTCGACCTGTCGCTCGGCACCGGCCTCGGCAAGGTCGCCGGCAAGGTGTTCCGCATCGGACACCTGGGCGACTTCAACGACCTGATGCTGATGGGCACGCTCGCGGGCGTCGAGATGGGGCTCGGGCTCGCCGGGGTGCCGATCAGGAAGGAGGGCGTGCAGCAGGCGATGGCGTATCTCGGCGCATGCCGCGCGAGCGGGGAACGCGCGGCGGCCTGAAGCGCCCAGCAGTCCGCAGTCATTTCACCAGAGGAGGGGGTCATGAAGCTACGCATGTTGTTCGCCGCGGCGCTCGTCGCGGCCCTCGCGCATCCGGCGCTCGCCCAGACCGAGCTCAAGTTCGGTCACGTCGGCAAGCCGGGTTCGCTGTTCGAGGCCTCGGCCGAGGAGTTCGCCAAGCTCGCGAACGCCGAGCTCGCCAAGACGGGCAACCAGTACAAGGTGCTGGTCTACGGCTCGAGCCAGCTCGGCGGCGACAAGGAGCTGCTGCAAAAGCTCAAGCTCGGCACGGTCGACTTCGCGCTGCCTTCGACGGTGATGTCCACCGAGGTCGACGCCTTCGGCCTGTTCGAGATGCCCTACCTGGTCAAGGACCGGGCGCACATGCAGCGCATCGAGAAGGCGATCTTCTGGCCCAAGCTCGAGCCGCTCGCCGAGAAGAAGGGGCTCAAAGTGCTGGCCGTGTGGGAGAACGGCTTCCGCCAGATCACCAACAACAAGCACCCGATCGTCAGGCCGGAGGATCTCAAGGGCATCAAGCTGCGCGTGCCGAAGGGCAAATGGCGGGTGAAGATGTTCCAGGCCTACGGCGCGGACCCGAGCCCGATGTCATTCTCCGAGGTGTTCACCGCGTTGAAGACCGGCGTCATGGACGGCGAGGAGAACCCGCTCGTGCAGATCTACAGCGCGAAGTTCCAGGAGGTGCAGAAGTACCTCTCGCTGACCGACCACGTCTACACGCCGGCGTACATCACGGTCGGCCTCGCGCGCTGGGAGAAGCTCCCGGCGAACGTGCGCCAGGTGCTCGAGCACGCCGCGAAAGAGACGCAGGCGTTCGTCTATGCCACCGCCGAGAAACAGGACAAGGAGCTGCTCGAGAAGCTGAAGGCGGCCGGCATGCAGGTGAACGAGGCCGACAAGGCGGCGTTCGTCGCCGCGAGCAAGCCGATCTACGCCGAGTTCAGCAACGAAGTGCCGGGCGGCAAAGCAATGATCGACGAGGCGCTCGCGCTGGCCAAATAAGCCCATCCGCCCCGGCGGCCGCGCTGCCGGGGCGATTCTTCCCGCAAATCTCGCCGTGGCTCGCACCCTCGAGCGCCTGCGCCGCGCCTTCGAGCGCCTGCTCGAGCTGATCGTGATCTTCCTCATGGTGGTGCTCGCCGCCGAGGTGACGCTCGGCACCGCCTACCGCACCTTCGGCGCGCCGCTCGTGTGGTACGACGAGGTCGCCTCGGTGCTGCTCGCGTGGCTGACGTACTACGGCTCGGCGCTCGCCGCCCTGAAGCGCGCCCACATCGGCTTCCCGGGGCTCGTCGCCGCGCTGCCGCCGGCAATGCGCCTGCCGCTCACGCTGCTCGGGGAATGCCTGGTGATCGGCTTCTTCGCGCTGCTCGCCTGGGTCGGCTGGCAGGTGCTGGGCGTGCTCGCCACCGACACGCTGGTCACGCTCCCTGAGGTTTCGGTCGCCTACACCCAGTCGGTCATCCCGATCGGGGCGGGGCTGTACATCCTCGCGGAGCTCTTCAACCTGCCGCGCGTGCTGCGCGAAGCGCGCGGCCTCGCAGCGCGCGATTCCGGCGAAGGCGCGCTCGAGCTGACGCACTGAGATGGAAATCCTGCTGCTGCTCGGCGGCATCATCGCGCTCGTGCTGATCAACGTGCCGATCGCGGTCGCGCTCGGGATCGTCGCGGTGGCCGCGATCCTGGCGAGCCACGGTGCCGACTCGCTGCCCAACCTCGCCCTCGAGATGTACAACGGCGCGACCAGCTTCCCGCTGCTCGCGATCCCGCTGTTCATCCTCGCCGGCGCGATCATGAACTCTTCGGGGATTTCGCGCCGCCTGATCGCGTTCGCCTCGGCGTGCCTGGGCTTCATCCGCGGCGCGCTCGCCATGGTGAGCATCGGCACGTCGCTGTTCTTCGCCGAGATCTCCGGCTCGGCGGTGGCCGACGTGGCCGCGCTCGGCTCGATCCTGATCCCGGCGATGAAGCGCAAGGGCTATCCCACGACCTTCGCCGCGGCGGTGATGTCCTCGGCGGCGACCCTTGCGGTGATCATCCCGCCCTCGATCCCGATGATCCTGTACGCGGTGATGGCCAATGCCTCCGTGGTGCAGCTGTTCGTCGCCGGCATCGTCCCCGGGATCCTCGGCGGGCTCGGCCTGATGGCGGTGGCCTACTGGTTCGCGCGCCGCCACAACTACCCCGTCGAAGAATCCTTCCAGCCCCCCAGGGTCTGGGCCACCTTCAAGGATGCGATCTGGGCCTTCGTGCTGCCGATCATCATCCTGGGCACGATCTTCGGCGGCATCGTCACCGCGACCGAAGGCGCCGCGGTCGCGGTGCTCGCCGCGCTCTTCATCGGCGTGGTCGTGTACCGCGAGCTCGACTGGCGGCACCTCAAGGCAGCGATGATCGAAGGCGGCGTGCAGACCGCGGTGGTGATGCTGCTGGTGGCTGCGAGCGCGCTGATGGGGACCTACCTCACCGAGGTGCGCCTGCCGCAGAAGCTCGCCGCGGCGGCGATCGCGCTCACCAGCAACAAGTATCTGATCCTGCTGCTGCTCAACGCGCTCTTCCTCGTGCTCGGCATGTTCCTGCACTCGGCCGCGGCGATCATCCTGGTCGTGCCGGTCGTCATTCCGCTGGTCAAGGCGGTCGGCATCGACCCGGTACACTTCGGCCTCATCGTCACCGTCAATCTCGGAATCGGCCAGCAGACGCCCCCCGTGGCGAGCGTGCTTGCCACCGCCTGCGCGATCGCCAAGGCCGACATGTGGGAAGTCACGAAGGTCAACGTCTACTTCATCGGCGTGCTGCTCGCCGTTCTCCTGCTGGTGACCTACGTGCCGGTCACCGGGCTGGGCCTGGTGCACCTGTTCTATGGCCGCTAACCTTGCAGCGCGCAAGCCGCCGTTTGGCGGCAGCCGGGCGATGCGAGCTTGACCTCGCGCCCGCGGCTTTGTAGTTTGCGGCCATGAGACACGCACCCTTTGCGCGACGCGCGCGCCGCTATGGAGGCGAGGCTGTTTGAACGGCTGCGCAAGGCGCGCCAGCGCGCCCGCGAGAGCTCGGCGGTGCGCGCGCTGCGCGAAACCTGCCGCACTCTTCTGGGCGAGCGCGGCGAAGCGAACAGCGTCAAGTTCGCCGCCCGGCTGATCGAGCAGTATCGCGCGCTGGGCAGCGAGGCGCGCGCCGAGCTCTTCGATATCCTGGCCGGGGAGTTCGCGCCCGATCCGGCGCAGGTGCTCGAGCGGGCACGGCGCTACGCCGAATCGGCGTCGGCCGAAACCCTGCACCCGCTGCTGGAGGTCACCGAGCCGCCGCGCCAGGAGCTGATGCGGCGGATCAACCGCGCGCCCGAGGGAACCGCGACGCTGCTCGCGATGCGCAGCGAGCTGCTGCGCGAGCTCAAGCGCAAGCCCGAGCTCGCCGCTGTGGATGCGGACTTCCGGCACCTGCTCGCATCGTGGTTCAACCCCGGATTCCTCGCCCTGGTGCGCGTGGACTGGGGCTCGCCGGCGCGCTTGCTCGAGCAGATCATCCGCCACGAGGCGGTGCACGCGATCCGCGACTGGACCGACCTGCGCCGGCGGCTGGAGCCCGACCGGCGCTGCTTCGCGTTCCTGCACCCGGCGCTGCCCGAGGACCTGCTCATCTTCGTCGAGGTCGCGCTCACCGACGCCATGGCCGACTCGATCGAGCCGCTGCTCGCCGACGGTCCCTCGGGGGTGCCGCCGGAGCGCGCGCGCTGCGCGGTGTTCTACTCGATCTCCAACTGCCAGCCGGGGCTGCGCGGCGTGTCGCTCGGCAACTTCCTCATCAAGCAGGTGTGCGAGCGGCTCAAGGGCGAGTTTCCCCGCCTGAACCAGTTCTGCACGCTCTCGCCGATGCCGGGCTTTGCCGCGTGGCTGCGCAGCGGCGCGCCGCTCGAAGCGGGCGGCC
This sequence comes from Pseudomonadota bacterium, assembly GCA_021813275.1. GTDB lineage: Bacteria > Pseudomonadota > Gammaproteobacteria > Burkholderiales > SG8-39 > JAKALD01. The sequence continues at coordinate 5,509 of JAKALD010000026.1, read as the reverse complement.
TGCGGCGCCGCGCCACGGAGCGCATCGAGAGCGCGCGCAAGGCGCTGCAGTCCGCCTTTGGCGAGCTGCGCGAGCCCCCGGCGCTCGCCGCCCTGCAGGGTGCGGACAAGGCGCTGCGCGAGGCGCTGCTCACGCTGGGGGCGGCATACCTGCTGCGCGCGGGCGAGCGCGATGCGGCGACCGATCCGGTCGCGCGGTTCCACCTCAACAATGGCGCCCGCATCGAGCGCCTGAACTTCCTCGCCAACGGCTCGGCTCGCGGCCTGCGCGAATCCTGGGGGCTGATGGTGAACTATGTCTACGACCTGGCGCGCATCGAGCGCTATCACCAGAGCTTCGTGCACGGCCGCGTCGAGGCGGCGCGCGAAGTGGTGAACCAACTCTGAGGCGGGCGCCGCGGCGCCCGCGCTCGGGGGCCGCTCAGATTGCTCCGTCGGCGCGCAGCGCCGCGATCTCGGCGTCGCTTCGGCCGAGCCGCTCGCGCAGGATCTCGTCGGTGTGCTGGCCGAGCAGCGGCGGCGGGATCTCGTGCTCGACCGGCGTTTCCGAGAAGCGCATCGGGCTGCGCACCAGCGCGACCTTTCCGGCGAGCGGATGCGGCAGCTCCATCCTGAGGCCGCGCGCGACCGCCTGCGGCTCGCGGAACACCTGCTCGAGCGCGTTGATCGGGCCGTTCGGCACGCCCGCCGCCTCCAGGGCCTCGGTCCATTCGCGGGTGGTGCGCGCGCGGAAGATGCCGTCGAGGATCTGCGCCAGCGCGGCGCGGTTCGCCACCCGCTTGTCGTTGGTCGCGAAGCGCTCGTCCGCGGCGAGGCTCTGGCACTGCGCCACCTCGCAGAACTTGAGGAACAGGTTGTCGTTCCCGCAGGCGAGGATCACGTCGCCGTCGGCGGTCTTGAAGGTCTGGTAGGGCACGATGTTCGGGTGCGCGTTGCCCAGCCGCCGCGGCGAGATACCGGTCGCGAGGTAGTTCGCGGCCTGGTTCGCGAGCACCGCCACCTGCGTGTCGAACAGCGCCAGGTCGAGGTGCTGCCCGATCCCCGTTTCGGCCCGATGCGCGAGCGCCGCGCACACCGCGACCGTCGCGTACATCCCGGTCATGATGTCGGCGATCGGGATGCCCGCCTTCTGCGGGCCGCCGCCCGGAAGCTCGTCGCGCTCGCCGGTGACGCTCATCAGCCCGGCCATCCCCTGGATCATGAAGTCGTAGCCGGGCCGATCGCGGTACGGTCCGGTCTGGCCGAAGCCGGTAACCGAGCAGTACACCAGGCGCGGATTCAGCTTTTTCAGGTCGTCGTAGCCGAGGCCATAGCGCGCGAGGTCGCCGGGCTTGTAGTTTTCCAGCAGCACGTCGCTGCTCGCCGCCAGCTCGCGCACGACGCGCTGGCCCTGGGGCGCAGCGAGGTTCACGGTAATCGATTTCTTGCCGCGGTTGGCGCAGGCGAAGTACGCCGATTCGCCGCTCTCCCGGCCGGCGGCGTCCTTCAGCCACGGCGGGCCGAAGGCGCGCGCATCGTCACCCTTGCGCGGGCGCTCGACCTTGATCACCTCGGCGCCGAGATCGGCGAGGTTTTGCCCGGCCCACGGCGCGGCGAGCACGCGCGAAAGGTCGAGCACGCGGATATGCGATAGCGGGCCTGGCATGGTGCTTCTCACCTCGAAGGAGATCGCGCTCGCGTATTATCCCAGAGCGGGCGCGGCGCGCCGGCGCGTCAGCTCGCCCCGAGAAGGCAGGAAACGAGCTCCGCGAAGCCGGCGCCCGCCGCCGCGCGCGTGACGTACTTCGGGGCGGCGGCCAGACGGCCGGCGAAGCGTGCCACGTTCGCGACCCCGACCGAGCGCTCGAAGAAGGCGAACATCGGGGCGTCGTTCGGCGAGTCGCCGGCGAACGCGAACCGGCGCTGTTCGCGCGCGAGGTCCGTGCCGAAGCGCTCGGCGAACAGCGCCTTCGTCATGGCGAGCTTGTCGTAGCTGCCGAACCAGCCGTTCACGTGGATCGAGCTGATCTTGGCGTTCAGTCCCTCGGCGCGCATCAGCTCCGCGATGCGCTCGGCCGCCTCGAGGGGCAGGGCGGGCACGTCCTCGCAGTAGTCGATCGCGAGGTCGGTTTCGCGGTAGCCCTGGTCCGAGGCGAGCGCGCAGCCCGGCACCGCCGCGAGAACGCGCTCGGCAATGCGCGCAAGCCGCGCGCGGTTGCGCTCGCGCACCGCGTCGGGATCGTGGTAGCGCTTGCGCAGGCGGCGCGCGCCCGCGTCGTACCAGAAGTAGAACGCGCCGTTCTCGCCCACCACGGCGTCCACCGGCCACATGCGCGCGATGTGGTCGCACCATCCCGCTGGCCGGCCGGTGATCGCCACGGCGATGCGGCCCGCGTCGTGCAGGCGCTCGAGCGCGCCATAGGGCGCGGCGCGGAGCTTTCCTTCGGTCGTGAGCGTGTCGTCGATGTCGAACAGCAGGCCGCGCAGGCTGCTCGCCGACTGCAGCTCGGCAAGCGGCTTCATGGCCGCTCCAGCGCGCGGGCGACGCGCTCTCGCTCGCGCGCGTCGAGGTGCAGCCCCGCCTTGGTGCGGCGCCAGAGGACGTCCTCGGCGCTGCGCGCCCACTCGCGCTCGACGAGGTAGCGCAGCTCGCGCTCGGTGAGGCCGGCGCCGAAGTCCTCGCCGAGGTCGGCGGCGCCGCGTGCGTCGCCCAGCACCTGCGCGGCGAGCAGGCCGTGGCGCCTGAACACCGCATGCAGGACATGCTGCGGCAGCCCGGCATAGCGCGCGGCGAGCGCCGCGAACGCCGCGTCGCGGCCCCGCGGGCCGAAGCCGCTGCCGGGCAGCGGCGCGTTCGCAGTCCACGGTTGCCGGAGCCCGGGGAAATAGGGCGCGAGCTTCTCGAGCACGCGCTCGGCGAGCCTCCGGTAGGTGGTGATCTTGCCGCCGTACACCGAAACCACCGGCGCGGCGCCGCGCTCGTCCTCGACGTGCAGCGTGTAGTCGCGCGTGATCGACGACGGGTCGCTCGTCCCGTCGTCGTATAGGGGCCGCACGCCGGCATAGCGCCAGATGACGTCGGCGGGCGCCACCGGCTTGGCGAGGTAGCGGTTGACCGCGCGGCACAGGTACTCGACCTCTTCGGCGCTCGCCGCCGGCTGCGACGCGTCCTCGACCGGCACGTCGGTGGTGCCGACCAGCGTGTAGCGCTCCTCGAAGGGGATCATGAAGACCACGCGCCGGTCGGTGTTCTGCAGGATGAACGCGTGCTCGCCCGGGTAGAGCTTCGGCAGCACGACGTGGCTGCCTTTGACGAGCCGCACGGCCTCGCGGCTGGGTTGCGCCAGGCGATCGTTCAGCACCTGCCTCACCCAGGGGCCCGCGGCATTGACGATGGCGCGCGTGCGGACCTCGCTCGGCGCGCCGTCGGCCGCGCGCAGCTGCGCGCGCCACAGACCCGCCTGCCGGTTCGCTGCCACGCATTCGGTGCGCGTGCGGATCACCGCGCCGTGCTCGCGCGCAGAGAGCGCGTTGGCGATCACCAGGCGCGCGTCGTCCACGCGGCAGTCCGAGTAGGCAAAGCCGTGCCTAAGCGCCGGCCGGATGCCGGCGCCGTAGGGCGAGGCGTCCAGCCGCACGGCGTGCGAGCCCGGCAGCGTGCTGCGCCGCCCGAGGTGGTCGTACAGGAACAGCCCGGCGCGGATCATCCAGCGCGGCCTAAGCTCGGGCACGTGCGGCATGATGAAGCGCGCCGGCCACACCAGGTGGTCGGCCACGCGCATGAGCACTTCGCGCTCGGCCAGGGCTTCCGCCACCAGCCGGAACTCGTAGAGCTCGAGGTAGCGCAGCCCGCCGTGGATCAGCTTGGAGGACGCCGACGAGGTCGCCGACGCGAGGTCGTCCTTCTCCGCGAGCAGCACCGCGAGCCCGCGGCCGGCCGCGTCGCGCGCAATGCCGCTGCCGTTGATGCCGCCGCCGATCACCAGCAGGTCGAAGGTCTCGGTCAACGTGTGTCCCGGAAAGCAGAAGGGGCAGCCGCGGCTGCCCCCTCATTGTCGCATCGCGCCGCGGCTACTTCTTGCGCAGGCGGCGGATCGCGGCGAGCTGCGCGGCGAGCATCGCGATCTCGCCCTCGACCGCGGCGACCTCCTGCCGGTCCTGCGCCTTGGCGCGCGCTTCCTCGGCGCGCTTGAGCGCCTCGTTGGCCTTCGCCTCGTCGAGGTCGTGGCCGCGGATCGCGGTGTCGGCGAGCACCGTGATCACCTGCGGCTGCACCTCCAGCACGCCGCCCGCGACGAAGATCAGCTGCTCCTCGCCGCCGCCCGCCGGCGTGATGCGCACCGTGCCGGGCTTGATGCGCGTGATGAGCGGGGTGTGCTGCGGATAGATGCCGAGCTCGCCGACCTCGCCCGGCAGCACGACGAACTCCGCCTCGCCGGAGAAGATCGACTCTTCCGCGCTGACGACGTCGACGTGGATGGTGTTCGCCATGAGGCCGCCTCTTACTGGAGCGTCTTCGCCTTCTCGAAGGCTTCCTCGATGCTCCCGACCATGTAGAACGCCTGCTCGGGAATCTGGTCGCATTCGCCGTTCACGATCATCTTGAAGCCCCGGATCGTGTCCTTGAGCGGCACGAACTTGCCGGGCGAGCCGGTGAACACCTCGGCGACGTGGAACGGCTGCGACAGGAAGCGCTGGATCTTGCGCGCGCGCCCCACCGCGAGCTTGTCCTCGGGCGAGAGCTCGTCCATGCCGAGGATCGCGATGATGTCGCGCAGCTCCTTGTAGCGCTGCAGGGTCGCCTGCACGGCGCGCGTGGTCGTGTAGTGGTCCTCTCCGATCACGTTCGGATCCACCTGGCGCGAAGTGGAGTCGAGCGGATCGACCGCCGGGTAGATGCCGAGCGAGGCGATGTCGCGCGAGAGCACGACCGTGGCGTCGAGGTGGCCGAAGGTGGTCGCCGGCGACGGGTCGGTGAGGTCGTCGGCGGGCACGTACACCGCCTGGATCGAGGTGATCGAGCCCACCTTGGTCGAGGTGATGCGCTCCTGGAGCCGCCCCATCTCTTCGGCGAGCGTCGGCTGGTAGCCGACGGCGGAGGGCATGCGGCCGAGCAGCGCCGACACCTCGGTGCCCGCGAGCGTGTAGCGGTAGATGTTGTCGATGAACAGCAGGATGTCGCGTCCCTCGTCGCGGAAGCGCTCGGCCATGGTGAGGCCGGTGAGCGCCACGCGCAGCCGGTTGCCCGGGGGCTCGTTCATCTGGCCGAACACCATCGCCACCTTGTCGAGCACGTTCGACTCCTTCATCTCGTGATAGAAGTCGTTGCCCTCGCGCGTGCGCTCGCCGACGCCGGCGAACACCGACAGGCCCGAGTGCTGCTTCGCGATGTTGTTGATGAGCTCCATCATGTTGACCGTCTTGCCGACGCCGGCGCCGCCGAACAGGCCGATCTTGCCGCCCTTCGCGAACGGGCAGATGAGATCGATCACCTTGATGCCGGTCTCGAGCAGCTCGACCGAGGGCGAGAG
>JAKALD010000271.1 GCA_021813275.1 Pseudomonadota bacterium | reverse complement strand
AGATCGCCGAGGCGCTCGGCCCTGGGCTCGCGGCGCGCGGCCTGCTGCTGGTGGGCCTGGACGTGATCGGCGACTACCTCACCGAGATCAACGTCACCAGCCCGACCTGCTTTCGCGAGATCCAGGACCAGACCGGCTACGACGTCGCCGGGAGGTTCGTCCAGGCGCTGGAGGCGAAGGTCGCCTCCTGCGCACGCTGATCCGAACCCGCGCGATGGTCGGCATCCTCATCATCTCCCACGGCGCGCTCGGCGAGGCGCTGATCCACGCCGCGAGCCACGTGCTCGGCAAGCGCCCGCTGCGCGTGCGCCAGGTGGGCCTGACCGTGCACGACGACCCCGAGGCGATCCTGCCGCTCGCGCGCGAGCTGGTGCGCCAGCTCGACGAAGGCGACGGCGTGCTGGTGCTCGTCGACATCTACGGCGCCTCGCCGGGCAACATCGCGATGAAGCTGCTCGAGCTCGACCGCGTCGAGGGCGTGGCCGGCGTCAATCTGCCGATGCTCGTGCGCGCGCTCACCTACCGCGACCAGCCGCTCGCGACCGTGGTCGAGAAGGCGCTCTCGGGCGGCCACGAGGGCGTGGTGCACATGAACACGGACTGCTGCTGTCATGCCAAGGGCTGAGGTCGTCATCGTCAACAAGCTGGGGTTGCACGCGCGCGCCTCCGCCAAGCTCACCCAGACCGCGAGCTCCTTCGCTTCCGAAATCTGGATCGCGCGCAACGAGCGCCGCGTCAACGCCAAGAGCATCATGGGCGTGATGATGCTCGCCGCCGGCCCCGGCACGAGCGTCGTCGTCGAGGCCGAGGGCCCGGACGCCGAGGCCGCGCTCGCCGCGCTCGCCGCGCTCATCGCCGACAAGTTCGGCGAGGGCGAGTGACGCCGCGCGGGAAGCGCTCGCCATGAACTTCGTGCTGCACGGCTCGAGCGTCTCGAGCGGGATCACGATCGGCTACGCGCACCTCGTGTCAAGCGCCCGGCTCGAGGTGGCGCACTACGAGATCGGGGCGGACGCGCTCGACGCCGAGGTGGCGCGCTTCGACGCGGCGTTCGTGCGCGCCAAGGACGAGCTCGGCGCGCTCGGCGAGCACATCCCGCCGGACGCGCCGCCGGAGTTCGCCGCCTTCCTCAACCTGCACCGCATGATCCTCGAGGACTCGTCGCTGTCGCACGCGCCGCGCGCCCAGATCCGCGAGCAGCGCTGCAACGCCGAGTGGGCGCTGGTGCAGCAGATGGAGAAGCTGGTCGCCCAGTTCGAGGAGATCGACGACCCGTACCTGCGCGAGCGGCGCCTGGACATCCAGCAGGTGGTCGAGCGAGTGCTCAAGGCGCTCATGGGTGGCCCCGGCCTCGCCGAGCCGCAGATCGAGGACGAGCGCAAGCGCATCGTGGTCGCGCACGACCTCGCGCCCGCGGACATGGCGCTGTTCAAGCGCCACCACTTCGGCGGCTTCGTCACCGACCTGGGCGGGGTCACCTCTCACACCGCGATCCTCGCGAGGAGCCTTGCCATCCCGGCGCTCGTCGGCCTGCACCACGCGCGCCAGATGATCCGCGAAAACGAGCTGCTCATCGTGGACGGCCTGCAGGGCGTGCTGGTCGTCGACCCCGACCCGATCGTGCTCGGCGAATACCAGCTGCGCCAGTCGCAGCACGAGCTTGAGCGCCAGAAGCTCAAGCGCCTGCGCTCCACGCCCGCAGCCACGCTCGACGGCACGCCGGTCGAGCTGTTCGCCAACATCGAGCTGCCGCAGGACATCGACGAAGTGCTCGAGGCGGGCGCGCAGGGCGTGGGGCTGTTCCGCACCGAGTTCCTGTTCATGAACCGCAAGGAGCTGCCCTCTGAGGACGAGCAGTTCGAGTACTACCGCCAGGTCGCGAGCGCGCTCGGGGGCAGGCCGGTCGTGATCCGCACGCTCGACCTCGGCGCCGACAAGACCCTGCACATGGACGGCGAGCCGATGCCCAACCCCGCGCTCGGGCTGCGTGCGATCCGGCTCTCGCTCGCCGAGCCGCAGATGTTCCTCGCGCAGCTGCGCGCCATCCTGCGCGCCTCGCACCACGGCCGCGTGAAGATCCTGCTGCCGATGGTGGCGCACGTGCACGAGGTCGAGCAGGCACTCGCGCTCGTCAAGCAGGCGAAGGAGCAGCTCGAGGAGCGCGGCGCGCCCTTCGACCGCGCGATCGACGTCGGCGGCATGGTCGAAATCCCGGCCGCCGCGCTCGCGCTGCCGATGTTCATGCGCCGGCTGCACTTCCTGTCGCTCGGCACCAACGACCTGATCCAGTACACCCTCGCCATCGACCGCACCGACGACGCGGTCGCGCACCTCTACGACCCGCTGCACCCGGCGGTGCTGCACCTGGTCGCGCACACCATCCAGACCGCCAATCGCGCCGGCGTTCCGGTGGCGGTGTGCGGCGAGATGGCCGGCGACCTGGCGCTCACCCGGCTGCTGCTCGGTTTCGGTCTGCGCAACTTCTCGATGCATCCTTCGCAGCTGCTCGCGATCAAGGAGCGCGTGCTGCGCACCAACCTCGCCGAGGTGCAGCCGCTCGCCCAGCGCGTGCTGCGAAGCGGCGACCCGGGACGCACCAGGGAGCTGCTGGCGAAGCTGAATGCGTAGGGACACCCTGCCGGGTGTGGGTTTTCCCCGATCTCCCCATTTCGCGCGGCCCGTCTGGGGGCTGCGCGAAATGGGGAGACATCTGGACGGGCACCGGCTCACCGCCGGTGCCCGTCTTCACCGCCCTGGTTTCGCCTGCTTTCGTGCGGCTCAAAACCCGAGCCGCACGAAAGCAGGCGATCGGATAAGAACCTGACCCACAGCCGCGAATCACCATGCCCGGCCCCCTCGACGGCGTGCGCATCCTCGATCTCACCACGGTGGTGATGGGCCCCTACGCCACGCAGATCCTCGCCGACCTCGGCGCCGACGTGGTCAAGGTCGAGCCTCCTGAGGGCGACGTGATGCGCTACGCCTGGCCGTTCCGCAATCCGGGCATGGGGCACATCTTCCTCAACGCCAACCGCAACAAGCGCTCGCTCGCCCTCGATCTGAAGAGCCCGGAGGCGCGCGCGGCGCTGCTCGCGCTGGCGAAGGGCGCCGACGCGCTCGTGTACAACATCCGGCCGCAGGCGATGGCGCGCCTCGGGCTTTCCTACGAGGCGCTGCGCGCAGCAAACCCGCGGATCCTGTACGTCGGCTGCTTCGGCTACAGCCAGCGCGGACCGTACGCCGCCAAGGCCGCCTACGACGACCTGATCCAGGGCGCGGCGGGCATTCCGTGGCTCTTCCAGAAGCAGGGCGCCAAGACGCCGCGCTACGCGCCGGTGATCATCGCGGATCGTTCGGTCGGCCAGCAGGTGGCAAGCAGCGTGAGCGCGGCGCTCTACCGGCGTGAGAAGACCGGCAAAGGCCAGCGCGTCGACGTGCCGATGTTCGAGCACCTGCTGCAGGTGGTGCTCGGTGAGCACCTCGGCGGCTACACCTTCGAGCCGCCCCTCGGTGAGCCCGGCTACGCGCGCATGCTCGCCAAGGATCGGCGCCCCTACCGGACGAAGGACGGCTACGTGTGCGCGCTCATCTACAACGACAAGCAGTGGCGCGCGTTCTTCGAGCTGATCGGCAGGACGGAATTGCTCGCGACCGAGGCATTCGCCAGCCAGGAGGCGCGCAGCCGCAACTACGACCGCGCCTACGCCCTGGTCGCCGAGGAGATGCTGAAGCGCACCACCGGCGAGTGGCTCGCGGCCCTCGAGGCGGCCGACATTCCGGTGCAGCGCATGAACAGCCTGGACGACATCGTCGCCGATCCGCACCTCGCCGCGATCGGCTACTTCCGCGAGGTGGAGCATCCCACCGAGGGGCGCCTGCGCTCGCTGGCCGTGCCCTCCGAGTGGTCGGAGTCCGCGCCCGAGTACCGGCGCCACGCCCCGCGCCTGGGCGAGCACACGCGCGAGCTGCTCGCCGAGGCGGGCCTCGCGGCGGAGGAGATCGAGCGGCTGATCGCGAGCGGCGCGGCGAAGGCCGCGGATTGAGGCCGCGCGCGACTCGGCTATAATCCGCGGTGCGCCGATTTGATGTTCAGCTTGCGGGCGCGTTACAAATCCAGCTAAAGAGACCGGTGCCGCAAACCCGTTCTCGCGCAAGCTGAACGGGTTTTTCGTTTTTGGAGCGGCGGTGAACGCACCCGCGGATCCCGGCTCGGTCGGCACGGTCGTCGCGCAGAAGGCGCGCTTCGACGCGCCGCTGCGCCTGCGCAGTGGCGCCGAGCTGCCCGCCTTCGAGCTCGCCTACGAGACCTACGGCGAGCTGAACGCCGCGCGCTCGAACGCGGTGCTCGTGTGCCACGCGCTCAACGCCTCGCACCACGTCGCCGGCAGCTACGCCCACGACCCGGACAACGTCGGCTGGTGGGACAACATGATCGGCCCGGGCAAGCCGCTCGACACGCGGCGCTTCTTCGTGCTCGGCGTGAACAACCTCGGCGGCTGCCACGGCTCGACCGGGCCGATGAGCGTGAACCCCGCCACCGGCAGGCCCTGGGGCGGCGACTTCCCGGTGGTGACGGTCGAGGACTGGGTCGACGCGCAGGCGCGGCTCGCCGACCGCCTCGGCATCGAGCGCTTCGCGGCCGTCATGGGCGGCTCGCTCGGCGCGATGCAGGCGCTGCAGTGGACGCTGTCCTACCCCGAGCGCATCCGCCATTCGCTCGTGATCGCCGCCGCGCCCAAGCTCTCGGCGCAGAACATCGCGTTCAACGAGGTCGCGCGCCAGGCGATCGCCAGCGACCCCGATTTCCACGGCGGGCACTACTACGACAAGGGCGTGGTGCCCAC
>JAKALD010000270.1 GCA_021813275.1 Pseudomonadota bacterium | reverse complement strand
GCGGATGGTGACGCTGCCGGCCGCGGTGGACCAGGACAAGGCGAAGGCCTCGCTCAAGGACGGGGTGCTGGAGCTCACGCTGCCCAAGGTGGAGAAAGCCAAGCGCCGCACCATCAAGGTCGACTGAGCGGCCGGCCGCAACGGCGCGCGAGCGCCGCGCCGATGGCGCCTCGAGGCGGAACTGCGAGGTTGCCGTGAGAGCGCGCTACTCGGGACGCATCTCTCCCGTGCGCACCCACACGCCGCGCTCCTCGCAATGCAGCAGCTCGCTGCCGCTGCGCACGTAATCGCCGATCGCGAAGGCGACGTTGTTGAAATAGCACACGCCGGCTTCCAGCTCCAGATCCGGCGAGAGCTCTTCGTCGGCCTCCTGCTCGTCGATGATCGGCGAGGTCTTGAGCTCGGGATCGGGGGCTCCGACCTGAGGGGGCTGGTGGGGCATGAATCGCTCCTTGCGTGATGGGGTTCGGGTTGCGGCGAAAGGCGGACAAGCGACACTTTAGCCGCTCGGCGCGGTCCGGCCAAGCACAATGACCGGATCGCCGCGCGAGAACGCAACGCGCGCGGTCACGCTGTTCCTGTGCGGCGACGTCATGACCGGCCGCGGGATCGACCAGATCCTGCCGCACCCGAGCGCGCCGCAGCTGTTCGAGCCCTATGTCCATTCGGCGCTCGAGTACGTCGAGCTCGCCGAGCGGGCGAACGGCCCCATTCCGCGGCGCGTGCCGTCCGACTACGTGTGGGGCGATGCGCTGGCCGAGCTCGCGCGCGTGCGCCCCGACGCGCGCATCGTCAACCTGGAGACCGCGGTGACCGTGAGCGAGGATGCCGTCCCCGGCAAAGGCATTCATTACAGGATGAATCCCGCGAACGCGGCGTGCCTGGGCGCGGCGGCGCTCGACTGCTGCGTGCTCGCGAACAATCACGTGCTCGACTGGGGGCGCGCGGGGCTCGCCGAAACGCTGGCGACGCTGCACGCGGCGGGGCTGCGCAGCGCCGGCGCCGGCGCCGAGGCGAACGAAGCGGCCGCGCCGGCGGTGATCGAGCTGCCCGGGAAGCGCCGCGTCCTGGTGTTCGCCGCTGCCACCGAGGACAGCGGCGTCCCGCCGCGCTGGGCGGCGACGGGCGAGCGGTCGGGGGTGAACCTGCTGTGCGATCTCTCGCCGCGCAGCGTCGATGCCGTCGCGCGGCAGGTGCGCGCGCACAAGCGCGACGGCGACCTGGCGGTGATGTCGCTGCATTGGGGCGGCAACTGGGATTACGCGGTGAGCGGCGCGCAACGCGCATTCGCCCGCGGCCTGGTCGAGAGCGCCGGCATCGACGTCGTGCACGGCCATTCGTCCCACCACGTCAAGGGCATCGAGGTCTACGATCACAAGCCGATCCTCTACGGCTGCGGCGATTTCCTGACCGATTACGAAGGCATCGGCGGCCACGAGGCCTATCGTCCCGAGCTCGCGCTCATGTACTTTCCAACCCTGGATGCGGCGAGCGGCCGGCTGCTGCGCTTCGCGGCGACGCCGACCCGCATGCGCCGCTTTCGCGTCGAGCGTGCCCGCAGTGCGGATGCGCGCTGGCTGCGCGATACTCTTAACCGGGAAGGCGCGAAGCTCGGCACGCGCGCCGAGCTGCGGCCCGACGACACCCTTTCCCTGATCTGGAGCTGAGGCGATCGGCGATGCACGCTCTCAACGTGAACGGCCGGGTGCACCAGGTGGAGGCCGATCCCGAGCAGCCGCTGCTGTGGGTGCTGCGCGAGCGGCTCGGGCTGAGAGGCACCAAGTACGGCTGCGGCGTGGGCGTGTGCGGCGCGTGCATGGTGCTGCTCGACGGGGCGCCCAACCACGCCTGCATGGTGCCGCTCGGGCGCGTCGGCGCGCGCGCGGTCACCACGATCGAGGGCCTGCCCGAGGACCATCCGCTCGTGCTCGCCTGGATCGGCCACCAGGTCGCGCAATGCGGCTACTGCCAGCCGGCGCAGCTCCTGAGCGCCGCCGCGCTGCTCGCCAGGACGCGCGCGCCGAGCGACGCGGAAATCGACGCGGCGTTGTCCGGCGTGCTGTGCCGCTGCGGCACCTACGCGCGGGTGCGGCGCGCCATCCACGCCGCAGCGCACGGCGAGGGCGCGGATGCCTGGCCGCGGCCCGAGCTGCTGAGCGACCTGCCGCCGGACGCCGGCACGCGCATGAACGACTGGATCTGGATCGACCCGGGCGGGCGCATCACCGTGATGATCAACCACTCCGAGATGGGCCAGGGCGCGCTCACCGGGCTGGCGCTGCTGTTCGCCGAGGAGCTGGACGTCGCGCCGCAGTCGCTGCGCACCGTGTTCGCCCCGGCCGATGCGCGCTACCGCAACGGCCTCTGGGGCGAGCAGCTCACCGGCGGATCGAGCAGCATTCGCGGCGAATGGCAGCGCGTGCGCGAGCTCGCTGCCAAGACGCGGCTGCGGCTCGTGCAGGCGGCGGCGCGGCGCTGGGGCGTGCCGAGCGAGCAGTGCAGCACTGCGGCCGGGGTCGTGCGGCACGCGGCGAGCGATCGTAGCCTCGGGTACGGCGAGCTCGCGCGCGAAGCCGCGAAGCTCGCGGTGCCGCGGCGCGCCCCGCTCAAGTCACGCGCCGAGCTCCGGCTCATCGGGAGGACCACGTCGCGGCTCGACATCGCTGCGATGACGCTCGGCCGCACGCGCTACGGCATCGACGTCGAGCTGCCGGGCATGCTGCGCGCCGCGGTCGTGCATTGCCCGGAGCTCGGCGGGCGCCTCGCGCGGCTCGACGATCATTCGGCGCGCGCGGTGCCCGGCGTGCGCGAGGTGGTGGCGCTGCGCGACCGCACGGCAGTGGCCGTCGTGGCCGAGGACTACTGGGCGGCGACCCGCGGCTGCGAGGCGCTGCGGATCGAATGGCAGTCCGGAGAGCACGGCGCGCTGGAGGGGGCGCGCATCGAGCGCCAGCTGCTCGAAGCGCTCGGCCGCAAGGGCAGGCTGGCGAAGGAACGCGGCGAGCCCGCGAGCGCCTTGCGCGGAAGCAATGTGATCGAGGCGCTCTACCAGACGCCGTACCTTGCGCACGCGCCGATCGAGCCGATGAACTGCGTGGCGCATGTGCGCCGCGGAGCCTGCGATGTCTGGGTGGGCACGCAGCACCAGGCGGCGACGCAGAAGGAGGCGGCGCGCATCGCCGGGCTGCCGCTCGCGAAAGTGCGCGTGCATACCCAGTTCCTGGGGGGCGGGTTCGGGCGGCGCCTCGAGACCGACTTCGTGTGCGAGGCGGTCGAGCTATCCAAGGCGCTCGGCGCTCCGGTGCAGGTGCTCTGGAACCGGGCCGAGGATCTGCAGCACGACATGTATCGCCCGGCCCACGCGGTGCGCCTGCGCGCCGCGCTCGACGGCGCCGGGCGTCCCGCGGCGTGGCATATGCGAATCGCCGGATCCGAGCTCGCGCTGGACGGCATCGACGTCCCGTACTCGGTCGCGCACTATCGCGAGGAGCACGCGGAGGTGCCCTCGGCGCTGCCGACCGGGGCGTGGCGCTCGGTGGGCGCGTCGAACAACGCGTTCGCCGTCGAGTGCTTCGTCGACGAGCTGGCGCAGCGCGCCGGACGCGACCCGCTCGAGTACCGCCTCGCGCTGCTCGAAGACGCGCCGCGCCACGCGGCGGTGCTCCGCCTCGCGGCCGAGCGCGCAGGCTGGGGCGGCGCGCTCGCCCCGGAGCTCGGGCGCGGCGTGGCGGTGTACGAGTCCTTCGGCAGCGTGGCCGCGCAGGTCGCCGAGGTGCGCGCCGCGGACGGCGCGGTGCGCGTCGAGCGCGTCGTGTGCGCGATCGACTGCGGCGTCGCCGTCACGCCGGATGCCGTACACGCGCAGCTCGAAGGCGGCATCGCGCTCGGCCTTTCGGCCGCGCTCAAGGAAGAAATCCTGGTCGCCCGGGGGCGCGTCGCGCAGGCGAGCTTCCAGGACTACCCGATCCTCACGATCGCCGAGATGCCGCGGATCGAGACGTACATTCTCGAGAGCGGCGCCGATCCCGGGGGCGTCGGCGAGCCGGCGGTGCCGCTCGTCGCGCCCGCGGTGGCCAACGCGCTCGCCGCCGCCACCGGCAGGCGGCTGCGCCGCCTGCCGCTCAGGCTCGAGCCCGGCGCTTAGCCCGGGCTGCCCCGCCTCGGCTATCCTCTCGGCTGCGGCGAGGCCCGCGGCGATGAGCAGACTGTTCGACAAACTCAGGCAGGCGGAACGGGAGCGGGCGGCGCGCAAGGCGGCGCAAGCGGATCCGGCGCCGGTGCAGGCGAGCGACGCAGTGCCGGAGGACAGCGGGCGCGAAGCCGCCGAGCAGATCGCTGCGCGCCGCGCGGCCGCGGAGCGCCTGGGGGTCGAGCAGCAGGGTCTGGAGGCGGCGCGCGAGCGCAAGGCGGCCGAGGAGCGTCTCAGGCGGGAGGCCGAGGCGCAGGCGGCGGCCGACGCAGCCGCGGCGCAACGCGCCAGAGAGCGCGCCGAAGTGGAGCGCGCCGCTCTCGAGGAGGCACAGGCTCGGATCGACGCGGAGCGCAAGGCCGAGGCGCGCGCCTCAGAACGCAAGCGGCTGGAGGACGAAGTGGCGCAGCTCTCGGAGGCGGGCGGCAGGGCCGAGGCTCAGGCGCGTGCCGCGGCCCAGGAGCGCGCGGCAGTCGAGCGCAGCGCGCTCGAGTCGGCACGCCAGCGTGAGGCGCTGGAGGCGCAGTCGGCGCGGCGCGCGCAGGCGCGCGCGGAGGCGGAAGCCGAGGCGGCCGCCATGGCCGCGGAGCGGCGCCAGGCCGAGGAGCGCGCAGGGGCGGAAGCGCGGGCGCGCGAAGAAGCGGAGCGCAACGCGGCCGCGCGCGCCGAGGAGCGC
>JAKALD010000269.1 GCA_021813275.1 Pseudomonadota bacterium | reverse complement strand
CCCAGGCCTTGACCGCCTCCTCCACGCCGAGCACGTTGCGGAGCGCGGCGGGCAGGTGGCGCAGCGCGTGGATCATGCCTGTCTCGCTCTCCGCGGTCGTGCGCCCCCTCAGCTTCGCGAGCACCAGCGTGAGCAGGAACAGGGTGGCGAGCTGCGTGGTGAACGCCTTGGTCGAGGCGACGCCGATCTCGGGGCCGGCGCGCGTCAGGAACTTGAGCGCCGAGGCGCGCACCAGCGAGCTCTCCGGCACGTTGCAGATCGTCAGGGTGCGCCGGATGCCGAGCGTGCGCGCGAATTCGAGCGCCGCGAGCGTGTCCGCGGTCTCGCCCGACTGCGACACGGTCACCAGCAGCGTGCCCGGGTCCGCGATGACCCCGCGATAGCGGTATTCGCTCGCAATCTCGACCTGGGTCGGCATGCGCGCGATCGTCTCCAGCCAGTAGCGCGCCACCATGCCCGCGTGGTAGCTGGTGCCGCAGGCGACGATCTGCACCGATTTCGCCCCGGCGAGGACCTCGGCGGCCTGCACCCCGAAGAGCTGCGGCTGCAGCGACTGCGCGCCGAGCACCATCTCGAGCGTCGCGGCGACGGCCCCCGGCTGCTCGAAGATCTCCTTCTGCATGTAGTGGCGGTAGGGTCCCAGCTCGACCGCCTGCGCCGTGAGCTCGGACAGGTGCACCGGCCGCTCCACCGCAGCGCCGTGCGCATCGAGGATGCGAACCCCGTCCGCGCGGATCTCGGCGCAATCGCCGTGCTCGAGGAACACGATGCGGCGCGTCGCCTGCACCAGCGCCGAGACGTCGGAGGCGGCGAAGTTCTCGCCCTCGCCGAGGCCGAGCAGCAGCGGCGCGCCTTTCCTCGCGAGCACCACCGCCCCCGGGTCGTCCGCCGACACGACCGCGATCGCGAACGCGCCCTGCAGCTCCGCCACCGCCCTGCACGTGGCGGCGAGCAGGTCGGGGCTCGAGCGGCGGTGCGCCGCGATGAGGTGCGCGATCACCTCGGTGTCGGTCTGTGAGACGAAGGCGTAGCCCTGCGCCTCGAGGCGGGCGCGCATCGCCTCGTGGTTCTCGATGATGCCGTTGTGCACCAGCGCGAGGCCGCCGGAGACGTGCGGGTGCGCGTTCGCCTCGCTCGGCGCGCCGTGCGTCGCCCAGCGCGTGTGCGCGATCCCGGTGAAGCCGGCGAGGTTGCGCGCCGCCACCTGCCCGGCGAGCTCGGCGACGCGGCCGACCGCGCGCAGGCGCTTCAGCTCGGGCTTGCGCGCGCCGTCGAGCACCGCGACGCCGGCCGAATCGTAGCCGCGGTACTCGAGGCGCCGCAGCCCCTCGAGCAGGACCGGGACGACGTCGCGCCTAGCCGCGGCGCCGACGATGCCGCACATGGCTCATTTCTTCCCGCGGGGCTTCCAGGACGGCAGCGAGACCTGCCTGGCGCGCGCTACGGTCAGCTGGCCCGCGGGCGTGTTCTTGTTGATCGTCGAGCCGGCGCCGATGTAGGAGCCTTTCGCCACCGTCACCGGAGCGACCAGCGTGGTGTCCGAGCCGATGAAGCAATCGTCCTCGATCACGGTGCGGTGCTTGCCGGCGCCGTCGTAGTTGCAGGTGATGGTTCCGGCGCCGATGTTGACGCGGCTGCCGACCTGCGCATCGCCGATGTAGGCGAGGTGATTCGCCTTCGAGCCTGCCCCCAGGCGGCTCGCCTTCACCTCGACGAAGTTGCCGATGTGCACCTCCTCGGCCAGCATCGCGCCCGGGCGCAGCCGCGCATACGGCCCGATGCGGCAGCGCGCGCCGACCTGCGCGTCCTCGAGCAGCGAGAACGCGTGCACCTCGCTGTCGGCCGCGACGCTCACGTTGCGCAGCACGCAGTGCGGGCCGATTCTCACCCGCTCGCCCAGGCGCACGCTGCCCTCGAAGACGCAGTTCACGTCGATCGCGACGTCGCGCCCGCACTCGAGGCTCCCCCGCACGTCGATGCGCTCGGGATCGGCGAGCGTCACGCCCGCCTCGAGCAGGCGCTCGGCTGCGCGGCGCTGGAGCATCCGCTCGAGCGCGGCCAGCTCGCGCTTGGAGTTCACGCCCGCGACCTCGGGCCAGTCCGCCGCCTTCACCGCCGCCACCTCGACGCCCTCGGCAGCGGCGAGCGCGACGACGTCGGTGAGGTAGTACTCGCGCTGCGCGTTGCGGTTGCCGACTCCCGCGAGCCAGCCGCTCAGGCGCTTCGCCGGCGCGCACAGGAAGCCGACGTTCACTTCGCGCAGCGCGAGCTCCTCGGACGAGGCGTCCTTCTGCTCGACGATGCGCGCCACCCGCCCGCGCGCGTCGCGCACGATGCGGCCGTAGCCGACCGGATCGGGCGCATCGGCGGTGAGGATCGCCAGCCCGCCGCGCGCGACCTGGACGAGCTCGCGCAGCGTTTCCGCGCGCACCAGCGGCACGTCGCCGTAGAGCACCAGCACGTCGGCATTCTCGGAGGCGAGCGGCAATGCCTGCAGCACGGCGTGACCGGTGCCGAGGCGCTCGCTCTGCTCGACCCAGGTGACCGGCGCAGCCGGGAACGCCGCCTTCACGGCGTCGCCGCCGTGGCCGTGCACGACCACGATGCGCTCGGGAGCGAGCGCGCGCGTGGTCTCGAGCACGTGCGCGAGCAGCGGCCGGCCCGCGAGGGGATGCAGCACCTTCGGCACGTCCGAGTGCATGCGCTTGCCCTGACCGGCGGCGAGCACGACGATTTCGAGCGGCATGAGGGCAAGTCGCGCAGGTGGCAGTGGGGCCAGTGGGGATTCTAGCATCGCGTCGCACGAACCCTCCGCCGTCGCGCGGCTCATTGCGCGGCCGCGAGTGCCGACGCGAGGCGCTCTATCATAGAGTCGATCTCCGGGCGGGAGACGTTCAGCGCCGGCATAAAGCGCAGACACGTGGGCCGTGGCGCGTTGACGAGCAAGCCGCGCTGCAGGGCCGCGTCCACCACCTGCGCGCCGATCGGGCGCAGGAGCTCGAGCGCGACGAGCAGCCCCTGGCCGCGAACCGCGCCGAGCGCGACGATGTCGGGTCGGGTACCGCAGTGCTCGAAGGCGAACATGCGGCCGGTGCGGCCGATGCCGGTCTGGATCTCGTCCAGGACGAGGAGCACGCCGCGCTCCTCGGTGAGCACGCGCAACCCGCGCAGGAATACGTCCGAGACCGGGCGCACGCCCGCTTCGCCCTGGATCGGCTCGAGCATCACCGCGCAGGTGCCCGGGCCGATCGCCTGCTCGACCTGCGCCAGCTCGCCGTGCGGCACGCGCACGAAGCCCGGCACCTTCGGCTCGAACAGGCGCTCCCAGCCGGGCTTGCCGGAGGCCGACATGGTCGCCAGCGTGCGGCCGTGGAAGGCGCCCTCGAAGACGACGATCTCGAAGGCGCCGCCGCGCGCGAGCGCGCCCCACTTGCGCGCGAGCTTGATCGCGCCCTCGTTCGCCTCGGCGCCGCTGTTGGCGAAGAACACGCGCTCGAGGCCCGAGAGCTGCGCGAGCCGCGTAGCCAGCCGGCACATCGGCTCGTTGTAATAGGCCGGGCTGACGTTCCACACGCGCGCGGCCTGCGCGGCGAGCGCCTCGCGCGGCGCCGCGGGGCAATGCCCGAGCGCGTTGACGGCCCAGCCCTGCACGAAGTCGAGGTAGGCGCGGCCCGCGGCGTCGTACAGCCACGAGCCCTCGCCCCTCACGAACATCACCTGCGGGCGCTGCGTGACGAACATCAGCGCCGAATCGTCGATATCGCCCATTTCCGGATCTCCAAAAACAAGAAGCCACGGGCTGGCGGCCCGTGGCTTCTTCGTGAACGTCGCGTGAGAACGCTATCCGATCATCGTCCGGCCGCGCTTCGTCGTCGGCGAGTTGCGCGTCGCAGCGTCGAACGGCGGATCGAGGCGCGCGCGCTCACCGCGGCAGCTCCGAAAATCCCATCAGGAACTCGTCGACGGCACGCGCGCACTGCCGGCCTTCGCGGATCGCCCACACGACGAGCGACTGGCCGCGCCGCATGTCGCCCGCGGTGAACACCTTGGGCACGCTGGTCGCGTAGCAGCGCGCGCCGTCGGTGGTTGCTTGCGCGTTGCCGCGCGCATCCTTCGCCACGCCGAAGCCCTCCAGCACCGACTGCACCGGGCAAACGAACCCCATCGCGAGCAGCACCAGGTCCGCCGGCAGCGTGAATTCGGACCCCGGCACCTCGCGCATCTTGCCGTCGTGCCACTCGAGGTGCACCAGCCTGAGCGCCTTCACCTTGCCGCCTTCGCCCACGAACTCCTTGGTCGCCACCGACCACTCGCGCGTGGCGCCTTCCTCATGCGACGAGGAAGTGCGCAGGCGCTGCGGCCAGTAGGGCCAGACGGGGTTGCGATCGACGTTCGGGGGCATCGGCAGCAGCTCGAGCTGGGTGACCGATTTCGCCGCGTGGCGATTGGAGGTCCCGACGCAGTCCGAGCCGGTGTCGCCGCCGCCGATAATCACCACGTGCTTGCCGCTCGCCCAGAGCTCGGCGACGTTTTTGTCGCCGGCCACGCGCCGGTTCTGCAGCGGCAGGAAGTCCATCGCGAAGCGCACGCCGTCGAGCTCGCGGCCGGGCACCGGCAGGTCGCGCGGCTGCTCGGCGCCGCCCGCGAGCACCACCGCGTCGAACTCGTCCACGATGGTGGCCGGGTCGAGCACCGTCGCCGCGGCGTTGCCGGCGCCCGCCGGCGCCCGGCCCACGCAGTGGTTGACCTTGAAGCTCACCCCTTCGACGCGCAGCTGCTCGAGGCGCCGGTCGATGAGCGCCTTGCCCAGCTTGAAGTCGGGAATTCCGTAGCGCAGCAGCCCGCCGAGGCGGTCGTTCTTCTCGAACACGGTC
>JAKALD010000268.1 GCA_021813275.1 Pseudomonadota bacterium | reverse complement strand
TTCTTCGACATCAACGAGCTCGCCGCGCTGCGCATGGAGGACGAGGCGGTGTTCGAGGTGACGCACGGCTTCGTGCTGGCGCTCGCCGCCGAGGGCAAGGTCACCGGGCTGCGCATCGACCATCCCGACGGGCTGTACGATCCGGCGCAGTATCTCGAGCGCCTGCAATCGGGCTACGCGCGCCGCGCGGGCATCGCGCGCGGCGCCCCCGGCGCCGACGGCCGCCCGCAGCGCCCGCTGTACGTCGTCGCCGAGAAGGTCACCGCGCGCCACGAGCACCTTCCCGAAACCTGGGCGGTGCACGGCACCACCGGCTACCGCTTCGCCACGGTGGTGAACGGCCTGTTCGTCGACGCGGGCGCACGCGCCCGGATCGACCGCATCTGGCGCTCGTTCAGCCGCCTGGAGGGGGATTTCGAGGAAGCCGCCTACCAGGGCAGGCGCAGCATCCTGCGCGGCGTGCTCGCCTCCGAGCTCACCATGCTCGCGACCGAGCTGCTGCGCATCGCGCGCGCCGACCGGCGCACGCGCGACTACACTTTCAACACGCTGCGCCGCGCGCTCGCGGAGGTCGCGGCGAGCATGCCGGTGTACCGCACCTACATCGCCGCCGAGCCCTCGGTGCAGGACCGGCGCTACGTCGACTGGGCGATCGCGCACGCGACGCGCCGCAGCCGCGCCGCCGACACCACGATCTTCAGCTTCGTGCGCCTGGCCCTGCTCGGGCGCACGCTGCCCGCGGCGCCGCAGGGCCTGGCCGAGCGCGTGCTGCACTTCGCGCGCAAGTTCCAGCAGTTCACCGCGCCGGTCGCGGCCAAGGGCGTCGAGGACACGGCCTTCTACGCCTACAACCGGCTCGCCTCGCTCAACGAGGTCGGCGGCGACCCCGACATGTTCGGCATGGCGGTGAGCGCCTTCCACGGCGCGAGCGCCGACCGCGCGGCGCGCTGGCCGCACACCCTGCTCGCCACCTCGACCCACGACAACAAGCGCTCCGAGGACGTGCGCCAGAGGATCAACGTGCTCTCGGAAATGCCGGGCGCCTGGCGCCTGATCCTGCGCCGCTGGCACGCGCTCGCCGGGTCCGCGTGGCACGCGCGCGAAGGCGCGCAGGAACCCTCGCGCTCCGACGAGTACCTGCTCTACCAGACGCTGCTCGGGACCTTCCCGGCCGAGGGTCTCGACGCGCAGGGGCTGGAGCACTACCGCGCGCGCATCGAGCGCTACGCCCTCAAGGCGGCGCGCGAGGCGAAGCTGCGCACCAGCTGGATCAGCCCGGACGAGGAGTACGAGGGCGCGCTCGCCGGGTTCGTGCGGGCGCTGCTCGGGCGGCTGCAGCCCAACCCCTTCCTCGACGACCTGCGCGCGCAGGCCGCCACCGTCGCCTGGTTCGGCGCGCTGAACAGCCTGTCGATGGCGCTCCTCAAGCTCGGCTCGCCCGGCGTGCCCGACCTGTACCAGGGCAACGAGCTCATCGACCTGAGCCTGGTGGATCCCGACAACCGCCGGCCGGTCGACTACGCGCTGCGGCGGCGTCTTCTCGAGGAGCTGCGCGACATGAGCGCGCGGGCCGATTTCGCGCAGGCGGCGCGCGCCTATGCCGAGGCGCCGCACGACGGGCGGGCGAAGCTGCTGGTCACCTGGCGGCTGCTCGAGCTGCGCCGCCGCCTGCCGGCGCTCTTCGAGGAAGGCGGCTACGCGCCGCTCGAGGCGCGCGGCGCCAAGGTGCGGCACGTGGTCGCCTTCGCGCGCGTCCACGGCCCGCACACGCTGGTGGTGATCGCCGGGCGGCTGTTCGCGCGCATGCTGGGACTCCCCGGGCGCCTGCCGCTCGGCGAGGCCGCGTGGGGCGACACCGCGGTCGCCGCCGGCACGCTCGCCGATGGCGCGCCGCTTCTCAACGTGCTGACCGGCGAGCGGCTCGCGGTGAGCGAAGGTGGGGTGCGGCTCGCCCAGGCCTTCGCAAGCTTTCCCGCGGCGGCGCTGCTCGCCGGGCCCGGCTAGGCCCTCAGTGGCCGACGTAGAACTTGCTCGGCAGCCAGAGAATGACCTCCGGGAAGATGATGCACAGCGCGTTCGCCGTCGCCTGCAGGGCGATGAAGGGCACCGCCGACTTGAAGATCGTCGCCATGGTGATCTGCGGCGGCGCGACGCTCTTCAGGTAGAAGAGCGAGTACCCGAAGGGCGGCGACAGGAACGCCATCTGCATGTTGACGATGAAGATGACGCCGTACCACAGCGGGATGTCCTCCGGCCGCACGCCCGGGATCCCGAACACGCCGCCGAAGCTGAGCGCCTTCAGGATCGGCACGAAGATCGGCACGGTGAGCAGCAGGATGCCGACCCAGTCGAGAAACATGCCGAGCACGAACAGGATCAGCATCATCAACGTCAGGATCCCGTAGGCCGGGAGCCCGGTGCCGAGGATCGAGTCGGCGACGAAGGTCTGGCCGCCCTTCACGATGAAGAAGCCGACGAACATCGTCGCGCCGAAGAAGATCCACATCACCATCGCGGTCGCCTTGAGAGTGGCGATCGCCGCCTCGTAGATGTTGAGCCAGTTCAGGCGCCGGTTGAGCGCGCACACCACGAGCGCGCCGAAGGTGCCGATGCCGGCCGCCTCGACCGGCGTGGCGATGCCGAAGAAGATCACGCCGAGCACGAGCAGGATGAGGAAGATCGGCGCGAGCGTGTTCCTGAGCAGCCGCAGCTTCTCGCGCATGCCGACGCGCTCCTCGGGCGGCAGCGCCGGCCCGAGCGCCGGGTTGATCGCGCAGCGCGCGGTGATGTAGGCGATGTACATGCCCGAGAGCAGCAGCCCCGGGAACACCGAGCCGATCAGCAGCTCGCCGAGCGACTGCTGCGCGACCACCGCGTACACGATCGCCATCACCGACGGCGGGATGAGGATGCCGAGCGTGCCGCCGGCGAGCAGCGAGCCGCAGGCGAGCTTGGCGTCGTAGTTGCGCTTGAGCATAGCCGGCAGCGCGATCATTCCCATCGTGACCTCGGTGGCGCCGACCACGCCGACCATCGCGGCGAGCACCGTGCAGGCGAGCACGGTCGCCGACGCGAGCCCGCCGCGCAGCGCGCCGAGCCACTTGTAGATGACGTCGAACAGCTCCTCGATGATGCCCGCCTTCTCGAGCATCGCCGCCATGAAGATGAACAGCGGCACCGCCGAGAGCTGGTAGTCGGTCATGAACGGGAAGATGCGCGAGGGCATCATGTTCAGGATCGCCGGCGAGCCGAACACGAACAGGAAGATCGTCGCGAGGCTCCCGGTGCAGAACGCCATCGGCAGGCCGAGCATCAGCAGCAGCCCGAGCGAGCCGAACAGCAGCAGGCTCAGCCATTCGATCGGAATCTCGAGTCCCACGGGCTAGGCCCCCTTGCGCGCGACGAACACGATGTCCTTGGCGAGCTTCGCGATCCCCTGCAGCACGATCAGCGCCGCGCCGATCGGGATCATGAGCTTCACCGGCCAGTACTGGATGCCCCACTCGGTGAACGAGGTCTCGTGCACGCTCACCGCGTCCCACGCGAACTTGCCGCCGGTCCAGAGCATGGTGAGCGCGAAGACGAAGAAGAACGCCGAGGACACGATGTCGGCGATCGCCTTGCCGCGCGGCGAGAGCTTGGCGTAGACGACGTCGACGCGCACGTGCTGGTCCTCGCGGTAGGCGTAGGCGCCGGCGATCATGTACTGCATGCCGTACATGAGGAACATGCTCTCGTGCACCCAGTTGGTCGGCGAATTGAACAGGAACCGCGCCATCACCTCGTAGTAGTAGACGAACACCGAGATCACCGCCCAGTAGGCGACGAACTCGCCCGCCTTGACGTTGACCGCCTCGATCGCATCGGTGAAGCGGGTGTGAAAGCCGAGGGTCGGGTCCTCCGCCGTGCCCTGCTCGTGGACCGCCGGCGCGTGCGCCTCCTCGTGCGCGGCCGGCGCCTCGGTCGCGCGCCGCCGGCGCGCGAGCCCGGGGATCAGGAACGCGTCCACGAGCATCAGCAGCGCGATCGTGATGCCCGCGTCGCGCGCCCGGCCGTACCAGCGGTCGTGGACCGCCTGCGCCGCACGGTACGCCGCCTCGGGCGCCGGCAGCGCCGCCTGCGCGCGCGCCACCGCGGCGCTCTGCTCGGGCGACGGCGATCTGCCTTCCGAGCGCTCGCGCTCGACCTCGTCGCGCGCCTGCTTGAGATCGTTCTGCGCCTGCTCGAGCGCGGCGTAGGTCTTCGACACGCCCTCGCGCACCTCGCGCACCTGCGCGTTGCAGTAGATGACCGCGGCGAGGAGCGGCACGTAGGCGAGACCCCACCAGCTCTTCAGGTACAGGCGGTGGATGCCGGCGAAGCCGGCGGTCAGCCAGAACAGATAGGCGGTGAAGGCGATCGGCTCGCGCGGCGGGCCGCGGCGCCGCTGGCGCGCGACGAGGAACATGGCCGCGAAGGGGAACAGGATCAGCCCGCCCCAGTACATCCAGTGGGGCAGGACGAAGTTTAGGGTGGGCATCGGTCTGCGGTGGATCTCGGACGAAAGAGGGGGAAGCGCGACGCGCGCGCCTCCCCCGTCTCGAGGGCGGTCGCCCCGGCCGGCGCCGGGGCGCCGCGCGGCGTCACGCCTTGAGCGTCAGGCCCTTGTACATGTCGGGGGTGACGTAGCCGAAGGTCGGCGACTCCATCACCTCGAGCTGCAGCTTGAACAGGCGCGCTGCGTCGGCGTCCTTGTTCGCCCACTTGAACCAGATCGGCACGGCGACGCGCTGGAACTTCGGCAGGTCTTCGGCCGGCAGGCGGTTGATCGTGGTGCCCGCCTTCGCGAACTTGCCCCAGGCCTCCATGTCGGCCTTCTGGATCGCGGCGTGGTGGATGTTGGAGTACACCTGGATCTCGTCGTCGAGC
>JAKALD010000267.1 GCA_021813275.1 Pseudomonadota bacterium | reverse complement strand
GAAGCCCTGATCTCGGTCTCGCCCGGCGCCGACGCGCTGGGCGCGCTCGCGATCCTCGGCCAGCGCGACCTCAACCAGCTTGCGGTGATCGAGCAAGGGCGGCTGGTCGGCCTCATCCGGCGCGAAGACGTCCTGAAGTGGCTGTCGCTGCACGGCGGAGCGGAGCTCGACGAGAGCGCGCCGCCGGCCGCGCGGGCCGCCTGAGCGCGCCGCATGCAGGCCCGCGCCACGCCGAGCGCCGCCGCCGCGACCTGGCGGCTATACCAGCCGCTCGACGAGGCGCGCCGCATGCAGGGCAGGATGCTCGATGCCCTGGGCTTCGGCCGCGCGAGACGCCCTCGCGCATCGTGTTGCGCGCGCCCGGGTTGACGCTGCGAGCCTACGGCGAGCCGCGCGCGCGTGCGGGCGCCATCCTGATGGTGCCGGCGCCGATCAAGCGCGCCTACATCTGGGACCTTGCGCCCGGCGCGAGCGTGGTCGAGCAGTGCCTGAAGAACGGAAGGATCGCCTATGTCGCGCAATGGGAGGAGCCGCCGGAGAGCTTCGGCCTTCGCGACTACGGCGAGCGGCTGCTCCTCGCGTGCGCCGATGCGATCCGTGCTGAAACGGGCGAGCGCGCGGTTTTCCTCTTCGGCCACTCGCTCGGCGGACTGTTCGCCGCGATCTTCGCGGCGCTGCACCCGGCGCGGGTGCGCGGGTTGGTGCTCGCGGCCGCGCCGCCTGGTGCGCGAGATCGCGCAGCGGCTCTACGGCGAGGACGCATTCCTGCGCGGCACTCTGCGGCTTGACCGCGGCACCGCTGCGGCGCGCAACGTGATCGCGCCGCTGCTGCTCGTCGCGGATCGGCGCTGCCCGATCGTTCCGCCGCGCGCCATCCTGCCCTTCGTGCGCGCGGCCGGCGCGGCGGACAAGCGGCTGCTCTGGTATCGAGGCGACGTGGGGGTCGCGCTGCGGCACGTCGGCGTCCTGATCGGCCCGAGCGCGCAGCGCGAGCTGTGGCCGGAGATCCTGCGCTGGGTGCGCGCGCATGGCGGCGTTTCGTAGTATGGACCCTGCGGGCGGCGTGCAGGCGTTAAACTACCGCTGCAGAAGGAGACGCACCGGCCGCGAGGCGCTGCTGCTGCCGGCATCGGTGCCTGAACGCGGCGCGCCGCGGCGCGCCGGCCACGGGGAGTCCTGAGCATGAGCATCGAACTCATCCAGCGCGGCTACCGTCTGTTCGCCCCGCTCTACGATCTCGTCTTCGGCGCGAGCCTCGCGCCGGGGCGGCGCGCGGCGCTCGCCGCGCTCGACTGCCGTCCCGGCGAGCGCATCCTCGAGGTGTGCGTCGGCACCGGGCTGTCGCTGCAGCTCTACCCGGCCGGGGTGCGCGTCACCGGGATCGACATCTCGCGCGACATGCTCAGGAAGGCCGAAGGGCGCGTCGCCGCCCGGCGCCTCGCGCACGTCGAAGCGCTGCTCGAGATGGACGCCCAGCACATGACCTTCCCCGACGGCAGCTTCGACAAGGCCGCGCTGATGTTCGCCCTCTCCGGGCTGCCCGATCCGGTGCGCGCGGTGAACGAGATCCGGCGCGTGTGCCGGCCCGGCGGAACCATCGTGATCGCCCAGCACTTCCGCACGCGCAACGCGTGGCTGCGCCTGTGCGAAGGATTCCTCGCGCCCATCTATCGGCTGCTGCGCTACCGGGGCGACATGGATCTCGAGCGCTTTCTCGCCGCGGCGCAGATCGAGGTGCTCGAGCAGCGCCGCGTGAACCTGTTCGGCTATGCGACGCTGCTCGTGTGCCGTAACCAGGCGCCGCGCGCCGCGGCCGAGCATCGCTACGTCGCCGCGCCGCAATCTGCCCGGAGCGCGGCGCGCGCCGCCGGCGGGGTGACGGATCGCGTCGGCTGAGTCCCCGCGCGGCGCGCAGGCTTTGACATCGGTCAAACCTCTGCGCTCAAGCGCCGAGCCTGCTGCGGCAGGCGGCGCACAGGTCGCTGTCTTTCGCGTCCGTGTCGGCGAGGGAATTGCTGAAGTGCATCACGCAGCGGGTGTCGCCGCAATGCGGCAGCCCGGCGCTATGCCCCAGCTCGTGCACCGCCCTCCTTGAGTGCCCGCGTACGAAGCGTATCGGCATCCGCACCGACGCGCAGGCGGCACAGCGAGATGAGCGCGGCGCGCCCCGGGCTGTCGGCGATGCCGAACACGAAGTTCATTCCGTGCGCATACAGGTCGCGCTCGGTGACGCCGAGCAGGCGCGGCCCGCGCGGCTCGCGCATCAGCGCCATCACCAGCTCGGCCCGATACCGGCCGCGCGAGCGATCATAGGCGCTCGCGGGGAGCTGCGCCGGCGGTGCGTGGCCGACCCCGAATCCCTTTGCCGCCAGATCGTGCGCCGGCTCCTCGAGCACCAGGGCGGACACCGTGTCGAGCGGCACGAGCAGCACCGGGTCGCGAAAGCCGAGCGGCGATGTGCGCGCGGCGCCACGAGCGCGGTCCGGATCGGGTGCGAGCATCGCCTGCATGCTCGCCCGCGCGCGGCGAGGCGTCTTGACCCACGTCAAGCGCCGGTGCGAATCAACGAAGCGCGCGGGTTCCCGGGACGCGCGGGAGATGCGACGATGAGTCGCACTGGACAGGGACGTGCGCCTCGTCGGCGTGCGCGTGGGCGGCCTGCGGCGCGCGCCCCGTAAACCGCAACGCTAGGCGTGCGGCTCGCCCGGTCCGGCGACGGCCGGGGGCCGCGGCTGGACGAGCACCCGGTCGATGCGGTTGCCGTCCATGTCGACGACCTCGAAGCGCAGGCCGTTCCACTCGAAATGCTCGCCCGTCCCCGGCACACGCCCGAACTGATGCAGCACGAAGCCCGCGAGCGTTTCGTAGCCCGCCGCCTCTTCCTCCGGCAGCCTTTCCAGGCCGAGCGCCTCCCTGAACTCGTCGAGCGTGAGCAGTCCATCGAGCAGCCACGAGCCGTCCTCCCTGCGCACCACCCTCTCCTCCAGCGCTTCCCCGCGCGCCGGCAGCGCGCCGACGATGGCCTCCAGAACGCCGGTCAGCGTGACGAGGCCGCGAACCTCCCCGTATTCGTCAACGACGAGCGCCATGTGCTCGGCCGTGGTGCGAAACGTCTCGAGCACCGTCAGCGGCGAAGCGCTCTCGGGCACGTAGCGCGCGGGCTGCGTCGCGGCTTCGACGTCGAGCGGCTGACCGGAGAGCAGCCGCGTGAGCAGATCCTTCGCCTGCACCACCCCGGCGACGTGCTCGAAGCTGCCGCGCACCACCGGAAACCGCCCGTGCGTGCTCTCGGCGATCTTGCGCCGGTTGACCTCGGGCGCGTCCTCCAGGTCGAGGCAGACAATCTCGTTGCGCGGCGTCATGAGCATCGCGATGCTGCGGTCGGCGAAGCGGATGACGTTGGTGAGCAGGTCCTGCTCGGCCTTGAGCAGAACGCCGGCGCGCGTGCCCTCCTCGATCATCGACCGGATCTCCGCCTCGGTGATGGTCGGCCCGGCCGGCGCGCGCGCGTGGATCAGCCTGAGCGAGAAGTCGACCGAGGCGCTCAAGAGGCGCACGCCCGGATGGCTGAGCTTCGCCAGCAGCCGCATCGGCCGTGCGGCCAGGCAGGCGACCTCCTCCGGGTGATGGAGCGCGAGGCGCTTCGGGACCAGCTCGCCGATCACGAGCGAGACGTAGGTGATCCCCACCACGACCAGGCCGAGCGCGAGCGCATCGCTGTAGGGTCCGAGCGCCGGGATTCTCGCGAAGAGCGCCGCGAGATCGGCAGCGAGCGCGCGCTCGCCCACGGCACCGAGCAGCACGCCGACCAGCGTGATGCCGATCTGCACCGTCGACAGGAGCACGTTCGGTGCGTTGTGCAGCTCGAGCGCGAGCGCCGCGCGGCGGTCGCCCCGGCGCAGCCGCTCGCGCAGCCTCGTACGGCGCGAGGCGACGACCGCCATCTCCGACATGGCGAGCACGCCGTTCAGGACAATCAGCAATGCGATCGTGATCAGCGCCATGACGGCCTCCCTACCCTGCCCGGGGGTTGATCTTCGTCAAACCGGGGCCCCCGCGCGGGGTGCACGATCCGCCGGGACAGCGTGGCCGCGAGCGCAAGCGCCGAGGCCGGCGCGCACCCGTCAGGAGCGCGACTCATGAACTGGAGTAAAGCGATCATCGACGCCGTCTGGCAGCACGGCCGCGTCCTGCCGGAGGCCGACGGCGCGGCTTGGCGCCAGGACGCCTGCGGGGCCTGGATGCGGCGCGAGCACTTCGGACAGGAGGACGCGGAATTCGGCTGGAAGATCGAGCCGATCGCCACCGGCGGGCCGGCAACGCCCGAGAACCTGCGGCCGTTCCACTGCCGCAATCGCTACGACCTCGCGAACGGCAAGGCGCACTGCCGCGTCACCGCGGACCGGGCGAACGCACCGGCGGTCGAATACGTGCGCCCGCCGCGCAACCGGCAGCTCTAGAGCGCCGCAACGCGCTCAGGCGGCCGGGATCTTCTGGACGAGCTTCTTGAACTCGTCCCAGTCGACCGCGGGCCAGATCTCGGAATGCGCGCGGCCGTAGCTGCGCACGATCACCGAGACGCGCATCGCCGTCTCCAGGTCCGGCACGCTGAAGATGTCCACGTAGTCGTACGGCCCCATCACCGCGTAGTTCGCGAGCCACTTCACCTCGGGGCAGATGCTGCGCACGTGATCGGCTACGTGCCGCTCGAGGGTCTCGAAGGACTTCGGCTGGCTGAGCGCCTGGGTCGCGAGGCGCGTGACCATGACGTAGTTCGGCATGTCGGCTCCTTTCGAAAATGACCGCGTGTCCGCGGCCGCTCGCTTCAGTCGACCTTGATGGTGCGGCGCTTGGCTTTCTCCACCTTGGGCAGCGTGAGCTCCAGCACCCCGTCCTTGAGCGAGGCCTTCGCCTTGTCCTGGTCCACCGCGGCCGGCAGCGTCACCATCCGC
>JAKALD010000266.1 GCA_021813275.1 Pseudomonadota bacterium | reverse complement strand
CCGCCGATGATAAGTGCAAACCCGGCGGCGAGACAACCGCGGTGCGCCACGCGCGCACGCGCGCGTGCGCGAGGCGACCCGGGGAGGCTCCCTAGCTCGGGCGGCGCGGCTCGCCGTGCGAGAGTAGCTCTTCCGCAACCAGGCGGCTGGCCGGCGCCTGCTCGTTCCACAGCACCATGAGAACGATCAGCTTGATCTGCTGCAGCGTGAGCGTGTAACCAGCCGCGGCGAGCGCCCGCTCGATCACGTGTTCGCGCGTCTGCGCTGTGAGGATGCCGTTCTGCTCGAGCGCGAGCAGGAAGCCGCGGCAATCGGCGTCGAGCTTGGCGAGCTCCCTGGGGGCGTAGGCACGGAAAGCCGCGTGTCTCTCCGGCAAGGGGGCGACCACCCTCTGAGGCCCGCGCGCCACGCCCGCCAGCCAGGTCAGCGCCTCGCTGATGTCCGAATCGTCGAACCCCGCGGCGGACAGCTTCTTCGCGACTTGCTCGCTGTTTTGCGCGAGGTCGCTGTGCTGGCAGTTCTCGAACAGGTATACGAGGATGTCGTACATGGCTTGTTGTTCTCTCAGTTGAGGCGTTGGTAAAGGCCGCCGGGCAGGACCGCGACGCGCCCGGCGAGCTCCAGCCGCAGGAGCTCGGTGGCAACCTGCTCCGCAGCGAGACCGGCGCGCGCGCACAGGGTATCGACGTTCACCGGGTCGAACCCCATGTGCACGAGCAACGGTTCTTCGGCGACGCCGAACACCGGTCCGGCGCCCGGCGCTCGCGCCGCCCCGGCGACCCCGACGCCCAGCTCGGCCATCACGTCTTCGGCCGACTCGACGAGCTTCGCGCCCTGCTTGATGAGCGCGTGGCAGCCCTTCGACAGCGGCGAGTGGATCGAGCCCGGGACGGCGAAGACCTCGCGGCCCTGATCTGCCGCAGCGCGCGCGGTGATGAGCGAGCCGGAGGCGAGCGCGGCTTCGACGACCAGGCAGCCGCGCGCGAGCCCGCTGATCAGGCGGTTGCGGCGCGGGAAGTTCTGCCCTGCCGCCGGCGTGCCAAGCGGGAACTCCGAGAGGAGCAAGCCGTGCTGCGCGATCTCGGCGGCGAGCGGTGCGTTCGCCGGCGGGTAACGCACGTCGATGCCCGTGCCGAGCACTGCGATCGTCGAACCGCGGCCGGCGAGGCCGCCGCGATGCGCAGCCGCATCGATGCCGAGCGCGAGCCCGCTCACGATGGTCAACTCCGCGTCGCTGAATGCCTTGGCGAAGGATTCCGCGTTTCTCGTGCCCTGGGCGGTCGCGTTGCGGCTGCCGACCACCGCGAGCGCCGGCCGCTCGAGCAGCTCCAGGCGTCCGACTGCGTACAGGAGCGGCGGCGGATCGCTGATTTCGAGCAGCAGCTTCGGATACGCGGCGTCTGCGAGCGTCACGACTGTGTGGCGCGGCGCCTCGGCCCACCGGCGGGCATGCTCGACCGCGCGCGCGACCGGCTCGGAACAGAGCGCGTCCAGCACTCCAGGTGGAAGCGAGCGCGCGAGCTGCGCGCGCGGTGCCGCAAGGAAGTTCTCCGGCAGCCCGAACTGCCGCAGCAGCTCGCGCACCGCGGAGGCGCCGAGCCCGGGCGTGAGCGTCAGTTGCAGCCAGCTCGTCAGCCCCGGCTCGTCGTGCCTCATGCCGGTGGCGCGGAGCGGGAGGCGGATTCCCGGCAGGTTAGCGCCGCCCGGGGGCGGGGTCCGGGTGCTTCCGCGTCACGGCGTTTCAACCACATCCAGGGGTTCGACCGGCTTCGTGATCCGCATGACCAGCGCGTAGGATACGCGGTCGAACACGCGAAACACAAACACCAGACCGTAGCGCTCGTCGGGCAGCTTGATCGTCGCTTCCTTGGACTTGTTCGCCGCATAGACATTGCGCACCGATTCGCCGTAACGGTAGAGCGCAAACACGGTTCCGGCGTCCACGCCGTCGGCCTTGCCGCGGTTCAGCGCCACGATGGACTGGGGACCCGCCTCCCCGACCTTGCTGAGTCCCTCGTAGATGGAGATGACGCGTCCCTTGATGAACACCGCGGGCGCGTGCGGTGCGTAGGTCACCGGCTGAGGCTTCGCGGCCGCGATCAGCTTGTCGCCGGCCACGACCTCCTGGGTGACCGAGGTGAGCTCGACCGTGGCGGGCTCGCCGGCCCGGACGAGCCGCGCGGTTCCGAGGTAGATCCCTTCGTAGCCCAATGTGCGCTGCGTGTCGGGATCGACCAGTGCCGGGCCGCGGCGATAGACGTACCAAGTCTCCTGCTTCGTATCGCCGATCCCTTCGA
This sequence comes from Pseudomonadota bacterium, assembly GCA_021813275.1. Classification (GTDB taxonomy): domain Bacteria; phylum Pseudomonadota; class Gammaproteobacteria; order Burkholderiales; family SG8-39; genus JAKALD01. Next base: position 2,684 of record JAKALD010000266.1, on the reverse strand, counting down.
CGTAGGCGCGGCTGCCTGCCCCCAGCACGACGTGATTGTCCTGGGTCCCGACGATCGTCGGCGCATTGTCCAGGCCGTCCGGCTCGACCACGAGCGGTCGCGTCAGGAACGGCTCGATGACCTTCGCGGGGATGCTGGGGATCGCTTCCGAGGTCGGACCTTCGTCGCGGACGCGCGGCTCGAGCTTGACGGTCTTCTCGAGCGTGAGGCGCGCTTCGCCGCGGTCGAGCACGATCACGTCGCCCGGGTAGATCAGGTCCGGATTCTTGATCTTTTCCTTGTTGAGCCGCCACAGTTCCGGCCAGCGCCACGGCGAGTCGGTGTAGCGCCCGGCGATCCCCCAGAGCGTGTCGCCGTGCACCACCACGTAGCGGCTGGGGGCGGTCGGCTTGAGGGTGAGCGGGGTCTTGGGCGCCTGGGCCAGGGCGAGCCCGGAAGCGAGGAATAAAGCGAGCGCTGTGATAGACTTACACAGCAGGTGACGGGTGCGAACGCCGATCATCGAGCCACCTCCCTGGCCGGCTTGAAAAGCAGTTTGCGCGACGGAATTTAGCACAAAGGCATATTAGTTTACACACTGCCTGAAATATTGCACCTAACATATTTAATTAGCAAGAGATTTAAGCTATCCAATGGCCCTGCTCAGCATCCTCCGCTACCCCGATGCACGACTGCACAAGCTCGCCGCTCCCGTCACCGTCTTTGACGAGCAGCTCAAGTGCTTGGTGGGCGACATGGCCGAGACCATGTATGCGGCGCCCGGCATCGGGCTTGCGGCGACCCAGGTCGACGTGCACAAGCAGGTCATCGTGGTGGACGTGTCCGAGCGGCGCGACTCGCTGGTCGTGCTGGTCAATCCCGACATCGTCGAGGCCTCCGGGGTGTCGGACATCGAGGAGGGCTGCCTGTCCCTGCCCGGAATCTACGAAACCGTCGAGCGCGCCGAGCGCGTGAAGGTGCGCGCGTACGATCAGAACGGAACGCCGTTCACGCTGGAAGCGCAGGGGTTGCTCGCGGTGTGCATCCAGCACGAGATGGACCACCTCAAGGGCAGGGTGTTCGTCGAATACCTGTCGCAGCTCAAGCAGCAGCGCATTCGCGCCAAGCTCGCCAAGCAGCTGAGAAAGAGCGCGTAAGCGCCGCCGCGCCGCGGCGCGCGGGCCGGACTTTCCCTGATCGCCATGCGCCTGGTGTTCGCCGGCACGCCCGAGTTCGCCGCGCGAGCGCTGGCCGCGCTGCTTGCCGCGGGCCACGACGTCGCGCTCGTGCTGACCCAACCCGACCGCGCTGCGGGGCGCGGCCTGCGGCCCGCGCACGGCCCCGTCAAGCGCTTCGCTCTTGAGCACGGGCTCGAAGTCTTTCAGCCGCGCACGTTGCGCGACGCCGATAGCGTCGCGCGGCTGCGCGCGGCAGCCCCCGAGGCGCTGGTGGTCGCGGCCTACGGGTCGATCCTGCCGCCGAGCGTGCTCGCAATCGCCCCGCGCGGCGCGCTCAACATCCACGCGTCGCTCCTGCCGCGCTGGCGCGGCGCGGCACCGATCCAGCGCGCGCTCCTCGCCGGCGACCGCGAAACCGGAATCACCATCATGCAGATGGACGCAGGTCTCGACACGGGGCCGATCCTGGCCCAGCGCGCGCTGCCGATCGCTTCCGAAGACGACTCGCAGACGCTGCACGACAAGCTCGCCGCCCTCGGCGCAGAGATGATCGTCGCCGCGCTCGCCGCCGGCCGCGCCCGCGTCCGCCCGCAGTCCGAGCAGGGCGTCACCTACGCGCACAAGATCGGCCGGCGCGAGCCGATGCTCGACTGGCGCCTGCCCGCCGCGCAGCTCGAGCGCGCGGTGCGCGCGTTTCGCCCCGCGCCCGGAGCGTTCTCGCAGGTGCGCGGCGCGAGCGTGAAGATCTGGCGCGCGCGTGCGGTCGAGGGTCAAGGTCTGCCCGGCACGGTGCTCGCGCCGGGCGGCGAGGCGCTGCTCGTTGCCTGCGGAGAGGGGGCGCTCGCGATAAGCGAGCTGCAGCGCGCGGGCGGCAGGCGCCTGCCCGCGGCGGAATTCGCGCGCGGTTTCGCGCTGCGCGCGGGCGAGCGCTTCGCGCTGCCCGCCGAAGGCGAGTGGGATTGAGGTGCGGGCATGGGCGCGTCGAATCCGCTCGCCGAAGCGCATCGTCCGCGGCCACGGACGATGCCGGTCGGTCGTTCGCCGAGTCTCGCGCAGGCGCTGCGCGAGGCCGCGCGCCTCGTGGCGCGCGTGGCGAGCGGTCACAGCCTGAGCGCCGAGCTCGAACGCGCCGCCGAGCAGCCGCACGAGGGCGGACGCGCGGCGCTGCTCGATCTGTGCTACGGCACCTTGCGCCTCTACGGGCGCGTGCAGGCGGTGCTCGCGGCGCTCTCGCATCGGGGTCGTTCCGAGCCGCTCGTCGAAGCGCTGCTATGGTGCGCGCTCTACGCGCTCGAATGCGGCCGCTACGCCGAGTATGCCGTCGTGGACCAGGCGGTGCGTGCCTGCGCCGGCCTGGGGCACGGCGCGGCGAAGGGCTACGCCAATGGCCTGCTGCGCGCGTGGCTGCGGCGGCGCCACGCGCTCGAGGGGAGCCTCGGGGCGCAGCCCGAGGCGCGCTATCAGCATCCGGCCTGGTGGGTCGACGAGGTGCGCCGCAGCTACCCGCGCGACTGGACGCAGGTGCTC
>JAKALD010000265.1 GCA_021813275.1 Pseudomonadota bacterium | reverse complement strand
CTGCTCTACCTGCCCGCGCGCGCGCCGTTCGACCTGTGGGAGCGGCACCCGCGGCACGGGGTGCGGCTGTACGTGCGGCGCGTGTTCATCATGGACGACGCCGAGCACATGATGCCGGCGTACCTGCGGTTCGTGCGCGGCGTGATCGACGCCGACGACCTGCCGCTCAACGTCTCGCGCGAGATCCTGCAGCAGAGCCGCGACCTGGAGGCGATCCGCGGCGGCGCCGTGAAGCGCGTGCTCGGCCTGCTCGAGGACCTCGCGCAGAACCAGCCCGAGAAGTACGCCGCCTTCTGGCGCGAGTTCGGGCGCGCCTTCAAGGAGGGCGTGGGCGAGGATCCGGTAAACCGCGAGCGCATCGCGAAGCTGCTGCGCTTCGCCTCGACGCAGGCCGCGGGCGACGAGCAGAGCGTCGCGCTCGCCGACTACGCGGCGCGCATGAAGCCAGGGCAGAAGGCGATCTACTACGTGTCCGCCGAGAGCTTCACCGCGGCGCGCTCGAGCCCGCACCTGGAGGTATTCCGCAAGAAGGACATCGAGGTGCTGCTGCTCGGCGAGCGCGTCGACGAGTGGGTGGTGGCACATCTGCCGGAGTTCGAGGGCAAGCCGCTCGTCTCGGTCGCGCGCGGCGGCCTGGACCTCGGCGACCTCGCCGACGAGCAGGAAAAGCGCGCGGCCGAGGAGCAGAGCAAGGCGCTGCGCGAGCTCACCGGGCGCATCCGGGACGCGCTCGGCGAGCGCGTCAAGGAGGTGCGCGTCACCCAGCGCCTGACCGACTCGCCTTCATGCCTGGTGAGCGACGAGCAGGACGTGAGCGCGAACCTGGCGCGCATCCTGCGCGCCGCCGGCCAGCAGGTCCCCGCCGGCAAGCCGATCCTCGAGATCAACCCCGCGCACCCGATCGTGCTGCGCCTGAACCACGAGCAGGCGCGCTTCGCCGACTGGGCGGCGCTGCTCTACGAGCAGGCGCTGCTCGCGGAAGGGGGCGCGCTCGAGGATCCGGCGGGATTCGTGCGGCGCATGAACGGGCTGCTGCTCGAGCTCGCGGCGAAGCCCTGAGCCGCGGCGTTCAGCCGCGCGGCGCCGGCAACGGCGTAGTGCGACGCAGCGGCTCGCGCAGCCGCTCGTCCTCGGCACGGCGGCGCGCGGCGGACCGGTCGACGAGCCGCTCGCAGCGCCCAGCGTCCTCCGACTTGGCGCACAGCTTGCGGGTGACGCGGTCGCGCATGCGCTCGCACTGCTGCGGGTCGGCGGCGCGGCTGCAGTCGAGCGCCCGCGGGCGCTGTGGCGCGGGCGCGTTGTGGGCGTACAGTGCCCCCGAAGCGGCGAGCAGCAGCGTGCTCGCGAGGGCGGTCGCGATGCTTTTCATGGGGTCGGCCTTCCGGTGGCGGCGTATAGCCGGATCATCGCGCAGCGCGCCGGCCGATGCTGTAACCGTGTGTAACGGTTCGGTATGATCGCCGGCGATGCGCGCGTTCACGATCGACGGCTTTGCGCTGCCGCTGCCTGCGCACCACCGCTTTCCGGCGGGCAAGTACGCGCTGCTGCGCCGGCGGGTGGAGGCGGCGGGCTTCGCGCGGCTCGAGGTGCCGGCGGCCGCGACCGATGAGCAGATCCTGAGGGCGCACAGCCCGGAGTACCTGCGCAAGGTCGTCGCCGGCGAGCTGACGCGCGCCGAGCAGCAGGCCACGGGCCTGCCGTGGTCGCCGCAGCTCGTCGAGCGCGCGCGGCGCTCGGTGGGCGCGACCATCGCGGCGTGCCGCGCCGCCGTGGAGGACGGGGTGGCGGTGAGCCTCGCGGGCGGCACGCACCACGCGTTCCGCGACCGCGGCGAAGGCTTCTGCGTATTCAACGACTGCGCGATCGCGGCGCGCGCGCTGCAGGCCGAGGGGCTGGCGCGGCGCGCGTTGATCGTGGACTGCGACGTGCACCAGGGCGACGGCAGCGCGTCGATCCTCGCCGGCGACGCGAGCATCTTCACGTTCTCGATCCACGCCGAGAGGAACTACCCGTTCGCCAAGCAGGCGAGCGACCTCGACGTCGGCCTGCCCGACCTGACCGGGGACGCCGAGTACCTCGCGGCGCTCGCGCAGGCGCTCGCGCAGGCGCTCGAGCGCTCGCAGGCGGACTTCGCGATCTACCTGGCGGGGGCCGATCCCTACGCGGGCGACCGGCTGGGCAAGCTCTCGCTCAGCAAGAAGGGGCTCGCGCGGCGCGACCGGTTGGTGCTCGAGTCCTGCGCCGCTCGCGCCCTGCCGGTCGCGGTCACGATGGGCGGGGGCTACGCCGAGCCGATCGAGGACACTGTCGACATCTACTACAACACCGTGAAGGCGGCGTGGCGGCTGTACGTGCGCCGCCTGGCGTCGCTCACTACGCGAGCTGCCTCAGCATCGTCTCGGCGCCGCTGACCTCGAACTTGCCGGGCGCCTCGACGTTCAGGCTCTTCACCACGCCGTCCTCGACGAGCATCGAGAAGCGCTGCATGCGCGTGCCCATGCCGCGCACGCTCAGGTCGAGCTCGAGGCCGAGCGCCTTGGTCCACGCGGCGCTGCCGTCGCCCAGCATGCGGATCTTGCCGCCCGCCTTCTGGTCGCGGCCCCAGGCGGCCATCACGAAGCCGTCGTTGACCGCCACGCACCAGATCTCGTCGACCTTCTTCGCCTTGAGGTCGTTGTAGTGCTTGAGGTAGCTCGGCACGTGTTTGGCCGAGCAGGTCGGCGTGTAGGCGCCGGGCAGGCCGAAAATCACGATCCTCTTGCCCTTGGCGCTCTCGCTCACGCTCACCTCGCGCGGCGGCATCGGGCAGCCGGTGGCGTCGAATTCAAGCGATTCGGATAGCTTGCCGTCAGGCAGTCGGTCGCCGACTTTGATGGTCATGGTCATGCTCCTCGAGTCGATTCGGCTGTGGGGAGCGGATGATAACTGTTTTCATTGGGGGCGCGACAGCGCGGTTTCTCCCCGTCGAACCTCGAGCGCGCGCGATTGACGCAGCGCGCGCGGCGCGGCTATACAGCGGCCGATGGACACGACGTTCCGCTACTGCTGGGAGGACTTCGCTCCGGGGCAGGTCTTCGAGCATGGCTCGCGCACGCTCACCGAGGAGGACATCGTGCGCTTCGCGCGCGAGTGGGATCCGCAGCGCTACCACACCGATCCACGGGCCGCGCGCGACACGCCGTTCGGCGGGCTGATTGCATCCGGCTGGCAGTCCTGCGGCGTCGCGATGCGCCTGATGTGCGACGCGTACCTGAACGAATCGTCGTGCGTCGGCTCGCCGGGCATCGACGAGATCCGCTTCCTCAAGCCGGTGCGCCCGGGCGACACGCTGCGCTTTCGCTCGACCGTGCTGAAATCGGCGCCCTCGCGCTCGCAGCCCAACCGCGGCACCGTGAGCTTTCGCTGGGAGCTGCTCAACCAGGCGGACGAGGTGGTGCTCTCGATGGTGGGCCATCAGTTCTACCTGAAGCGCGCGGCGCGCTGAGTCGCGCGGCGCCGGCGTTTGCAAGGCCGGTGACGGCTGGTGCGCGAAACGGGCATAATGCCCCGCAGGTCCGGAGCCCAGGCATGGCGGCGGTTCAAACCCAGGTCACCGAGCATCGGCTCACGCTCGCGGAAGTCATCGACTGGCTGGTCGCGGACCGCCTGGTCGAGCCCGCGGCCGCGGAGCGGCTCAAGAAGGAGCGGCGCTACTACCGCGGCGCGCAACATCCGCTGGTCGTGATCGCCGAGCAGAAGTGGAAGAGCGGCCAGCGGCTGCTGTCGCTCGAGACGCTCACCGAGTGGCTTGCCCAGCGCGTCGGCATGCCGTACCTGCACATCGATCCCCTAAAGATCGACTTCGCGGCGGTGACCGAGGTCATGTCCTCGGCGTACGCGACGCGCTTCCGCATCCTGCCCGTGGGCCTCACCGCGAGCGAGGCGGTGATCGCCACCGCCCAGCCGTACGTGCGCGAGTGGGAGCAGGAGCTCGGCCGCATCCTCAAGCTCGGCATCCGGCGCGTGATCGCCAACCCGCTCGACATCGAGCGCTTCCAGGTCGAGTTCTACAACCTCGCCAAGTCGATCAAGGGCGCGAGCCGCAGCTCGGCCGGCGTCACGGGGCTGTCGAACTTCGAGCAGCTGGTCGAGCTGGGCAGCGCCAACAAGCAGCTCGACGCGAACGACGCGCACATCGTGCGCATCGTCGACTGGTTGTGGAGCTACGCCTTCGAGCAGCGCGCGAGCGACATCCACATCGAGCCGCGCCGCGACGTCGGCATCGTGCGCTTCCGCATCGACGGCGTGCTGCACCAGGTCTACCAGATCCCGGCCCCGGTGCTCGCGGCGATGACCAGCCGCATCAAGATCCTGGGCCGCATGGACGTCGTCGAGAAGCGCCGCCCGCAGGACGGGCGCGTGAAGACGCGCACGCTCGACGGCGAGGAGGTGGAGCTGCGCCTCTCGACGCTGCCCACCGCCTTCGGCGAGAAGCTGGTGATGCGCATCTTCGACCCCGAGGTGCTGGTGCGCGATTTCGGCGAGCTCGGCTTCACGGACGAGGACGACCGGCGCTGGAAGGAGATGACCGAGAAGCCGAACGGCATCGTGCTGGTGACCGGCCCGACCGGCTCGGGCAAGACGACCACGCTGTACTCGACGCTCAAGCAGCTCGCGACGCCGGAGGTGAACGTCTGCACTATCGAGGACCCGATCGAGATGATCGAGCCCGCGTTCAACCAGATGCAGGTGCAGCCGGCGATTGAGCTCGGCTTCGCCGAGGGCCTGCGCTCGCTCATGCGCCAGGACCCGGACATCATCATGGTGGGCGAGATCCGCGACCTGGAGACGGCTGAGATGGCGGTGCAGGCGGCGCTCACCGGCCACCTGGTGCTCTCCACGCTGCACACCAACGACGCGCCGACCGCGGTCACGCGGCTGCTCGAGCTGGGCGTCGCGCCGTACCTGCTCAACTCCACGATCAACGGCGTCATGGCGCAGCGC
>JAKALD010000264.1 GCA_021813275.1 Pseudomonadota bacterium | reverse complement strand
AGCGAGTGGGATCCGGTCGGACAGAATTTCGGCGCGCTGGTGCCCATCTACGGCACCCTCGTGACTTCCGCGGTCGCGATGCTCATCGGCGTTCCGGTGAGCTTCGGCATCGCGCTCTTTCTGACCGAGATCGCGCCGCGCTGGCTGAAGCGCCCGCTCGGCACCGCGATCGAGCTGCTCGCAGCGATCCCGTCGATCATCTACGGCATGTGGGGGCTGTTCGTGCTCGCGCCGATCTTCCAGGCGCACGTGCAGCCGGCGCTGATCCGCGCCTTGAGCGGCGTGCCGCTGGTGGGCGGCCTGTTCGCCGGCCCGCCGCTCGGCATCGGCATGCTGACTGCGGGGCTGATCCTGTCGATCATGGTGATTCCCTTCATCGCCGCGGTGATGCGCGACGTCTTCGAGCTGGTGCCGCCGCTGCTCAAGGAGTCGGCCTACGGGCTGGGCTCGACCACCTGGGAGGTCGTGTGGAAGGTGGTCCTGCCCTACACCAAGGTCGGCGTCATCGGCGGGATCATGCTCGGGCTCGGCCGCGCGCTCGGCGAGACCATGGCGGTCACGTTCGTGATCGGCAACGCGCACCAGCTGGCCGCTTCCCTCATGGCGCCCGGCAACAGCATCGCATCGGCGCTCGCCAACGAGTTCACCGAGGCGGTCGGCGACGTGTATTACTCGGCGCTGATCGAGCTCGGGCTGATCCTGTTCCTCATCACGACCATCGTTCTGGGCCTGTCCAAGCTGCTGCTCATGCGGCTCGCGCGGCAGGAAGGCACGCGCACCTGATGGCGGCCGGATGAGCGCGATCGGTCCTGCGAATCCCGCGTACCGGGCGCGCAAGCGCACGAACGTGGTGATGCTCACGGTCTCGGGGCTGGCGCTCGCGTTCGGCCTGTTCTGGCTGGCGTGGATCCTCGAGACGCTGATGGTCGAGGGCGGAGCGACGCTGTGGCGCGCCTCGCTCTACTATCAGATGACGCCTCCGCCGGGCACGCCCGGCGGCCTTGCGAACGCGATCGCCGGAAGCCTGCTCATGTGCGTCGCGGGCACGGTGCTCGGCACGCCGGTGGGCATTCTCGCCGGCACCTATCTGGCCGAGTACGGCCGGCGCGGCTGGCTGGCGAACGCCACGCGCTTCCTGAACGACGTGCTGCTCTCGGCGCCCTCGATCGTGATCGGCCTGTTCATCTACACGGTGTACGTGGCCAAGACGAAGCATTTCTCGGCGTGGGCGGGCTCCTACGCGCTGGCGCTGCTCGTCGTCCCGGTGGTGGTGCGCACGACCGACGACATGCTGAAGCTCGTTCCCGGCAGCCTGCGCGAGGCGGCCGTGGCGCTCGGCTGCCCGACCTGGAAGATGATCGTCTCGGTCACCTACCGCGCGGCGCGCACCGGGATCCTGACCGGCGTGCTGCTCGCCGTCGCGCGGATCAGCGGCGAGACCGCACCGCTGCTGTTCACCGCGCTCAACAACCAGTTCTGGACGCTCGACATGAACGCGCCGATGGCCAACCTGCCGGTGGTGATCTTCCAGTACGCGATGAGCCCCTACCAGGACTGGCAGCGCCTCGCGTGGGGCGGCGCCGCGCTCATCACGATCGCCGTGCTCGTGCTCAACATCCTCGCGCGGGTGCTGTTCAGACGGAAGGACTGATCGCATGGACACTACGATGCATGTGCCCGCCTCGCGTCCCGCGTTGCAGAACGCGCCGCGCGCCGAAGCGCCGCGCTCGGCCGACGAGGCGCCGCAGCCGAGCGCGAAGCTCGAGATCCGCAGGCTGAACTTCTACTACGGAAGCTTTCATGCGCTGCGCGAGATCACCATGGACATCCCGGAGCGCAAGGTCACCGCGTTCATCGGCCCGTCGGGCTGCGGCAAGTCGACGCTGCTCAGAACGTTCAACCGCATGTATTCGCTCTACCCGGAGCAGCGCGCCGAGGGCGAAATCGTCATGGACGGGGAGAACCTGCTCGCGTTGAAGAAAGACCTGTCGCTGCTGCGCGCCAAGATCGGCATGGTGTTCCAGAAGCCGACCCCTTTCCCGATGTCGATCTACGACAACGTCGCCTTCGGCGTGCGGCTCTTCGAGCGCTTGGGCAAGCGCGCGATGGACGAGCGCGTCGAGTGGGCGCTGGCGCGCGCCGCGCTGTGGGACGAGGTGAAGGACAAGCTCGGCCAGAGCGGCAACAGCCTGTCGGGCGGCCAGCAGCAGCGCCTGTGCATCGCGCGCGGCATCGCCATCCGGCCCGAGGTGCTGCTGCTCGACGAGCCGTGCTCGGCGCTCGACCCCATCTCCACCGCGCGCATCGAGGAGCTCATCAACGAGCTCAAGAACGATTACACGGTGGTCATGGTCACCCACAACATGCAGCAGGCGGCGCGCGTGTCCGACTACACCGCCTATATGTATCTCGGCGAGCTGATCGAGTTCGACGTCACCGACACGATCTTCATCAAGCCGAAGCGCAAGGAGACGGAGGACTACATCACCGGCCGCTTCGGCTGAAGGCGCCCGGGTGCGAAACCCGCACAAGCAATTGATCCGCATCAGCCTTTCTCGTTGACCCGGCCGCGCGCCGCGCGGTAGAATTCCACGTTTTTTTGCGAACGGAATGCGATGCGCGCGCGGCTCGTTGCCGGCAACTGGAAGATGCACGGCAGCCGGGCTGCGAACCGGGCGCTGCTCGAGGCGCTGGTCGCGGGCGCCGGCGCGCTGCAGGGCGTGGAATGCGCGGTGTGCGTGCCGTTCCCGTACCTCGCGCAGGCGGCCGAGCGCCTCGCGGGCAGCGCGCTTGCCTGGGGCGCGCAGAACGTGAGCGAGCATGCGCAGGGCGCGTACACCGGCGAGGTCTCGGCGGAGATGCTCGCCGATTTCGGCTGCCGCTACGTGATCGTCGGCCACTCCGAGCGCCGCCAGCTCTACGGCGAGTCCGACGCGCTGGTCGCCGCGAAATTCATCGCCGCGCAGGCGAGCGGGCTCGTTCCGATCCTGTGCGTGGGCGAAACGCTCGCCGAGCGCGACGCCGGGCGCACGGAGGAGACCGTGGGTCGCCAGCTCGACGCGGTGCTCGCGCGCGCGGGCGGCGCGGCGCTCGCCCGGGCCGTCGTCGCGTACGAGCCGGTCTGGGCGATCGGCACCGGGCGGACCGCCACGCCCGAGCAGGCCCAGGCGGTGCACGCCTTCGCGCGCGAGCGGCTCGCGGCGGCCGATCGCGCAGCGGCGGCCGGGCTGCGCATCCTCTACGGAGGGAGCGTGAAGCCGGCGAACGCCGCGGCGATCTTCGCGATGCCCGATGTCGACGGCGGACTGATCGGCGGCGCGTCGCTGGTTGCGGACGATTTTCTCGCCATCTGCCGAGCGGCAGCTGGCAAAGGATGAGGACATGGGTCTCTGGATCAATCTGCTCGTGGTGCTTCAGGTGCTGCTCGGCATAGCCATCATTGGCCTCGTGCTGCTGCAGCATGGCAAGGGCGCGGATATGGGATCGGGTTTCGGCGGCGGCTCCTCGGGCAGCCTGTTCGGCGCGAGCGGCTCGGCGAACTTCCTGTCGCGCATGACAGGCGCTCTGGCGACGATATTTTTCGTGAGCAGCCTCGGCCTGGGCTATCTCGTGACGCACCGGCCCAAAGACACCGGCGGCGTCATGGGCGAGGTCAAGAGCGCGCCGGCCCCAGCGCCCAGCCCCGCGGTCCAGGCGCCGAAGCAGGCGCCGGCCGCGCCCGCGGCTCCGCAGGACTCGAACGCGAAGAAGGTGCCGAACTGAGCGCGCGGCCCGAAACCGCGGCGCCGATTCTTGGTCTGCAAGGATATGGAGGATAATCGCCGGATTCGCCTTTCCGCCCACGTGGTGAAATTGGTAGACACGCTAGCTTGAGGGGCTAGTGGGGAAACCCGTAGCAGTTCGAGTCTGCTCGTGGGCACCAACTCAGGGGGCAGGGCCGAGACCCATTCCGGCCCCGCCGTGCGCAGCGCTCTGGTGACGGACTAGATGCTCGCCCAATACTTTCCCATACTGCTGTTCATCCTCGTCGGGCTCGCCGTGGGCGTCGTGCCCATGCTCATGGGATGGATGCTCGGTCCCAACCGGCCCGATCCGGAGAAGCTCTCGCCGTACGAGTGCGGCTTCGAGGCGTTCGAGGACGCGCGCATGAAGTTCGACGTGCGCTACTACCTCGTGGCCATACTGTTCATCCTGTTCGACCTCGAGATCGCGTTCCTGTTTCCGTGGGCGGTGGTGCTCAAGGACCTCGGCACGTTCGGCTTCGTCTCGATGATGGTGTTCCTCGGCATCCTGGTCGTCGGCTTCATCTATGAATGGATGAAGGGCGCATTGGAATGGGAATAGGAGCCGCCCGTGGGAATTGAAGGCGTCCTGCAGCAGGGTTTCGTCACCACCACCGCGGACAAGCTCATCAACTGGACGCGCACCGGCTCGCTCTGGCCGATGACCTTCGGGCTCGCCTGCTGCGCGGTCGAGATGATGCACGCGGGCGCGGCGCGCTACGACCTGGACCGCTTCGGCGTCGTCTTCAGGCCGAGCCCGAGGCAGTCGGACGTGATGATCGTCGCGGGCACCCTGTGCAACAAGATGGCGCCGGCGCTGCGCAAGGTCTACGACCAGATGGCCGAGCCGCGCTGGGTGATCTCGATGGGCTCGTGCGCGAACGGCGGCGGCTACTACCACTATTCCTACTCGGTGGTGCGCGGCTGCGACCGGATCGTCCCGGTCGACGTCTACGTCCCGGGCTGCCCGCCGACCGCCGAGGGGCTGCTGTACGGCATCGTGCAGTTGCAGAACAAGATCAAGAGAACCAACACGATTGCACGGTAGATGTCCCCCAAGCTCCAACGGCTCGACGAAGCACTCCGCAGCGCCCTCGGCGCGAGAATCGCAAGGCTCGGCGAGCGGCTCGGCGAGCTGACCCTGGAGGTGCAGGCGGCCGACTACCTCGAGGTCGCGCGCGCGCTGCGCGACCGGCCCGAGCTGCGCTT
>JAKALD010000263.1 GCA_021813275.1 Pseudomonadota bacterium | reverse complement strand
CAGCCAGCCCTCGCCGTACGGGTCGCTGTTGGCGATGCGCGGCGAGGCGACGAGCGCGTCGTTCACCGCCAGCACCTCGGCGTCGAACGCGACCTTCGCGGGGCCGACCCACTTGCCGGATTCGATCGTGGCGCAGGACTTGCCGGCCTCCACCTTCCGCCCGGCCTTGCGCGGGGTGAAGGCGACGAGCTGGCCGGCCATCGCCGCGGCGACGGCGGTCATGCCGAGGGTGACGCTGCCGTCGTCGTTCGCGCGGTACCAGATGTTGTTCTCGACGTCGTAGAGAAGGTCGTCGGGCAGCATGCAGCCGCGGACTGTGGGCATGGGGGTTCGCTCCTGGTCGATCGATCAGCCTGGTATCGCCGCCGCCGCCTCGGCCTCGTTGGCGCGCAGCGGGCGGGCGGCACAGCAGAACTCGCCGAGCCCGGCCACCTCCAGCTTGCCGTCCACGAACAGCACCAGGTGCCGCGCCACCATGGCGGCGAGGCGGATGCGCTGCGGGCGGTCCGGGTGGTCGGGCTCCAGCCGGATCAGATTGACATGATAGACGAGCTCGCGACAGGTCTCGCGGCAGGCATGGAAGCTCGGCTCGCCGACCGCTCCCTGCCGGTGCAGCGCGAGCAGCCGGAAGCCTTCCACCGCGTCCCCGGTCGGCACGAGACCGCGGGCAATCACCCAGCGCTCCAGCACCGCCTCGCCGATCGCCAGCAGCGCGTCGGCGTGGGCGTCCGCGCGCGCCGCGAGGTCGGCGGGCGATGCCGCGAGGATCGCCTCGATGCGTTCGTCGATGCCGGCGGGTTCCGCCATCAGCCGAGCCCCTTCTCCCGCAGCAGGTCGCGCGATTCGGAGAAATTCTCGTGCACGCCGACGGCGCGCGCCGAGAGGCCGAGCGCCATGCCGAGAAGCTGGGTGAAGTAGAGGATCTTCACCGTGGTCTTCTTGCCCAGCACCTTCTCCGCGCGCGCCTGGTGCATCTCGAGCCCGGTGTGGCAGGTCGGGCATTCGGTGGCGATCACGTCCGCGCCGCACGCCTCCGCGGTGGTGAGCAGGTTGAGCACCAGCCGCGTCGAGGTGTCGGAATCGGAGAGCGTGTGCGCGCCGCCGCAGCACGCGGTCTTGAGCGGGTAGTCGACGTTCTGCGCACCGGCGGCCGCGAGCAGGTCGTCCATGAAGTGCGGCTTGGAGGTGGACTCGCTGCCCGGCCCCTTGTCCTTTTCGGGGAAGATGTGGCGCGGGCGCGTGTACATGCAGCCGTAATAGTTGGCGATCTTGAGGCCGGAGAGCGAGTTGCGCACCCGCGCCTTGATCCCGTCCTCGCCGATCGCGTCGCGGATCCAGTCGAGCGCGTGGATCGTCGTCACCTTGCCGGGGCGATAGGCGGCGTGCCCGGCCTTCGCCGAAAGCCGCTCGTTGACCTCGACCGAGGCGAGGTCGTGCGCGAGGTCGTATTCCGCCTTCTTCAGGTTGTGATAGCAGCCGTTGCACGGCGCCATCACGGTGGTGTGGCCCATCTTCTCGGCGATCGAGAGGTTGCGGGCGGAGAGGTAGGTCTGCAGCTTCGGGTCGATGTTCTTGACCTCCATCGCGCCGCAGCAGTTCCAGTTCTCCAGCTCCTCGATGCCGAGCCCGAGCGCCTTGCCGACCGCGCGGGTGGAGCGGTCATAGGCGCTGCCGGTGCCCTCCAGCGCGCAGCCGGGGTAGTAGGCGACCTTGCTGTTCTGGCTGCTCATCGCTTCGACTCCTCGGCCGGCAGTGACAGGGCTCGCCGGTCCGCCGCGTGGCGCTCGGCGACGTATTCGGCGATCGCCGCGCGCGCGGGGCCCCAGCCGCGCGTCTTCGGTTCGATCACCGTCGCGAGGCCGAGACGGATCAGCAGCGAGACCGGCAGGCGCGAGACGAGGCCCTTGACCATCGCCACCAGCCAATCCTGGCGCAGCGCCTGGCCGGTGCGCGCGAAGAACCGGCGCAGCACGCGGCCGTCCTCGATGCGCCCGTGTTCGAAAACCTGCTCGGAGAACACCTCGTCGAACACCATGGCGGGCGAGGGCGGCGTGTGGCCCTTGAGTTCGAGCCAGTGCGCCGTCGCCTTCATCACGCCTTCCGGGTTGACGTCGCGCGGGCAGGCATAGGTGCATTTGTTGCACGAGACGCACTGCCAGATGATGTCCTTGTCGCGCAGCAGCTCGCTCTCGAGCCCGATGCGGATCAGGTAGATCCAGTAGCGCGGGTTGAAGTCGCTGTTGAGCGCGTTGATCGTGCAGGCGTTGGTGCAGGAGCCGCACTGCCAGCAGCGATGGATCGCCTCGCCGCCGGGAAGGGCCGCGATCTCATCCTGCATCGCCTCGTTGTAGTCGGTGATGACGCGGGGCTGGATAAAGGTGCTCCAGTCCCCCGAGACATCGACGCCCTCGAGCGTGAGCCGCTCGTGGGTGACGAGGTTCTCCTTGCGGATCAGGGATTTTTCATGAATCGGCATGGCGTGGTTCCTGGGCGCCGAGGCGCAGCGGCTCCGCTACTTCGCGGGCCTCGCCGTCGATCAGCTTGAGACGCGCGCGCCCGGTCCGCGTGTCGATGGCATCGAGGCCGAGCAGGCGCCTGGTGTGCGCCATGGGGTCGGCCGGGCGGGAGAATTCGTTCTTGAGGTAGTGGCCGCCGCGATCGTTGATGTAGCCGGCATAGACATGCGCGAGCAGCAGCGTGATCCGCAGCGAGACGTCGCGGGTGATGTCGAGCCCCGCGAGGAAGCCCGCGAGCTCGTCGCGCAGGGTCGCGAAGGTGGCGAAGTCGTCCGCCGCCGCGATGCGCAGCGTGTCCATGTCCTCGGCGTACCACAGTTCGCGCAGCACGCCGGTGCCGACGCGCGCATCCCACACCCAGCGCGTCATCAGGGGATAATGATCGGGTGCGGTGTAGTGCAGGATCTCGGCGCCGAGGTCGCGCACCCAGCGGTGCTCGCGGTCCGCGGGGAAGGCGGCGACAAACGCCTCCATGCGGGCATCTGCCGTCGCGACATCCTCCGCGCCGTCGAGCAGGCGGACGAGATGGCGGCGGATGTTGGCGAAGCCCTCGCGCGCGATGGAGGCGGCGATACGCCGGCGCACCGGCGAGACGAAGGCGCAGAGGTCGAGGAAATCCTGCTCCGCCAGGTCGCGCACGCGCCCGCCGGCCAGCAGCTCGTCGAACAGCGCCGCCTTGAGCACCAGCGCCGTGACATAGCGCTCGACGCCGCCGGTGGGTGCCGCCGATTCCTCGAGGTCCGCCAGCGCCGCGCGCAGCCGCGCGCCGCTGAGGTCGAGCACGACCGCTTGTGCGGGCGGCGGCTGCGGGCGGGCGCGCAGTCCGAACATTACTCCGCCGCCGCGGCGACCGGGGCGTGCGCCATGCCGAGGGCGGCCATCGCCGCTGCCTGGCCCTGCGCGATCGAATCGTCGATCGTCTCGGGGCCGGTGGCGGCGCCGGCGACGAACACGCCCGGCCGCGTGGTGCCGCTCATGGCGCTGTAGGTCGGCGCCTTCAGGATGTGGCCGTGCTTCTCGAGCCGGATGCCGAAGGTGGCGGCGATCTCGAGGTTTTCGACGTTGGGGTCCATGCCGATCGCATGCACCACCAGGTCGAACGGGATGGTGATCGGCCGCTTCACCAGCGTGTCCTCGCCCTTGACGAGCAGCCGCCCGCCGATGGCGGTGACCTCGGCGATGCGCGCCTTGATGTACTTCACCTTCCACTTCTCCTGGCTCTCCCAGTAGAAGGTGTCCTCGTAGAGGCCGAAGGTGCGGATATCCATGTAGTAGATGTAGACGTTGCACTTCGGCAGGTGCTCGCGGATCTCCATCGCGATGTTGGCCGAGACGGTGCAGCAGATCTTGGAGCACCACTCCCGTCCGATCTGCCGGTCGCGCGAGCCGACGCAGAGCAGGATCGCGACGCGCTCCGGCTCGCGCCCGTCGGAAGGGCAGCGGATGCCGGCACCGCTCGACAGCATCTGCTCGACCTGCGTGGTCGTCACCACGTCCGGATAGGTGCCGAAGCCCCATTCCGGCTTGTTGACGGAATCGAAATGGGTGAAGCCGGTGCAGAGGACGGCGCTGGCGACATCCAGATCCGCGCCGGTCGAGGTGCGCGCGCGGAACTTGCCCGGCTCGCCGGAGAAATCGGTGATGCGCGCGTTGCGGTGCACGGTGATCAGCGGGTTTTCCTCGACGCGCCTGACCATGCCGCCGATGGCGTCGCGCGCCCACTCGCCGGAGGGGACGAGCTTGGCGTAGCCGGAAAGGATCGGCGCGCCGCCGAGGCGATCGGCCTTGTCGACCAGGACCACGCTGGTGCCGGTGCTGGCCAGCGCATGCGCCGCGGAGAGCCCGGCGGGACCGCCGCCGACAACGAGAACCGGCGCGCTCATTCCGCACCTCCCTGGGTGAGTGCGGCCGGCGGCACGTAGCCGGGGCCCGAGGTGATGGCGCGCCGCGGATCGTAGAGATTCTCGCCGCGTCCGGCCGCGACCTCCTTGAGATAGGATTCGAACTCGGCCTTCGCCTTTTCCCAGTCGATGCCGAGCTTCTCGAGGAGCTTCTCGAACGGCGAGGCGTGCCAATGCAGCTGCGCCAGCTTGTAGGGATGCGCCCCCAGCAACAACGCCGCGAACTGGCAGTCCGCCATCACCGGCAACTCGTAGACCTTGTCCACGGCGCGGCCGATCCACTGGTTCTTGTCGAGCGTGGTGATGCAGCCGGTGTCGTGGCCGATCATCACGTCCGCCTTCGCCTCGTCCACCGCGACGCGGATCTTGCGGTCTATCGCGAAGGAGCGCGTGAACTCGCGCTCGCCGATGATGTGGCGGAAGCCGAAGCCGCAGCAATCGTACCAGGTCGAGTAGTCGATCACCTGCGCGCCGAGGCTCTGCAGCAGGCCGGTGGAGACGGCGACGCGGTTACCGTCCATCACCGTCTCGTCGTAAATCACGTCCTCCGGCACCATCTTGTAGACGTGGCAGGCGGGGTGGACGGTGGCGCGGATCTGGC
>JAKALD010000262.1 GCA_021813275.1 Pseudomonadota bacterium | reverse complement strand
GCAGGTTCGCGAGCGCGGCCGAGCTCGCGCAGGCGATCCTCGATCGCTGGCCCGCGGGCGAGCGGGCGCACCGCTTCGTCGTGTTCACCGGCGGCGAGCCCGCCCTGCAGCTCGATCGCGCGCTCGTCGAGGCGCTGCACCGGCAGGGCTTTCGCGTCGCAATCGAAACGAACGGCACGGTCGCGCTGCCCGCGGGCATCGACTGGATCTGCGTGAGCCCGAAAGCGGGCACCGAGCTCGCGGTGCTCGCGGGCGACGAGCTGAAGCTCGTGTACCCGCAGCCGGGGGCCGAGCCCGAGGCCTACGAGGGGCTCGCGTTCGAGCGCTTCTTCCTGCAGCCGATGGACGGGCCCGAGCGCGCGCGCAATACCTCGCGCGCGATCGAGTACTGCCTGCGCCACCCCCGCTGGCGGCTCAGCCTGCAGACGCACAAGATCACCGGCCTCCCCTGAACCTGCCCGGCGGATAATGGGGGCCGGACCGAGACCCGCACAATGCCGCGGACAAAGTCCCGCATCGCCATTCCCGAATCCGAGATCGAGCTCAGCGCGGTGCGCGCGCAGGGTGCCGGCGGGCAGAACGTCAACAAGGTCTCGAACGCCGTGCACCTGCGCTTCGACGTGCGCGCTTCCTCGCTGGCCGAGGAAGTGAAGGAGCGGCTGCTGCGGCTGGGCGATCAGCGCGTGACGCGCACCGGCGTGGTCGTCATCAAGGCGCAGCGCCACCGCAGCCTCGAGCTCAACCGCGCCGAGGCGATCGCGCGGCTGCACGCGCTCGTCGAGGCGGCGGCCGCCGTGCCGAAGAAGCGCAAGCCAACGCGGCCGACGCGCGCCGCGCGCGAAAGGCGCCTCGAGGTGAAGGAGCGGCGCGGGCGCATCAAGGCGCTGCGCGCGAAGATCGTCGACTGACCGGGCCGCGCTCAGGCCCAGCGCATCTCGCCCGCCATCGCCACGCTGCCGTCGGCCTTGCGCACCTCGGTGCGCGCGAGCGCCTTGCCGTCGTGCGCGGCATGCACCTCGATCGCCTCGCCGTCGAACACCGGAGCCTGCGCGCGGAACGAAAAGGCCTGGGGTGCGCGCCGCCCGGACTGCAGCCAGGCGAGGGTCGCCATGAGAGTGGCCATCAGCGGGCCGTGCACCACGAGCCCCGGGTAGCCTTCGGCCTCGAGGCAGTGGCGCCGGTCGTAGTGGATGCGGTGGCTGTTGAAGGTGAGCGCGGAGTAGCGGAACAGCAGCACGTCGTCGGGCACCAGCGTGCAGCGCGCCGGCGTGCGCGCGCTCGCCGCCTCGAGCGTGTCGCGCCACACGGGGGGCGCGGCGGGCGGGTTCGGCGCCGGGCGTGCGCCGAGCGGCGCGTCGCGGTACACGATGTCCTGCTCCTCGGAGAGGAGCGGCGCTTCGCCGCTGCGCAGCTCGTGCGCGACCTTGACGAATACCAGCGCGCCGCTCTTGCCGTGCTTGAGCTCGACCGACTCCACCCGCGAGGCGCGGCGCAGCGGCTCGCCCAGGCGCGGCAGGCGCTGCCAGCGCAGGCGGCTGCCGGCCCACATGCGCCGCGCGAGCGGCACCGGCGGAAGGAAGCCGCCGCGCGCCGCGTGGCCGTCGGGGCCGACTGCGCCGAGCGGCGTGACCGGCGCGGTGAAGATCCAGTGCCACAGCGGCGGGAGCTCCGCGCCGTCGCGCCACGGCGCAGTGTCCATGTCGAAGCTCGCCGCGAGCTGGCGCACGCGCGCCGCGTCGCAGCGGTCCTCGGCGCTCTCCTCGCGCCCGACCCAGCCGCGCAGCCGCTCGAGGTCGAGCTGCGGCGGCTCGACCATCAGGCGCCCTCGACGACGCGGATGTCGCGCACCGCGGCGTCGCCGAGCACCTTGAGCGCGGCCTGGTAGGGCGCGCTCTCGAAGGCGGCGATCGCCCGCTCCACGCTGTCGAACTCGATCACCACCGTGCGCTGCGCGATGCCCGCCTCGTAGGTCTTCATCGCCATGCCGCGCACGAGGAAGCGCCCGCCCGCGGCGGCCATCACCGGGCCCGCCGCCTTCGCGTACGCGCTGAGCTTCACCGGGTCCTTGACCGAGCGGTAGCACACCACCAGATAGCCTTTCGGCATGACGTGTCTCCTGCGTTGGGTGGATGGTCCTGCGGCGCGCGCTCAGCCCGCCTCGTAGCCGCGCACGAGCTTCGCGCGCGCGGCTCCCGCCTGCATGAGCAGGGAAAAATCCGAGCCGGCGAGCACGAGCTGCACGCCCATGCCGACGAAGCGCTCGAACATCTCGGCCGTGTACAGGCCGCCCATGCCCGCGAACTTGCCGTGCTTGCGGCAGGCGCCGATCACGCGCTTGTAGGCGTCAACCACGCGTGCGTCGTGGAACTGCCCGGGGATGCCCATCTCGAAGCACAGGTCGTTGGTGCCGATGAGCAGCGCGTCCACGCCGGGCACCGCGGCAATCGCGTCGCAGTGCTCGACGCCTTGCGGCGACTCGATCATCAGCACCACGAGCGTCTCCTCGTTCACCGCGCGCGCGGCGTCGGCGACCGGCATCGGCGCGAAGCCGATCTGCTGCAGCCCGCCGCCCATCGAGCGGTGCCCGGCGGGCGGGAAGCGGCAGAAGCTCGCGATGCGGCGCGCCTCGTCGGCCGAGTCGACGTGCGGCACCACCACGCCCTGCGCGCCGTTGTCGAGCAGCCGCGTGGCGTGATAGTGCTCGTGGCTCGGCACGCGAGCGATCGGCGTGATGCCCACCGCGAGCGAGGCGGCGGCGATCTGCGCGGCGGTGTCCACGTCCATCGAGTTGTGCTCGCAGTCGATGAACGCCCAGTCGAAGCCGCAGGTCTTGAGCATCTGCGCGCTGTCCACGGTGCGCGCCTGGCGCAGCCCCAGGCCGATCGCGAGCTTGCCCTCGCGCAGCTGGCGCTTGGCATGGTTGACGACGACGCTCATGTGCCCTCCCCCGGTGCGTGTGGAAGGCGCAGAGCATACCCGAGCCTGCGGTACCCTCGCGAGCATGAGCCTGCGCCTTGCCCTCGACACCAACGTCTGGCTCGACTGGCTGGTGTTCGACGACCCGGCCGTCGCGCCGCTCAGGACCGCGGTCGCCTCCGGCGCGGCCGAGGTGACCATCGACGCGGCCTGCGAGGCGGAGCTCGAGCGCGTGCTCGCGCGGCCGCTCGGCAAGTGGACGCTCGCCGAAGGAGCGCAGGCCGCGCGCCTCGCCGAGTGCCGGCGCGTGGCGCACAGGCTCGCGCAAGGCGCGGCGCCCGCCGGAGCGCTGCCCGCCTGCCGCGATCCCCACGACCAGAAATTCCTCCAGCTCGCGCTCGCGGCGCGCGCCGACGCGCTCGTCACCAAGGACCGCGCGCTGCTCGAGCTCGCGCGGCGCCGGACCCGGCCGCTGCCGTTTCGCATCGTGACGCCGGTCGCGCTGCGCGCGCTGCTCGCCTCGCGGAGCGCCTGATCGCCGGCCGCGCCGCCGTCAGACGAACGCAAGGCAGCACGCGCCCGTTGCGTCGATACTGGCGCATGCGCACGCCCGAGGCGCGCGTGTCCGCAGGGGGGCTGCGGATCGGAGACAAGGGGAGGGTGAGGCAATGAGGCAGGCGGTTGGGCGGCAACCGGGAAGCTGGCATGCGAGCCTGACGCCCGGGCACTGGAAGATCCTCACCGCGAGCTTTCTGGGCTGGATTTTCGACGGCTACGAGACCTACGCGCTCATCAGCGTGCTCGGCCCGGCGCTGCTCGCGCTGCTGCCGGTGGAGCAGCACGCGCGGCTGCCGGAGTACGCCGGCCTCGCGATCGGCTTGACGCTGCTCGGCTGGGCCGCCGGCGGAACGATCGGCGGCATCGTCGCCGACTACGTCGGCCGCAAGCGCATGATGCTCATCTCGATCGTCGGCTACGCGGCGTTCACCGGGCTCACCGCGTTCAGCACAAACATCGGGATGCTGATCGCGCTGCGCTTCCTCACGGGGCTGTTCATCGGCAGCGAGTGGAGCACCGGGAACACGCTGCTCGCCGAGGCCTGGCCGAACGAGGCGCGGCCGAAGGGCGCCGGGTTCCTGCAGTCCGGCTTCGGGTTCGGCGCGTTCATCGCCGCGGGCGCCTGGTACGTGCTGCGCCCGATGGGGCCGGATGCCTGGCGCTGGATGTTCGGCATCGGCATCTTCCCGGCGGTGCTCGTGTTCTACATCCGGAGAAGCATCGACGAGTCGGCGCGCTGGGTGGAGACGATCAAGGCGAAGCGCTGGGACGTGACCGAGGCGGCGAGCGCGGAAGAGGGCAAGGCGAAGCGCCCGTTCACCCTGCTGCAGCTGTTCGAGGATGCCGAGGGACGGCGCCGCGTGCTTCTCGGGCTCGGGATGTCGCTCGCGACAACGCTCGGCTGGTGGGGCGTGGCGACCTGGATTCCGGGCTACGTCGGCGGAATCGCGAAGGCCGCGGGACTGGATGCCGCGCATTGGGGCAGCGTTGCCGGCATCGTGTACAACGCCGGCGCGATCGTCGGCTATCTCGCTTCGGGCTTTCTCGCCGACGCGATGGGGCGGCGCGTCTATCTCGCCTTCCTGTTCGTCGGCAGCCTCGTCTTGACCCCGGCGGTGTACGTGTGGAGCCACACGCTGCACGCGGCGCTCGCCGCGAGCCTGGTGAACGGCTTCTTCACCCTGGGCGGCTTCGCCTGGTTCGCGATCTACCTGCCCGAGCTGTTCGCCACCAACGTGCGCGCGACCGCCTCGGCGTTCGTGTTCAACGTCTCGCGCTTCGTCGCCTTCCTCGGCCCGATCTTCGCCGGCGTGCTGATCCACGCGCTGCACGGCGTGTCGAGCGTGGCGGTGGCGCTCGGCATGATCTACATCCTCGGCCTGCTGGTCGCGCCGTTCGTGCCCGAAACGCGCGGCAGGCCGCTGCCGGCATAGTCCGACGCTTGCCGGGTTTTATACGATCTCCGCTTTTTGCGCAGCCCGTCCGGGGGCTGCGCAAAATGCGGCGAAACCGCGGCGGTGAATGTGGTCACCGCCGGTGAACCTGCGAAGGACG
>JAKALD010000261.1 GCA_021813275.1 Pseudomonadota bacterium | reverse complement strand
GCCTGCGCCGCAGTCTAAGAAAAAGGGCCCCGCCGGGCCCTCTTGTCGGGAGGGCCACCGCTTCGCCCCCCTCTGGATATCTGGCGGAGTGGACGGGACTCGAACCCGCGACCCCCGGCGTGACAGGCCGGTATTCTAACCAACTGAACTACCACTCCGTGCGCGGGCGAACCGCTTGCAGAGGGCGGATTTTACCCGAGTTTCCGCGCCGCGGGCGGCCGCCCGGCGCCTACCGCGCCTGCCCCTGCAGCCTTCGCCCGGAAGCCGTGCCCGCCAGCGTCGCGAGCGCGCCGACCAGCAGGCGGTACTTGGTTGCGACCACCGTCATCTCGCGATACCAGTTGACCACGTCGCCCCACGGGTCGTTCACCTTGTCCAGCCCCGAGACGAACGCGACCACCGTCCCGACCTCGATGTGCCCGGTGACCGCGAGCCAGCCGCCCACGCCGAGGGCGCTCGCGACCCCGAGGTGGTGCACCACGTTCATGAGGAAGTTCATCGAGAATTTCACCTTGTAGAGCCCCATGTCGAGCTCCAAGACGTGGTCGATGCGCGCCGACTGCCGCGCCGCGCCGCGGCGGCTCGCCCCCGCATCGGCGACGATCGCGCCGCTCACCTCGCGCAGCGTGCGGATGCGCTCGCCCGCGCGCCGCGTGATCGCGCGCTGCATCAGCGGCACGAACACCAGCTGCGGCGAGAACACCAGCAGGTTGAACGCCGCCATCAGGGGCTCGATGTAGAACATGTAGCCGAACACGCTGAGCAGGATGCCGCCCTGCAGGATCGGTTCGGACACGCTGCTGCCGACGAACAACCCGATCGGCTCGGCCTCGGCGAGCACCATCGAGACCTCGAGGCCCTCGGCCTCGGGCGGCGGGTGCAGGCTGGCGGGCGGCGCGGCGAGCCGGTGCGTGGTCTCGAGGTGCCGCACGGCGTTGCCGCTCACCCAGCCGCGGTAGACGTTGAGGCCTAGCTTGATCGCGCCCTCGAGGAGCGCGATCCCCGCGTAGGCGAGCGCCAGCCACACGATCGTGTCGAGCGTGCCCTTGTGGGGCGCGTCGTTGACGATGCGCCGCTGCAGCTCGAGCGGCAGCGCGCTCAGCGCGAACACCAGCACCGAGAGTAGCGCGAGGGTGACCTGGTGCGCCCGGGTGCTGCGCCAGACGTAGGCGAAGACGTGCGGCGGGAGGGTCGGGACCGGGCGCTGCATGGTCCCGCCAGCCTAGCGGGGCTGGCGGGCGCGCCGTTGACCTGCGTCAACCGGCTCCGGAAGCGACCGTGAACTGCAGCGCCGCGGCGCAGCTCAGGTCGAGCGAAAACGTCCTGGTGGGTGCTGAGAGGGTCGAACTCCCGACATTCGCCTTGTAAGGGCGACGCTCTACCGCTGAGCTAAGCACCCTCCGACATCACCCGGGGCGCATCGCGACCCGCGCAAGGGGCGCGCTAGTTTAGCGCGTCCTTGAGGGCCTTGCCGGCGCGGAACTTCGGCACCTGGGCGGCCTCGATCCTGATCTCGGCGCCGGTCTGCGGGTTGCGCCCGACGCGTGCGGCGCGCTTGCCAGCGTAAAACGTTCCGAACCCCACCAGCGTCACGCTGTTGCCCTTCTTCAGGCTCGACTTGATCGCCCCGACCATCGCGTCGACCGCGCGCTCGGCGGCCGACTTCGAGATTTCCGCCGCCTGGGCGATGTGCTCGATCATGTCCGCTTTGTTCACTGCCCCTCCTTGCGAGCACCTGCTCGCTGCGCTTTTCCCAGGCGTCACGCCTTGCCCCGCGGCACCGCCGCGGAGCAAGGCAACGTCGCTCTTAATGTGTGGTGACCGCCGGCCCGGTCTGCTCGCCCTCGGCGGGTGGCAGCGCGCCGACCGCGACCGGCTCGGGCAGCGGCTCTGGCTGGCGCTCGAGCGCGATCGCGAGCACCTTGTCGATCCACTTGACCGGAACGATCTCGAGCCGGCCCTTGATGTTCTCCGGGATCTCGGCGAGGTCCTTCACGTTCTCCTCGGGGATGAGGACCTTCTTGATGCCGCCGCGGTGCGCCGCGAGCAGCTTCTCCTTGAGCCCGCCGATCGGCAGCACTTCGCCGCGCAGCGTGATCTCGCCGGTCATCGCCACGTCGGCGCGCACCGGGATCCCGGTGAGCACCGAGACCATCGCGGTGACGATGCCGATGCCGGCGCTCGGGCCGTCCTTCGGCGTGGCGCCCTCCGGTAGGTGGATGTGGATGTCGTTCTTTTGGTAGAAGTCCTCCGGAACGCCGAGCCTGCGCGAGCGGTTGCGCACCACCGAGAGCGCGGCCTGGATCGACTCCTGCATCACCTCGCCCAGCTTGCCGGTGGTGATCGTCTTGCCCTTGCCGGGCATGGTCACCGTCTCGATCGTGAGCAGCTCGCCTCCGACTTCGGTCCAGGCGAGCCCGGTCACCTGCCCGACCTGATTCTGCTTCTCCGCCATGCCGAACGTGTAGCGGCGCACCCCGAGGAACTTGTCGAGGTTGCGCGGCGCGACCGTGATGCGCCTCGCCTTGCCGTCGGCTTCCTTCTTCTCGGTCATCAGCTCCTTGACCGCCTTGCGGCAGATCTTCGAGATCTCGCGCTCGAGCCCCCGTACGCCCGCCTCGCGCGTGTAGTAGCGCACGATATCGCGAATCGCGCTGGCGCTCACCGTCAGCTCGCCCTCCGCGAGCCCGTTGTTCTTCATCTGCTTGGGCAGCAGGTAGCGAGTGGCGATGTTCAGCTTCTCGTCCTCGGTGTAGCCCGATAGCCGGATCACCTCCATGCGGTCGGCGAGCGCCGGCGGGATGTTGAGCGTGTTCGCCGTCGCGACGAACATCACCTCCGACAGGTCGTACTCGACCTCGACATAGTGGTCGACGAAGGTGTGGTTCTGCTCGGGGTCGAGCACCTCGAGCAGGGCCGACGACGGGTCGCCGCGCCAGTCCATGCCCATCTTGTCGACCTCGTCGAGCAGGAACAGCGGGTTCTTGACGCCCACCTTCGTGATGTTCTGCAGGATTTTGCCCGGCATCGAGCCGATGTAGGTGCGCCGGTGGCCGCGGATCTCGGCCTCGTCGCGCACGCCGCCGAGCGACATGCGCACGAACTTGCGGTTGGTGGCCTTGGCGATCGACTGGCCGAGCGAGGTCTTGCCCACCCCCGGGGCGCCGACCAGGCACAGGATCGGCGCCTTCATCTTGTCGACGCGGCCCTGCACCGCGAGGTACTCGACGATGCGCTCCTTCACTTTCTCCAGGCCGTAGTGGTCCTTGTCGAGCACCTCTTGGGCGAGCTTGATGTCCTTGGAGATCTTGGACTTCTTCCTCCATGGCAGGTTGACCAGGGTCTCGACGTAGTTGCGCACCACGGTCGCCTCGGCCGACATCGGCGACATCAGCTTGAGCTTCTTCAGCTCCGACTCGACCTTCTTGCGTGCCTCCTTGGGCATGTGCGCGCGCTTGATGCGCTTTTCCATCTCCTCGAGATCGGCGCCCTCCTCGCCCTCGCCGAGCTCCTTCTGGATCGCCTTGACCTGCTCGTTCAGGTAGTACTCGCGCTGGCTCTTCTCCATCTGCCGCTTGACGCGGCCGCGGATGCGCTTCTCGACCTGCAGGATGTCGATCTCGGTCTCGAGCTGCGACAGCAGGTGCTCGAGCCGCTGCTTGACGTCGAACATCTCGAGCACCTGCTGCTTCTGCTCGAGCTTGAGCGGCAGGTGCGCGGCCACCGTGTCGGCGAGCCGCCCCGCCTCGTCGATGCCCTGCAGCGAGGTGAGGATCTCGGGCGGGATCTTCTTGTTGAGCTTCACGTACTGATCGAAGGCCGAGAGCAGCGCGCGGCGCATCGCCTCGATCTCGGGCGGCTGCGCCGGCTCGGCGCCGACGATGGCGGCCTCGGCCACCCAGTGGGTGCGCAGGTCGATCACCTCGGCGATGCGCACACGGCTGCCGCCCTCGACCAGCACCTTCACCGTGCCGTCGGGGAGCTTCAGCATCTGCAGGATGCTCGAGACGCAGCCGATCGCGTACATGTCTTCCGGCCCGGGGTCGTCCTTGGCGGCGGATTTCTGCGCCACGAGCAGGATCGACTTGCCGGCCTCCATCGCCGTCTCCATCGCCTTGATCGATTTCGGCCGCCCGACGAACAGCGGGATCACCATGTGGGGGAACACCACCACGTCGCGCAGCGGGAGCAGCGGGTACTGGGCGGAGCCGGGGACTTTCTCTTGCTCGGACATTGCGGGCCTCTAAGGCGTGAATGCTTGCTAAATGCGGCCTCCCGGCCGGAAATCAACGGGCTGCGCGCCGCGGCGCGTGCGCCGCGTGGCACCTTCCGTCGGGGCTAGCCTACACGCGGACGCCGGGCGCCGCAACGCGAAAAAACTGCCGGAATTGACGTTCCTGACGATCGGCGCCCGGAGGATTGGATGCCGCGGCGCTGCGCCGGTTCCTGCTAAGCGCTGCTGCCCGCGACCTTGTGCTGCTCGGAGTAGATCAGCAGCGGCTTGCCGTCGGCCGTGATCACCTGCTCGTCGACCACCACCTTGCTCACGTTCTCGAGCGTCGGCAGCTCGTACATGGTGTCGAGCAGCACCTGCTCGAGAATGGAGCGCAGCCCGCGCGCGCCGGTCTTGCGGGCGAGCGCCTTGCGCGCCACGGCGGCGAGCGCCGCGGGACGCAGCTCGAGCTCGACGCCCTCCATCAGGAACAGCCGCTGGTACTGCTTGGTGAGCGCGTTCTTCGGCTCGGTGAGGATCTGGATGAGCGCGCCCTCGTCGAGCTCCTCGAGGGTCGCGGTCACCGGCAGTCGGCCGACGAATTCCGGGATCAGGCCGTACTTGATCAGGTCCTCGGGCTCGACGCTCTTCAGCAGGTCGTAGTTCGCCTTCGAATCCCTCGGGCTGCGCATCTCCGCGCCGAAGCCGATTCCGGTCTTCTCGGTGCGGTTGCGCACGATCTTCTCCAGGCCGTCGAACGCGCCGCCGCACACGAACAGGATGTTGGTCGTGTCGACCTGCACGAAGTCCTGGTTGGGGTGCTTGCGCCCGCCCTGCGGCGGCACCGAGGCGATGGTGCCCTCGATGAGCTTCAAC
>JAKALD010000025.1 GCA_021813275.1 Pseudomonadota bacterium | reverse complement strand
GCGGCACCGCCGACGCCGTGTACCAGAACCTCGACATCCTGCGGCGCGACGGCTGCGAGTTCGTGCTGGTGCTCTCGGGCGACCACGTCTACAAGATGGACTACGGGCGGCTGCTCGCCTACCACGCGGCGAAGGGCGCCGACGTCACGGTCGCCTGCCTCGAGGTGCCGCTGCGCGACGCGAGCGCGTTCGGGGTGATGCGCGTCGACGCCGAGGACCGCGTCACCGCCTTCATGGAGAAGCCGGACCGGCCGGAGCCGATCCCGGCAAGGACCGACCGCGCGCTCGCGAGCATGGGCGTGTACGTGTTCAACGCCGGCTTCCTGTTCGAGCAGCTCGTGCGCGATGCCGACGAGCCGAGCTCGAGCCACGACTTCGGCAGGGACGTGATCCCCTACGTCGTGCCTCGCTACCGGGTGTTCGCGCACCGCTTCGGCGAGAGCTGCGTCGGAATGGCGAACGGCAAGCCTTACTGGCGCGACGTCGGAACGCTCGACGCGTACTGGGAATCGAACATGGAGCTCACGAAGGTCGAGCCCGAGCTGAACCTGTACGACACCGAGTGGCCGATCTGGACCTTTCAGGAGCAGCTGCCGCCGGCGAAGTTCGTGTTCGACGACGACGGCCGGCGCGGCATGGCGGTCGATTCCATGGTCTCCGGAGGCTGCATCATCAGCGGCGCGACGGTGCGCCGGTCGCTGCTGTTCTCGAGCGTGCGCGTCGACAATTACGCGCGCGTCGAGGACTCGGTGGTGCTGCCCGAGGTCGACGTCGGCCAGGGCGCCGTGCTCAAGCGCACCATCATCGACCGGCGCTGCCGGATCCCGCCCGGCATGGTGATCGGGCTCGATCACGACGAGGACCGCAGGCGCTTCCACGTCACCGAGCACGGCGTGACGCTGGTCACGCCGGTGATGCTCGGCCAGCGCGTGCATCACGTGCGCTAGCACGCTCGTCCCGGGTGGTAAGATGGCGCGCTCGCGGGCGCGCCGCGGCCGCGGCGCGCCCGCCGCTCCTGAACCGATCCCATGCGCGGAACTCCCTATCGTCTCGACGTGCGGCCGCTGCTGCCGCCGCCCCTGCAACGGCTCGACGAGCTGTCGAACGACCTGTGGTACAGCTGGAATCGCGCCACGCGCGCGCTGTTCGCGCGCCTGCACCCCGCGCTGTGGGCGGCAGCCGGCCACAGCCCCAAGGCGTTCCTGCGCACGATCGACCAGACGCACCTCGAGCGGGCCGCGAGCGATCCCGCGTTCCTCAGCGCGTTTCACCGCGTGCTGTCGGCCTACGACACCTATCACGGCGAGCCGCCGCGCGGGGTCACGCAGCTCGAGGCGGGCGACGTCGTGGCCTATTTCTGCGCCGAGTTCGGGCTGCACGAGAGCCTGCCGATCTACTCGGGCGGGCTCGGGATCCTCGCGGGCGACCATTGCAAGACAGCGAGCGACATGGGGCTGCCGTTCGTCGGCGTCGGGCTGCTCTACCGGCACGGCTACTTCCAGCAGACGATCGACGCCGAGGGGCGCCAGCACGCGGCGTACGCGGACACGGACTTCGACCTGCTGCCGATCGTGCCGGTGCTGCGCGCCGACGGCCGTGAGCTGCGCATCGCGCTCGGCATGCCCGGCGGCGCGCTGCAGATCAAGGTCTGGCGGGCGCGCATCGGCCACGTGCAGCTCTACCTGCTCGACACCGACATCGAGGAGAACAGCGAGCGCGACCGCTACATCACCCACCAGCTCTACGTCGGCAACCAGGGCACGCGGCTCGAGCAGGAAATCGTGCTCGGCGTCGGCGGCATGCGCGCGCTCGCCGAGCTGGGCGTGGCGCCCGTCTGCTGGCACCTGAACGAGGGCCACCCCGCGTTCGTGGTGCTCGAGCGCATCCGCGCGCTGATGGCGGGCGGCCTGGGGTTCGACGCCGCGCTCGAGGCGGTCGCGGCGAACACCGTGTTCACGACGCACACCCCGGTGCCGGCTGGCCACGACCATTTTCCCGAGGACCTGGTGCGCCAGTACCTCGCGAGCGCCTGCCCCGAGCTGGCCGGCCACCTCGACGCCGCGCTCGCCATCGGGCACGCGGACTCGACGCAGGACTTCAACCTCACCGCGCTGGCGGTGCGCGGCTCGCGCCACCAGAACGGCGTGTCGCGCATCCACGAGCAGGTGTCCTCGCGCGTCTGCGCCGAGCTGTGGCCGCAGATCGAACCCGACGAGAATCCGGTGCGCCACATCACCAACGGCGTGCACGTCTCGACCTTCCTGGCCGACGCCTGGCACGACCTGTTCGACGAGCACATCGGCGTGGGCTGGACGCAGCGCCTCACCGACGCGGAGCACTGGCTGCGCGTGCGCCACATCCCGGATCCGCAGTTCTGGAGCGTGCACCAGAGCCTGAAGTCGCAGATGCTGCACCTGGTGCGCTACCGCATCCGCGAGCAGCACGCGCGCAACCAGGGCTCCGAGGCGCACCTCGACCGCATCCTCAAGCTCGCCGATCCGGAGAACCCGAACATCCTCACGATCGGCTTCGCGCGCCGCTTCGCCACCTACAAGCGCGCCACGCTGCTGTTCCGCAACCTCGCCTGGCTGCGCGAGATCATGGGCGACCCGCGGCGGCAGGTGGTGTTCATCTTCGCCGGCAAGGCGCACCCGGCCGACCAGCCGGGCCAGGACCTGATCCGGCGCATCGCGGAAGTGGCGCGCATGCCCGAGTTCGAGTCGCGCATCCTGCTGGTCGAGGGCTACGACCTGCGGCTCGCCCGCCGGCTGGTCACCGGCGTCGACGTGTGGATGAACAACCCCGTGTATCCCATGGAGGCCTCGGGCACCTCGGGAATAAAGGCGGGCGTCAACGGGGTGATCAACCTCTCGGTGCTCGACGGCTGGTGGGGCGAGGGCTACAACGGCAAGAACGGCTGGGCGATCAAGCCCGCCTCGAGCGCGCTCGACGCACCCCGCCGCGACGAGGAGGAGGCGCGCACCCTCTACGAGCTGCTGCAGGACCAGGTGATCCCGCTGTACTACGCCGTCGGCCCGGCGGGCTACTCGCCGGGCTGGGTGGCGATGGCGAAGGAGTCGATCGCCTCGCTCACGCCGCGCTTCTCGTCGGTGCGCATGCTCTCCGAGTACGCCGGGCACTGCTACGCACCCGCGATCCGCCAGTGGCGCGAGCTCAGCCGGAACGGCTTCGAGGCGGCGCGCACGATCGCGGCATGGAAGGCGAAGGTGCGGCAGGGGTGGGCGGGCGTCAGCCTGCGCCGGGTCGACCAGCCGGTTACGCGCATCGACCACGGGGGCGCCGTGCGCATCGCGGTCGCCGCCAAGCTGAACGGGCTCGCGCCGGAGGACCTCGCAGTCGAGGTGCTGCTCGCGCGGCCCGGCACCGAGCTCGCCAGCCAGAGCCTGGAGCGCGGGCAGCTCGCGTGCGAGCGCGCGCTGCCCGAGTCGGGCGAGCACCTTTATTCGCTCGATCTCGCGCCCGAGCAATGCGGGCGCATCGAGTACCGCATCCGCGCCTACCCGTGCCACGACCAGCTCACGCACCCGTTCGAGATGGGCATGATGATCTGGCTCTGAGCGGGCCGGGTTCGCCGTGCCGCGTGCACGCGGTCGCACCGGCTCGATGACGCAGCCGCTGCGCGTGCTGTACGTGACGCCCGAGCTCTCGCCGTGGGTGAAGGCGGGCGGGCTGGGCGAGGTGGCGCGCGAGCTGCCCGCGGCGCTCGCACGCGAAGGCGTCGATGTGCGCGTGCTCGTGCCCGCTTACCCGGCGCTGCGCGCCGCGCTCAAGGCGGCGCCGGTGGCCGCGATCCATGCGCCGGGCGGCGAGCTGCCCGCCAGCCAGCTCCTCGAAGCGCACGGCGCCGTGCCCCTCTACCTGATCGAGTGCGACGCCTGTTACGGCCGGCCGGGCAGCGCGTACCAATCCCCGGAGGGCGTCGACTGGCCGGACAACGACCTGCGCTTCGGGCTGCTCTCGCGCGTAGCCGCGCTGCTCGGCAGCGCCGCGAGCCCGCTCGACTGGAAGCCCGACGTCGTTCACTGCAACGACTGGCAGAGCGGCCTCGCGCCCGCCTACCTCGCGTTCACGGCCGGTCCGCGCGCGGCGACCGCGATGACCGTCCACAATCTCGCCTACCAGGGTCTGTTTCCGGCGAGCCGCCTTGCGGCGCTCGCCCTGCCCGAGGCCGCGTTCCGGATCGAAGGGCTCGAGTACTACGGCAAGATCTCGTTTCTCAAGGCGGGGCTGCACTACGCCGGCCAGCTCACCACCGTGAGCCCGACTTACGCGCGCGAGATCCTGACGCCGCAGCTCGGCTTCGGCCTGGAGGGCCTGCTGCGGCGGCGCGCACAGGACCTCACCGGGATCCTGAACGGCATCGACACCGGCGTCTGGGACCCGTCGCGCGACGCGCATCTCGCCGCGCCCTACGACGGCGCGCACCTCGAGCGCAAGCGGCTGAACAAGACCGCGCTGCAGCGCGCGCTGGGGCTGCCGCAGTCCTCAGAGGCGCCGCTGCTCGGGATGGTCTCGCGCCTGGTCGAGCAGAAGGGCGTCGACCTCGTGCCCGGGATCGCGCCGATGCTGGTGCGCGCGCGCGCTCAGCTCGTGGTGCTCGGCCAGGGCGAGGCGAAGCTCGAGAACGCCCTGCGCGCGCTGGCGGCGGGCTACCCGCGCGCAATTGCGGTGCGCATCGGCTTCGACGAGACCCTGGCGCACCGCATCGAAGCCGGCGCCGACCTGTTCCTGATGCCCTCGCGCTTCGAGCCCTGCGGCCTCAATCAGCTCTACAGCATGCGCTACGGCACGCCGCCGGTGGCGCGGCGCACCGGCGGGCTCGCCGACTCGGTCGTCGACGCGAGCGAGGCCAATCTGCGCGCCGGAACGGCGACCGGCTTCACGTTCGAGGCGCCGACGCGCGCGGCGCTGCGCGCGGCGGTGAAGCGCGCGCTCGACGCCTACCGCCAGCCCGAGACCTGGCGCTTCCTGCAGCTGAACGGCATGGCGCGCGACTGGAGCTGGGGGCCGGCGGCGCGCGCCACCGTCGAAGTGTATCGCCGCGCGCTCGCGGTAAGCTCGCGGGCATGAGCACGGAGACCACGCTCGCCGAGCAGCGCGCGCGCCAGGCGCGGCTGGTGGCCGCGCTCGCCGACCCCGGGCGCTATCCGCACCCGGTCGAGCGGGTCGAGCGGCTCGAGACGCACATCTCCTGGGTGCTGCTCGCGGGCGATTTCGCCTACAAGATCAAGAAGGCGGTGGACCTCGGCTTCCTCGATTTCGGCTCGCTCGAGAAGCGCCGCCACTTCTGCGAGGATGAGCTGCGGCTCAACCGCCGCACCGCGCCGCAGCTCTACCTCGAGGTCGTGGCGCTCACCGGGAGCGAGACCGACCCGGCGCTCGGCGGCGCGGGGCCGGCGATCGAGTACGCCGTGAAGATGCGCCGCTTCGCGCAGGAGGCGCTGCTCGACCGCATGGCGAAGCGCGGCGCGCTCGAGGCGGCGCTCGTCGACCGGCTCGCCGAGCGCATCGCGCAGTTCCACGCGTCCGTCGAAAGCGCGCCGCCGAAGAGCGAGTTTGGCACCCCCGCCGCGGTCGCCGCCCAGGCACTCGCCAACTTCGACCAGACCGAGGCGCTGCTCGGCGACTCGCCCGAGGTCGGGCGCCTCGAGCGCCTGCGGCATTGGACCGAGCGCGGCCTCGCGCGCCTTGCGCCCGTGTTCGCCGCGCGCCAGGCGCAAGAGCGCGTGCGCGAATGCCACGGCGACCTGCACCTCGGCAACATCGCGCTGATCGGCGGCGAGCCCACGCCCTTCGACTGCATCGAGTTCAGCGCCGAGCTGCGCTGGAACGACGTGATGAGCGAGCTCGCCTTCCTGGTGATGGACCTGCTCGATCACCGCCTGCCGCGCCTTGCGTGGCGCTGCCTGAACCGCTACCTCGAGATCGCCGGGGACTACGAGGGCGTCACGGTGCTCTCCCACTACCTCGTGTACCGCGCCATGGTGCGCGCGAAGGTCGCCTGCATCCGCCGGGAAGGGCTCGCGGACGAGCCGCGGCGCAAGATCGAGGCGGAATTCCACGGCTACCTCGAGCTCGCCGAGACGCTCAGCGCGCCGCGCGCGCCGGCGCTCGTGCTGATGCACGGCGTCTCGGGCTCGGGCAAGACCACGGTGGCGCAGGATCTGCTCGAGACGCTCGGCGCGATCCGCGTGCGCTCCGACATCGAGCGCAAGCGCCTGCACGGGCTCGCCGTCGAGGCGCGCACGGCAAGCGCGCTCGGCGGCGGCATCTACGGCGCGGACGCCTCGCGGCGCACCTACGAGCGGCTCGGCGGGCTCGCGCGCGTCGTCCTCGAAGCGGGGTGGAGCGCGATCGTCGACGCCACCTTCCTCAAGCACGCCGAGCGAGCGGCGTTCCGCACTCTCGCTCGTGAGCTCGACGTGCCGTTCGCGATCGTCTCCTGCCGCGCGCCCGCCGAGCAGCTGCGCGAGCGCGTCGCCGCCCGCGAGCGCGAAGCTCGCGACGCGTCGGAAGCCGGCGTGACCGTGCTCGAGCGCCAGCTCGCCTCCGAGGAGCCGCTCGACGCGGAGGAGCTCGCCGCCACCGTGATCGTAGAGGCGGGACGGACCGAAACCGCCGCTGCACGGCTCGCCGAGCGGCTCGGAGCAAGGCCGTGAAGCGCATCGACGTCGCGAACGGCGACGCGGACGGCCTGTGCGCGCTGCACCAGCTGCGCCTCGCCGAGCGCGCCGAGGCGACGCTCGTGACCGGAATGAAGCGCGACATCGCGCTGCTCGAGCGGGTGCGGGCCGCACCGGGCGACCTCGTCACGGTGTGCGACATCTCGCTCGACGCGAACCGGGCAGCGCTCGAGCGGCTGCTCGCGGGCGGCGCGCGCGTGCGCTACTTCGACCACCATTACGCCGGTGCAATTCCTTCGCATCCCGCGCTCGAGGCGCACATCGAGCAGCAGGCCGGCGTGTGCACCAGCCTGCTGGTCGATCGCTACCTCGACGGGCGCTACCGCGCGTGGGCCGTGGTGGCGGCCTTCGGCGACGGGCTGCCCGAGACCGGGCTGCGCCTCGCCGCGCCTCTTTCGCTCGACCGCGCCAGGCTCGAGGCGCTGCGCGAGCTCGGCGAAGCCATCAACTACAACGCATACGGCGAAGCCGAATCCGACGCGCTCCTGCCGCCGCCCTACCTCTATCGCCTCATCGCGCCCTACGCGGATCCCTTCGCCTGCCTCGCGGCCGAGCCGCGCCTCAAGGAGCTCGCCGAGCGGCGGCGCGACGACCAGAGGCTCGCGCAGCAGGTCCCACCGCAGCTCGATCTCGCCTGGGCGAGCGCGCGCGTGATGCCGGATGCGGCGTGGAGCCGGCGCGTGAGCGGCGATTTCGCCAACCGCTTGAGCGCCGCGCAGCCCGCGCGCGCGCACGCCGTGCTCACGCCGCGAACGGCGGGCGGGTACGTCGTGAGCGTGCGCGCCCCGCGCGGCCATGCCGCGAGCGCCGCGGCCCTCTGCCGCGAATTTCCGACCGGCGGCGGAAGGCAGGAAGCCGGCGGGATCAACCATTTGCCTACCGAGGCGCTGAGCGGGTTTCTCGAGCGCTTCGCGGCCTACTTCGGGCCGAGCGTGGATCGGCGCCCATGAAGCACCCTTTCGCCGAATTGCTGGACCTGCGCACTCGGGAGACCCTACCGGGCGCGAGCGCGCTGTCCCTCACCGTGGCACGCCAGCACCTCAATCCCCATGGGGTCGTCCACGGCGCGGTTCTCTACGCGCTCGCCGACACCGGGATGGGTGCCGCGCTCTACCCGACGCTCGCCGAGGGCGAGATCTGCGCCACGATCGAGATCAAGATCAACTACTTCAAGCCGGTGACCGCCGGCGAAGTACTTTGCAGGACCGAGCTGGTGAACCGAGGAAAGTCGGTCGCGAATCTCGAGTCGAAGCTCTACGTCGGCAATGCGCTCGTGGCGCAGGCGAACGGGAACTACGCGATCTTCCGCCCCAACCGGTCCGAGCGAGCGTAGCCGCCCGAATCGGCGCTTCACTCCATCGGCGCCAGCGGCTCGCGCGGCGGCTCCTCGAGCTGCGCCACCATGCAGTCGGTGGTCAGAATTAGGCTCGCGAACGAGGCAGCGCACGGGCCGGTCGGTATAACTTGTGTTATACTCCAGGCATGAAAACCGCCGTTTCCATACCCGACCGCGTCTTCCGCTCCGCCGAAAGACTCGCCGCGCGCCTGGGGGTGTCGCGGAGCGAACTCTATGCCAGGGCTCTCGCCGGCTTGGTCGAAGAGCACCGCGAGGACCTGGTGACCGCCCAGCTGAACGAAATCTACGGCCCGCAGGGCGAGAGTTCCGAGCTCGACCGGGACGTCGCGACGCTTCAATCCCGCTCGCTTCGCACCGCGAAGTGGTAGCGCGGCGAGGCGAGATCTGGTGGGCGTCGCTGCCCGAGCCGGCGGGCTCGGGTCCCGGCTATCGCCGACCGGTCCTCGTCGTTTCGGCCAACGCCTTCAATCAAAGCAGAATCGCCACCCTGATCGCGGTCGTCATCACTTCGAACCTGCGCCTCGCCGATGCCCCGGGGAACGTGAGGCTGCCACCGCGCCGCACGGGCTTGTCCAAGCCGTCGGTCGCCAACGTATCGCAGGTCGTCACGATCGACAAGGCGCTCCTCACCGAGCGCGTGGGACACCTGCCGCCGTCGGTCATGAGCGAGATCGACGAGGGCCTACGCGTCGCCTTGGCGCTATAGGGTCGTCCGCTACTCCATCGGCGCCATCGGCTCGCGCGGCGGCTCCTCGAGCTGCGCCACCATGCAGTCGGTGGTCAAAATCAGGCTCGCGATCGACGCCGCGTTCTGCAGCGCGGTGCGCGTCACCTTGCACGGGTCGAGCACGCCCATCTTCACCAGGTCGCCGTACTCGTTGGTCGCGGCGTTGAAGCCGAAATCGCCCTCGCCCTCGAGCACGCGCGCGAGCACCACCGCCGGCTCCGCGCCCGCGTTCTTCACGATCTGGCGCAGCGGCTCCTCGATCGCGCGCAGCACGATCTGGATTCCGGCGTCCTGGTCGGAGTTCTCGCCCTTGAGCGCGGTGAGACTCTGCCGCGCGCGCAGCAGCGCGACGCCGCCGCCCGCGAGCACGCCCTCCTCGACCGCCGCGCGCGTGGCGTGCAGCGCGTCCTCGGTGCGGCTCTTGCGCTCCTTCATCTCGGTCTCGGTCGCCGCGCCCACGCGCACGACCGCGACACCACCGGCGAGCTTCGCCGCGCGCTCGCGCAGCTTCTCCTTGTCGTAGTCGCTCGTCGCGTCGTCGAGCTCCTGCTTGATCTGGGCGACGCGCGCCGCGATCGCCTTGGGATCGCCCGCGCCGCCGATCAGCGTGGTGTCGTCCTTGTCGATCACCATGCGCTTCGCGTGGCCGAGGTCTTCGGGCGCAGCCTTTTCGAGCGTCAGCCCCTTCTCCTCGGCGATCACCGTGCCGCCCGTGAGGACCGCGATGTCCTCGAGCATCGCCTTCCTGCGGTCGCCGAAGCCCGGCGCCTTCACCGCGCAGGACTTGATCACGCCGCGCAGCGTGTTCACGACCAGCGTGGCGAGCGCCTCGCCCTCGACTTCCTCGGCGACGACGAGCAGCTGCTTGCCGGTCTTGGCGACGTGCTCGAGCATCGGCAGCAGCTCGCGGATGCCCGAGATCTTCTTGTCGTGCAGCAACACGTCGACGTCCTCGAGCACCACGCGCTGCTTCTCGGGGTTGTTGATGAAGTACGGCGAGAGGAAGCCGCGGTCGAACTGCATGCCCTCGACCACCTCGAGCTCGTTGGCGAGCCCCTTGCCGTCCTCGACCGTGATGACGCCTTCCTTGCCGACCT
The DNA here is from genome assembly GCA_021813275.1 of Pseudomonadota bacterium. Classification (GTDB taxonomy): domain Bacteria; phylum Pseudomonadota; class Gammaproteobacteria; order Burkholderiales; family SG8-39; genus JAKALD01. The sequence goes on along the minus strand of JAKALD010000025.1, from coordinate 13,460 downwards.
TCTCCATCGCGTCGGCGATGAGGCCGCCGATCGAGGCGTCGTTGTTGGCCGAGATCGCCGCCACCTGCGCGATCGCCGTGCGTTCGGCGCAGGGCTTGGCGAGCGCCTTCAGCTCGGCGACGAGCGCTTCGACCGCACGGTCGATGCCGCGCTTGAGATCCATCGGGTTCATTCCCGCCGCGACGTATTTCAGGCCCTCGGTGACGATGCCCGCCGCGATCACGGTGGCAGTGGTGGTGCCGTCGCCGGCCACCTCCGAGGTCTTGGCGGCGACCTCGCGCACCATCTGCGCGCCCATGTTCTCGAAGCGGTCCTTGAGCTCGATCTCCTTCGCCACGATCACGCCCGAGTTGATCACGGTCGGCGCGCCGTAAGCGCGCTCGAGGATCACCGTGCGCGACTTGGGGCCGAGGGTGATGCGCACCGCGTCGGCGAGCGTGTTCATGCCCTTCACGATCTTGGCGTGCGCGGCCTCGCCGAACATGAGCTGCTTGGCTGGCATGGCGTGCGTCCTTCCCGAATAGCCGGTCGTGCCTAGCCTAGCGCCTCGGCGGCCGGCGCATTTGACCGAAGTCAAGCAGCCCCGGGACCGCGCTCGCGCTCCTGCAAGTGGGCGATGCTCTCGAGCACCTGCGCCACCTCGGCGTCGGGCAGCGGCGGATCGCAGCGCAGCCGGTTCCACGCGAGCAGCAGCTCGAGCGCCACCGCCTGATCGACGCCATGCCACAGGAGGTGCCCCGCGAGCGAGGCGATGGTGTTGTTGCGCACGCCCTCCTTCACGCCGCGCCGCACCAGCTCGCGCCAATAGCCCGGCGGATGCGCGCGCCCGGAATCGCCCTTGTGCGCGAGCGCGGCGAGCCAGCCGGGCAGCGGCGCGAGCGGCGCTTCGCCCGGGGCGCGCCGCGCGGCCCAGCGGTAGCGGCGTCCGCCCGGATGCATCGAGGGCGGCGCCACCACGCAGCCGCCGTCGCCGCGCACGTCGATGCCCGGCGCGAGGCCCGCGCGGTTGGGCACGACGCCGCCCGGATGCGCGAAGTACAGGTGCCGCCCTCCGCCGCCGGTGAGCGCTTCGACCGTGCGCGGCAGGCTGCCGTGCTCGATCTTGAGCCGCGCGAGGCTCTGCTCGCCGCCGTGCCCGGCGTCGACGTCGATCACCACCAGCCCCGAGACGGCGCCGGTCACCACGCCGACATTGCCATCGGGGCGTTCGGCATACCACGCTTCGATCTCGTCCGGCGCGGCGGGCCGCTCCTGCAGCTCGCGCCACGGCACTATCGGCCGCTTGCCGTGCCGCTCCCAGATGAGGGTTCCATCGCGCCAGACTTCGCGCACGCGGTGAAAGGGCACCGTATGCAGCGACCCATCCGGCTCGACTGCGTCGAACGTGAAATGCGCACCGGGCTCAATCGCCGTGCGCTCGAGCGGCACGCGCACCAGCGCCCAGGTCACGCGGTCCAGGTAGGCGATCTCGAAGCGGCCCTTGACGAATGCCGGATCCCAGCGAATGCGCGCGAGCAGCTCGTGGATCGGGATCATTGCCGGCTCACACCCCAATACCCCTCATAGGCTCACGCGGCCGGGCGCCGGGCGGCTTGACCTGGGTCAAACCGGCGTCCCGCGCGGGAACCCGCCCGGGCGCTTGCGGCCCAAGCTTTTTTTAGGCACCGTGGAAGCTGCCCATGAGCCCCGAAGCGGCCTTTCCCGCCCCCGGCGACGCCCTGATCGTCGTCGACGTGCAGAACGACTTCCTGCCCGGCGGCGCGCTGGCGGTCGCGCGCGGCGACGAGGTGATCGCGCCGCTCAACCGCTGGGCGCGCGCCTTCGCCGACGCCGGCCTGCCGGTCTTCGCGACGCGCGATTGGCACCCTGCGGATCACTGCTCGTTCAAGGCACAGGGCGGACCGTGGCCGCCGCACTGCGTGGCGGGCACCCCCGGGGCCGCCTTCGCTTCGAGCCTGAAGCTCCCCCCGGCCACGCAGATCATCTCCAAGGCGACCACGCCCGGGCAGGACGCCTACTCGGGCTTCGGCGGCACCGATCTGCGCGAGCGCCTTCGGAAGGCGGGAGTGCAGCGCGTGATCGTGGGCGGCCTCGCGACCGATTACTGCGTGCTGAACACCGTGCTCGACGCGCGCAAGGCCGGCTTCGAGGTGCTCGTGCCGGAAAGCGCCGTGCGCGCCGTCGACGTGCAGCCCGGCGACGGCGCGCGCGCGCTCGAGAGAATGAAGCAGGCCGGCGCGAAGATCGTTCCCGACGGCGCGAGCCGATGACGAGCCATCCGCCTCTCGATCCCGGCGCGAGCGCCCTGCTCACGGACCTCTATCAGCTCACGATGCTGAAGTCGTACTACGAGCGCGGCATGCACGACACCGCCGTCTTCGAGTTCTTCGTGCGCAAGCTCCCCGGCGCGCGCAACTTCTTCGTGGCCGCCGGGCTCGAGCAGGTGCTCGAGTTCCTCGAGAACCTGCGCTTCACCGACGAGGAGCTCGACTGGCTCGCCGGGCGACCCGGCTTCGAGCGCGGCTTCGTCGAGCAGCTCGCGCAACTGCGCTTCACGGGCGACGTCGATGCGTTGCCCGAAGGGACGCTCTATTTTCCGCACGAGCCGATCCTGCGCGTCGCCGCGCCGATCGCGCAGGCGCAGCTCGTCGAGACGCGCATCGTCGCGCTGCTGCAGCTCGGCACGCTCATCGCCTCCAAGGCGGCGCGCTGCGTGCTCGCGGCACCGGGGAAGCTCCTCGTGGACTTCGGCCTGCGCCGCGCGCACGGCGCCGAGGCGGGGCTGCTCGCTGCGCGCGCGGCCTACCTCGCCGGCTTCGACGGCACCGCCACCGTGCTCGCCGGCAAGCGCTACGGCATTCCGCTGTACGGCACGATGGCGCACTCGTTCATCCAGGCGCACGAGAGCGAGACCGGCGCGTTCCTCGATTTCGCGCGCGGCCACCCGGACAACACGGTGCTGCTCGTCGACACCTACGACACCGAGGCCGGCGCCGAAAAGGTGGCGCGGATCGCGCCGCAGCTCGCGCGCGAGGGCATCCGCGTGAAGGCGGTGCGCCTCGACTCGGGCGACCTCGCCGAGCACGCGCGCAAGGTGCGCGCCATCCTCGACCGCGCGGGCTGCAAGGACATCGGCATCTTCGCGAGCGGGGGTCTGGACGAATACGAGCTCGCGAAGCTCGCAGCCGCGCCGATCGGCGGCTTCGGCGTGGGCACCGCGCTCACCACCTCCTCCGACGCGCCCGGGCTCGACTGCGCCTACAAGCTCGAGGAGTACGCGGGCATTCCGCGCCGCAAGCGCTCCGAGGGCAAGGCCACCTGGCCGGGGCGCAAGCAGGTGTTCCGCGTGCTCGGCGCCGACGGCCGCCTCGAGCACGACATCCTCGCGCTGCACGACGAGCGCCAGCCGGGAACCGCGTTGCTGCAACCTGCGATGCGCTCGGGCGGGCGCCTCGCGCCGGCGCTCGAGCTCGGGGCGATCCGCGCGTACGCGCGCGCGCAGCTCGCGCAGCTGCCCGAGCACCTGAAAAGCCTCGAGCATGCCGAGCCGGCCTATCGCGTCGAGGTCACTCCGGCGCTGCGCGCGCTCGCCGACGAGGTCGATCGCCGCCAGCGCGCGCTCATCGAGTCGGACGTGCCGGCGGGCTGACCGCCGCCGTCCCCCGCCGGGCGAAGGCGGGAAGCGCCAGCACCGCCAGGCTCCACGCGATGACCGGCCCGGCGGGAACGTCCCACGCGACCGAAGCGAGCAGCCCCGCGGCGTAGCCGAGCGCGCCGATTGCGTAGCCCAGCGCCAGGCGCCCGCGAGCGCGGCGCCGAGTGGCGAGCGCCGGAACGATGAGGCTCGCAAAGACGAGGTACACGCCCACGAGCTGCACCGAGGCGGTGACGCTCACTGCGAACACCAGATAGAAGCCCGGTGCGCCGAGCCGCCGTCCGAGCCCGAACCACGCCGCAAGCACCGCCGCGCTCACGAGCGCGACTGCGCCGAGCTGCGCCCGCGACACCCACAGGATCTGCCCGACCAGCAGGTCCTTGAGGTGCTCGCCCCCGTGCGGATCGCCGGCGAGCAGCAGGCTCGCGCCGGCCGCGGCGAGGACGAATAGCGTGCCGATCAGTGCCTCCTGGACCTCGGGCCAGCGCCGCTCGGTCCAGGTGAGCAGTAGCGCGCCAAGGAGCGCGGCGCCCAGAGCGGCCGCCTGCCCGGCCGCGCCCTGCGGCGTCCAGCCGGCAAGCCCAGCGGCGATCACGCCGAGCCCCGCCACCTGCGCGATCGCGAGATCGATGAACACGATCCCGCGCGCGAGCACCTGCATGCCGAGCGGCACGTGCGTGGCGAGCACGAGGAGCCCCGCGGCAAGGGCCGGCCAGACGATGCTCAGATCGATTCCTGCGGCGTTCATTTGGCCGCCTCGAGCAGCCGGCCCAGCATGTCGTCGTACCAGCTGAACAAGTCCTTCGAAGCCGCGTCGCCTCCCACCGAGAATGGCAGCATGACGGCTTTGATCCCCGCGTGCTCGGCAAACCATGCCGAGGCGCGCGCATCGCTGTAGGAGGGGCGCACGACGAGCTTCGCCGGCCGGCTCTTCTGCTGCGCGAGCAGCTCGGCGAGGTGCGCGGCGGTCGGCTCGAGGCCGGGCTTCGGCTCGAGATAGCCGACAACCTCCACCCCGAGCCAGCGGAACAGATAGTCGAACGCCTTGTGGTGCTCCACCACCCGCAGGCCGCGAAGCGGCGTGCCCTCCTTCTCCCAGCGCGCGATCGCCTGCTGCCATCGCCCGGCGAACGATTCGTAGCGGCTCCGATAGAGCGCGGCGTGCGCAGAATCGATCTGCGCGAGCCGCTCGGCGAGCGCCCTGGCGACCGAGGCGATGTTGCGTGGGTCGGTCTGGATGTGAGGGTCGCCCTCGGGGTGCACGTCGCCCTCACGCCGGTCGAGCCTCGTGGGAACGCCGCTCAGTGTGACGAAGCGCGCCGCCTCGAAGTAGCCCGGCGCGCCGGGCCGGATCCTGTCGTTGCCCGATTCGCGCGTGAGCACGGGCAGCCAGCCGATCTCGAGCTCGGCGCCTGTGCACGCGACGAGATCCGCTCGCCGCGCGGCAGCGATCAAGCTCGGCCGTGCCTGGATGTGGTGCACGTCCTGCAGCGCGGTGGTCGCCTCGTACACCTTGACCTGCTCGCCACCCAGCTCCTTCGCGAGCGCACCCCATTCCGGCTCGCAGGCGAGCACTTCGAGCGCCGCGCGCGCGGGCAGCGCGGCCGAGGCGGCGAGCGCCGCGGCGAGAATCACGAGAGTCTTATGCAGCATGCCTTCTCCTACCAGGTATGCGCCCCGTGCGTGCCGAGGCTCAGGATGTACTGCAGGAAGAGCTGGTTGTCGGTTGCGTCGGGGCGCGATTTGTCCTGCGCCAGCTGCAGCCGGATGCGGCTGAACTCGCTCGGCGACCAGTCGATCATCGCCGCGCGCAGCGTCGGGCCGTACGACCGCAGGATGGAGAAGTCGGCCGCCGTGAGCGCGCCCGAGGCGACTTGCCCGATGTCGACGCTGCCGTAGCCCAGGCGGTCGTAGCGCAGGCCCGTGCGCCAGCGCGGCGCGAACTGGTACACCGCCTGCGCGTACCACCCGGACTGGCGCGAGGCGTAGGCGCCGGGCAGCGCGAGCCCGGTCGTGTCGTAGGTGAGCGTGCCGTCCTCGCGCCTGCGGAAATATTCCGTCTGGAGCTTGAAGTTGCGCTCGTACGGGTTGCCGTTCGGCGCCCACTTCCAGACGAAGTCGGCGATCCAGAGCTTGCTCTGACCGCTGAACGAGTCCGTTACCGTGGCGCCGGCCGCGTTCTGATCGTCGAAAGCCCGGTCCAGTGGCGAGGTCTGCACGTAGGAAAGCCCTGCGCGCCAGCTGTTGCTCACGCCGACGTCGCCGCCGACGTGCGCATAGAGCGTCCCGAGCGCAACGCCGTTCTTGTCTCGATCGCTGCCGGGGAAGCTCCGTCCTCGCCCGAGCTCGGCGCCGAGCTGAACGAGCAGCTCGGTGGGCGCGATCCACTGCGCCTGCACCCCGTCGTCGCCGAGCTGCCCTCCCAGGAACGCGCGGTAAGGCAGCGGCGCATCGATGAAGTCCCAGGCGTGCTGGTGCTGCTCGTTCAGGTACCCGACCTTGGAGAAGAAGCGCCCGGCCTTGAGCATCAGGCCGTGCGACAGCCCGAGCGTCTGCAGGTAGGCGTTCTCCACGTCGATCCCGCCGTCGGGCGAGAGCGAGCCGATCAGCGTGCCGCTGAAGTAGGGATCGGCGTTGGCGCTGAATACCAGCTCGGATTCGGAAAGGCTCAGGCCGCGCTTTCCCGGGCCGACTTCGCCGCCGCTCGGGATGAAACCGCCGATCCGATAGGTCGCCGGGTCCTGCGAGAGGCTCGCGTATCGCCCCTGCAGGATCACCGAGATGTCGGGATTGAACGCATTGCTGCGCTGCTGGCGGCTCACCGAGCTCGCCGCGGCCTGCGCCTGGCTCGCCTGCTGCTCGGCGCTGCCCGCCTTCGCCTCGGCTGCGGTGAGGCGCTTCTCGAGCGCGGCAATGCGCGCCTCGTATTCTTGCTTCATTTGCTCGATCTGCCGCCGGATCTGCGCGAGATCGGCGGCCTTGTCGGCGCGCGCGGCCGCCGGCGTCGTGCACGCCAGCGCAGCCACGACCAGCGCCCATGCCGGTCGTTGCATTGCCCTCTCCTCGAAAGTGCGAAAAGCGTTTCCCCGGCGCAGCCGGGGCCCGACTCAGTCGCAGTTGAGAGGAGCGGGCGGCGCCCTTTCGGAGTAGGCGAAGATGCGCTCGGGCGATGTGCCGAGCGCCGGCGGGAGATACGGCGCCACCGTGAATTGCGGCGCCACATGGATATGCGGCTTCGACGCGAGCGCGTGGCCGATCGCGGAGAACGCAGCGCACACCTCGCAGTTGCGCTTGATCTGCCCCGGCTTCGGGGCACCCGCCGCGGCGTTCTCGCGCAGGTGCGAGAGCTCGTGCAGGGTAGCCGCCACTGGCGCGCCGGCGAGCGCGAGCAGCGCCGCCGCGAGCAGCGCGCGCGCGATTCCGAGGATCCGCAGGGTGTGGAAATTCAAGTTCTGGCCGGAGCGCGGTGCACGGGCGCGAAGCATTATACGCAGCGCGCGGTTCCCGGCGCCTGCATCCGGATCATCGGGCAATCGTGATCACACCCACCATCCCCGCGGCGAAATGCCCGGGCTCGTGGCAGGCGAAATACACCTTGCCGGGTCTCGCGGGGAACGTCCACGTGATGAACTTCGTCTGCCCCGGCGCAAGGCTGATGCCGTTCGCGTCGTCCTGCATGCCGGCGCCGGGAGTCTTCTCCATCTCCTCCATCTCCTTCATCTCCTCCTCGTGCGAGCGCTGCTCCTTCATGTCGCCGAGCACGAACTCGTGACGGACCGCGCCAGAGTTGGTGACGTCGAAGCGCACGGTCTCGCCGGGTTTCACCGTGATCGCGCTCGGCTCGAAGCGCATCGCGTCCGTCGCTCGGACGTCGATCACCCGTGTCGCCTTCTCGGGGGACGCCCGGCGGCCGAACGAAAAGGTTTGCTCCCGGGTTCCCGCGGCCATGTTCATGGCCATTCCCGGAGGCATCTGCTGCAAGAGCACGGACGCGGCACCCACGACCGCAACGAGGACCGCCGCCTCGAGGCGCACGGTGTTCGCGAACCGCGTCGCGAGGCGTGAACCAATCGCGCGCGACGGGGCAACCGCCTGCCGCGCCCACGCGTCGATCCTGCGCACGTGCACGAAGCGATTGACCGCCCCCAGTGCGACGGCAACTGCGACGAGGAGCAGCTTCACCGCGAGGGTTCTGCCATAGGCAGTGTCGACGAGCGCCGGCCAGCTCCCTAGTCTGCGCCACGCGATGTAGCCGCCCGCAAGCACCACGATACCGAGCGCGAGACCCGAGGACCGGGAAAACCGCCGCGCGAACTGCGCCACGAAGCGCGGCGCGACTGACGCTGCACGTGTCAGCGCTGGCAGCACGATCGCCGGCACGACGAGAACGCTTCCCGCCCAGACCGAGATCGCGACGAGGTGCGCCCAGTCGACCCATTCCCCGAAGCTGAAATCGCCCGCGTCGGCCGCGTGACCGGAGGCGCTGCGGCTGAACGCGAGCAGCGCCCCGACCGCGAGCATGAGCCACCAGAGGACCTCCCGGTCGGGATCGCGGCGGGCCGCGACCCACAGCCCCCCGAGGGCGGCGACTGCCATCGCGCGCACGGCCCACGCGTGCCCGAGATGCGTCTGCGTCAGGACCGCGGGCAGGACCGCCAGCGATTGCAGTGCCGGCGCGCCGCTCAGCTCCGTGGCGTGCCACCACAGCAGTCCCAGGCTCGTTCCAGCCAGCACCGCAACGCAGCCTCCGATGATCGCGGTGGCGCGTCGAAAGATGTGGGAGAGATCGTCTGACACACCGTCGGAGGGAACGATCCACAGGCGGCAGGCGAGCGCCCCGAGGCAACTGGTGAGCGCGAGCAGGTCGGCAAACGTGAGCGCAAGCCCCATTCAGCCTCCCGGCGACCGTGCGTTCACGGCGTCGGCTGCACGATGAACGTGTACCGCCCTTCGGTCCGGTGGCCGTCCCGGGCGACGACACTCCAGCGCACCTGGTAGGAGCCCGGACCGAGCTTGGGCAGCGGCGCCTGCAGGAGCGTCGGGTCCGATTGACCGGCCGCAACCGCTCCCTTCGCGACGACATGGCCGCCCCCGTCCTGGACGGTGATGGTGCTGAAGATCGGCTCCAGGTCCCCGTCGAACCAGATCTTCACCGCCTCGGGCGAGCTTGTCAGAACTACGCCCGCACCAGGGCTCTGGTGATCCGGGAACGCGTGGCTCCACGCGACGCGCGGCACGGCGAACGCCGCGACACACAGGCCAAGCGCGCACGCGATACGGGCCGTAAGGCGGCGGCTCATCGGTCGATCAACGGTCTTCCCAGGCTATGCGGGAAGATGTCGTCGAAATAGAAATGAACCTGGAAGAGCAGTCCGACGTGGTTGCCGCTACGCGAATTGACCGGAACTTGCGCTTCGAGCGCGAGCTGCCCCCAGCGGCTGAACCAGATCACGCCCGGATTGACGGTGCCCGTGGTCTGGCCTCGGCAACCGAGATTGAGGCAGGTATTCATCGGCGTTTCGATCACCGGGATCATGTGGTTGAAGGGCGCGCGCAGCCCAACGTCCTTCACGAACGACTGCAGGTACGGAAGGCTGTATTGGAACGTGAAGCCCCAATCGAGGCTGTCCGGCGCCGAGGGGTCGGTCGTGAAATTCGGCGAGACGGCGCCGGTCACGGCGATGGGTCGCAAATACGGAACCGAGTCCGGAAGATCGCCGAAGCCCTTTCCGAAAAGAACGATCGGCGAGATCGTCGAGAAGGAGTCGGACACGGCCTTGCTCCCCGTGCCGCCGAGCTCCGCGTCGATCCCGACCGACACCAGCGCCTCGTGAGCGGCGCTCACCAGGCTCAGATACCGCACGCCGACCAGGAGGTTGTTGAGCCCTCGCACCGAGGGATCGCCGTTGCTGAAGCTGAGGTTGTCGTGCTCGGTGGCAACCGACACACCGAGATTGCGCGTGATGCGCTTCGCGAGCTCGAGCGAGGTCGAGCTCGTCGTCACGTCACCGCCCGCGTCGTTCGGCGTGCGCGAATGCCCGAACAGGATGTCGCCCTCGTCGGCGACGAACGGATCGTCGATCGTGAGCGTCGCGGGAAAGAACCGCTGCCCGGCGAAGCCGTGGGCGCTCGCCGCGGATGGCACTGCACCGAGCACGGCGGCGCATGCGGCAAGCACTGCGTACCAGTGGAGCGTCGAACGGCCCCGCTTTCGATCGTTCGTTCCGGGGCGCCCGTGCGCTTGCGCCGGCGCCGCGGGCGCTCGCGCGCCCGTAGATCCGCTCATTTTGAAACCCTCCGATCAACGTGCCGCGCAGATGCCTGCACGCACGCGAAAGCCTTGTGAAGACGCGCGGTCGCAACGTCCGGCATTCCCGCGCCGGGCGTGCGGGACGCACCGCTACGGACTTGCGCTCAGAGGGTCGATGGGGGGCCGCGCGAAGGCGGAACGCGGATGGCTCGACTCCGGCACTGCGGCTCGTCGTCGACGTGACGCGCCGCGTAGCGCTGCAAGCCGGGGTCGACGAGAACCGGGTGCTGACTCGCGACGACCGCCGCCGCGAGCTTCAGGAGCTGACATGGAAGGCAGTTGTGATCGCGCGGATGTGTGGGCGACCCCGGGATCGCGGACTCGCCGGACAGTGCAGAGGCGCTTCCCGAATCGAGCACGCGCGGTCCGGCCGATTCATGGGCTTGCGGCAGCACGCCCAATATGACTTCCGGATGCGCGGCCCACAGGGAAAACAGGGTCGGAACGAGCAGGGATAACGCCGCCACGAGCGCGACCAGCGGCTGCCGCGCGCGTCGCCAGCGGAATCGAACGCGCGGCCTCGCGGGGCCGTACCGGCGTATCCAGAGATGTCCCACGGGTCTCATGCGCATCCGCGCCGAGGGCGCAGAGCGCGGGCAATCATAACAGCGATCGCTCGCGCGCAGAGCGTGATTCGTCTCGCTCGCTCGCGCGTCAGCCTTCGGACAGCCGATGCGCCCGCGGGCGGATTAACGCGGTGTTGCCTTGTTTTTCCCCCGCCCCATCGTCGCCGCGAGGAGCTTCTTCACTTCGCCGAGCGGCCGCGTGTTGAGCACGTCCTTCTTCTCCAGCTAGCCGCGGCGCGACCGGAGCGTCACGCCGCGAATGCTTTCAGCGCGATCGCCGTCTCAGGAAACGCCCTCAGCACCTGGCGGTCGGAGGTCACGAGCGGAATACCGAGCGTTCGCGCAAGCCAGACGAACTCGCAGTCGTAGGCGCTGCAACCGCTCCCGAGCGCGAGCTGGAGCACGGACTCGTCCTCCGGCGGCACGTCGGCAATGGCAACCGCATCACGGCCCTGCGCGAGCATCTGCACCGCGTCCGGCCTCCGGATGGCCCCTCGCCGCACGGCTCCGAGCACCACGTTCCTGAATTCGGAGCGGATGAGGGGCGGCGCGATCCAGGCGCTATCCTTCATCCATGCGGCTTCCGCAAGGGAAGCGTGCGCCGTGGGAAGCACGAGGTACGCAAGGAGGTTCGTGTCGGCGACGATCAAGGCCGGCCGGCTTTCTTCCAGTCCCGGATCTGCTTGTCGGTCATCACGGGCCGATACCGCTCCCGGACTTTGCGAATCCGATCGAGCACGGCCTTCTCGTCGACCGGCACGCGGCGGGCGTGCTCCTCGAGCGCGACCAGGAGCTCCTTGGAAAGGCTTCTGCGGCGGGACTTGGCAATCGTGCCAAGTCTGCGGTAGAGATCGTCCGGGAGGTTCTTCAGGGTGATGCTGGGCATGAGCGGCAATGGTTGTAAAACGCAACCATTATGCCAGTCCAGCGCGCGGGCTCGCAACCGCCGGGCAGCGGGATTGCGAGCGCCGGGCCGGTTTTGGGTTTAATCAGGTCTCAGGTTTTTGCGCATTTGGGCCGCGCGCGGCCCAAATGCGCAAAAACCCGAGATTGATGGAAAACCAAAAATTCACTGGCGCTCGCGCAAACGCCGGGCGTCCCGTTACTTCCTTGTCTTGCCCCGCCCCATCGTCGCGGCGAGGAGCTTCCTCACGTCGGCAGGCGGCCGCGTGTTGAGCACGTCCTTCTTCTCCAGCCACCCGCGGCGCGCCTGACCGATGCCGTAGCGCAGGTTCTCGAAGTCGTGCACGCTGTGCGCGTCGGAGCTCACGGCGACCAGCACGCCCTCGTCGCGCGCCATGCGGCAATGCACGTCGGTGAGGTCGAGGCGCTCGGGATGGGCGTTGAGCTCGAGGAACACGCCGCGCGCCTTCGCCTTCCTCACCACCGCGAGCATGTCGACGTCGTAGGCCTCGCGCTCGCCGATCAAGCGCCCCGAAGGATGCGCGAGGATGGAGAAGCACGGCCGGTCCATCGCCGCAAGGATGCGCTCGGTCTGGCGCGCGCGCGGCAGGTTGAACTTGCTGTGCACCGCGCCCACCACCAGGTCGAGCTTCGCGAGCGCCGCATCCGGCAGGTCGAGCGCGCCGTCCTCGAGGATGTCGACTTCGATGCCCTTCAGGAGCGCGATGCCCTCGAGCTCGCGGCCGAGCCGCTCGATCTCGTCGGCCTGCTTCGCGAGCCGCACCGGATCGAGGCCGTGCGCCATGGTGACGCGCCGCGAATGCTCGGTGATGGCGAGGTAGCCGAGGCCGCGCGCGCGCGCCGCTTCGGCCATCTCGCCGAGCGTGTTGCGCCCGTCGGTCGCCTTGGTGTGCGCGTGCAGGTCGCCCTTCAGGTCGGCGAGCTCGACGAGGCGCGGCAGCTCGCCGCGCCGCGCGGCCTCGATCTCGCCCTGGTCCTCGCGCAGCTCGGGCGCGATGTACGGCAGTCCCACCGAGTCGTACACCGACTGCTCGGTCTCGCCCGCGATGCGGCGCTTGCCGCGGAACACGCCGTACTCGTTGATCTTGAGGCCCTTCGCCTGGCCGAGCTTGCGGATCGCGATGTTGTGCGCTTTCGACCCGGTGAAGTAGTGCAGCGCCGCGCCGAAGCTCTCCTTCGGCACCACGCGCAGGTCCACCTGGATGCCGCAGGCGAGGACCACGCTTGCCCGCGTGCCGCCCGCGGCGAGCGTCTCCTTCACTTCTGGATACTTCGCGAAGCGCTCCATGACCGCGTCCGACTTCTCGGCCGCGACCAGGATGTCGAGGTCGCCCACGGTCTCCTTCATGCGCCGGAAGCTCCCTGCGATCGCCACCTCGGACGCGCCGCTCACTTCGCGCAACGCGGCGGCGAGCGGCTGCGCGTACTGCGCCGCGAGCGCGAGCTTGAAGCGCTTCGCCTGCCCGAGGTGCGCCTGCGCCGCCTCGAGCAGCTTCTGCTCGGTCTTCGCGCCGAACCCGGCGAGCCCGTGCAGCCGGCCGTCCTGCGCGGCGCGCTGCAGCTGCGCCGGGGTGTGCACGTCGAGCTCGCGGTAGAGCACGCTCACGCGCTTCGGGCCCAGGCCCGGGATGCGCAGCAGCTCGGTGATCCCGGCGGGCATCTTCTTGCGCACGCGCTCGAGCAGCCCGCAGGTGCCGGTGGCGGCGATTTCCTTCAGCTTGTTCGAGAGGTCTTCGCCGATGCCGGGGAGCTTCGGCAGCGCCCTGCCCTGCGCGAGCTCGCCCGCGATGTCCAGGCGCAGGTCCGAGACGATGCGCGCGGCGTTGCGGTAGGCGCGCACCCGGAACGGGTTTTCGTCGCCCAGCTCGAGCAGGTCGGCGATCTCCTCGAACACCCGGGCGATGTCTGCGTTGTGGACCGGCATGGGCGCGGCGCGAGCTTGCGCCATCCTACCCCAGGACTGCGAACCGGCGTGTTGCCGCCCCGCTGGGCAGCGCTTATAGTG
>JAKALD010000260.1 GCA_021813275.1 Pseudomonadota bacterium | reverse complement strand
TGAGCGAGGCCTCGGTCGAGGACGCCGCCGAGGCGCAGCGCATCCTGCTGCTGCGCTACGCGCAGGGCGTCGCCACGCTCACCGACACACTCGCGGGCGAGGCGCGGCTCGACGAGGCGCGCGACGCGCTGCTCGCCGCCGAATACCAGCAACGCCTGGCGCGCGCCGCCCTGCTGCAGGCGCTGGGCGAGCTCGATCTGCAGCACCTGAGCGCATCCAACCAGAAAGGAAACCTCGAGCAATGAACCCACGGCGCGTCCTCATCGCGGCGGCCTCGGCCTGCGCTTTGCTGCTCGCCGGCTGCCACGGATCGGAAGCGGACAAGGGCGCCTCGCCGGCCGGCGCGGCGCTGCGCGTCGCGACGCTCAAGGTCGAGGCGAGAAGCGTCCCCGATTACGCGAGCGTGCCCGGGACCGTCGCGGCGGTGCGGCAGGCGCGCATCGCCTCCCGGCTGTCGGGCTACGTCGAGCGCGTCACCGTGCGCGCGGGCGACAGCGTGAAGGCGGGCGAGCTCCTGGTCGCGATCGACCCGGCCGACACGCGCGGCCAGCTCGCGCAGGCGCAGGCGGGACTCGCGCGCGCCGAGGCCACGCTCGCCGACGCCGCCTCGAATCACACCCGCTTTGCCAATCTGTACCGCGAAGGCGCGGCCACGCGCCAGCAGTACGACGGCGTGGAGCGCGACTACGCGGCGGCGCGCAGCCAGCTCGCCGCCGCGCGCGCCGCGGTGGACATGGCGCGCGCGCAGTCGGCGTACGCCGACATTCGTGCGCCCTATGCCGGCGTGATCGTCGAGCGCGACGCCGATCCCGGCGACCTCGCGACACCCGGCCGCACGCTGCTCGTGCTCGAGGACCCGGCCGAGCTCGAGGTGCGCGCGCAGGTGGACGACGCGACCTACGCCGCGCTCCAGGCGGGCCAGGCCGTCCCGGTGCTCAGCGGCGCGAAGCGGATCGAGGCGAAGCTCGCGCAGCGCGTGCCCGCCGCCGATCCCCTCAGCCACACCCATCTCGTCAAGCTCGCGCTTCCGCCCGGCGCGCCGGTCGCGAGCGGCAGCTACGTGACGGTCGAGGTGCCGCTCGGCGTTCGCCATGCGCTCGTCGTGCCCGCGAGCGCGGTGGTGACGCGGGCCGGAATCGCCGGCGTGTTCGTCGTCGCGCCGGACGGCGCGGCGCAGTTCCGCCTGGTGCGCGTCGGAGCGAGCGGGCCCTCCGGCATCGAGATCCAGGCGGGCCTGAGCCCCGGCGAGGTCATCGTCACGGCGCCGGACGAGCGCATCGAGAACGGCACGCGCATCGCCCCGGTGAGCGATGGCGGCGCATAGCCACGCGCGCCAGCCGGGGCGCCTCGGCGCCGTCGGCCGGGTCACGCGCGTGTTGCTCAGATCCAAGATCACGCTGCTGCTGATGCTGGCGGCGGCGCTGTTCGGCGCGCTCGCGGTCGCCTTCACGCCGCGCATGTACAACCCGGAGATCACCGTGCCCGCCGCCAACGTGATCGTGGCGTTCCCCGGCGCCGGCGCGGAGCAGGTCGAGAACCTGGTCGTCAAGCCGCTCGAGGCGCTGATGGCGGCGCTCCCGGGCGTCGACCACACCTATGGCTACGCCGCCGACGACGTGGGCGTCGTGACCGTGCAGTTCGAGGTCGGTCAGGACGAGCAGCGGAGCCTGGTCAAGCTCTACAACCAGGTGCAGCGCAACCTCGACCGCATCCCGCCCGGCGTCGGCCAGCCGCTCATCAAGTCGACCGGCATCAACGACGTACCGATCCTCACGCTCACGCTGAGCTCGGGAAGCCTGGACACGCAGGGGCTGCGCGCCGTCGCGCTGCGCTTCATGGAGCAGCTGCGCAACGTGCCCGAGGTGGGCGACACGCAGATCGTCGGCGGCTCGCCGACCGCGGTGAACGTGTGGCTCGACCCGGGGCGGCTCGCCGCGACCGGCCTCACGCTCGAGCAGGTCGAGCGCACGCTGCGCGCGGCCAACGTCGCGCTGCCCGCGAGCGAGCTCGTGTCGCGCAACCGCGAGACGCAGCTGCGGGTTTCGGGCGTGCTCGGCAGCGCGGCCGAGGTCGGCGGGGTCATCGTCGGCATGCCGCACGGCAAGCCCGTGTTCCTGCGCGACGTCGCGCGCATCGAGGAAGGGCCCGCCGATCCGGACCAGGTGTCCTGGTTCGGCTTCGGGCCGGGGGCGAAGCGCGCGGCCTTCGCCGGGTTCGCGCCGGCGGTCACCATCGCGATCGGCAAGCGCGAGGGGGCCAACACGGTGACGGTCGCCGATAGCGTGCTGCGCAAGCTCGCCGAGCTCGAGGCGCAGGCGCTGCCGCGTGGGGTGACGGTGACCGTCACGCGCGACGACGGCCGCAAGGCGGACGCCGCGGTGAACACCCTGATCGAGCACCTCGGCATCGCGATCGTCTCGGTGGCGATCATCCTGCTCGTGTTCCTGGGCTGGCGCGAGGCGGCGATCGTCACCGTCACGGTGCCGCTGGTGCTCGCGGTGGTGCTCGGCATCGGCTGGGCGATCGGGCAGACGATCAACCGCATCACGCTGTTCGCGCTGATCCTCTCGCTCGGGCTGCTGGTCGACGACGCGATCGTCGTGATCGAGAACATCCACCGCCACCTGCACGACCGCAGCCGGCTGCGCTTCGCCGACCGCCTGGTGCTCGCCACAGACGAGATCGGGCGCCCCACCAACGTCGCGACCGTGGCGGTGATCCTCGCCTTCATCCCGATGGCGTTCGTCACCGGGATGATGGGGCCGTTCATGCGCCCGATCCCGATCAACGCGCCGGTGGCGATGCTGGTCTCGCTCGCCACCGCCTACGTGGTCGTGCCCTGGATCGCCTGGCGCTGGCTGCGCGGCAAGGCCGCCGCGGTCATGCGCGAGGCGCGCCGCCCGAGCCTCGAGGAGCGCGGCGCTCGGCACGGCGACTGGCTGCGGCGCAGCTACCTGTGGGCGATGGCGCCGCTCATCGACTCGCGCTCGCGGCGCAACCTGTTCTTCATCGTGGTGCTCGCGCTGCTCGGCGCGGCGATGCTGCAGCCGCTGTGGCAGTACGTGCGCCCGCAGGGCATCAACGGCCCGCTCAGCACCGGCGGCGTGCAGCTCAAGATGCTGCCCGACGACAACACCAACACGTTCCTGGTCGAGCTCGACACGCCAGCGGGCACGCCGCTCGCGGCGACCGACGAGGTGACGCGCCGCGTCGCGGGCCTCCTCGCGCACACGCGCTATGTCACCGACCTGCAGGCCTTCGTCGGCACGCCCGCGCCCCCGGACTTCGCGGCCCTGGTGCGCGGCGACACGCTGCGCAGCGGCACGAACCTCGCGCAGATCCGCGTGAACCTCGCCCCCAAGGAGGACCGCCGCTCGAGCTCGCACGAGATCGTGCAGCGCGTGGACCGCGCGCTCGAGCCGGTGCGCGCGGCGTACCCGCACACGCGCATCAAGCTCTACGAGACCCCGCCGGGGCCCCCGGTGCGCTCGCAGATGCTCGCCGAGCTCTACGGCCCGGACTACGCCCGGCTGCGCCGCATCGCCGGGTACGTGCGCGCGGAGTTCGCCCGCGTCTACGGCATGATCAACGTCGACGACTCGGTGACCGCCGACGCTCCCGAGGTGCGCCTCGTGGTCGACAAGGACAAGGCGACGCTCGCCGGGCTCGCGCCGGCCGAGGTCGCGCGCATCGCCCACGACACCCTCGCGGGCTTTGCGATCGGCGCGCTGCACCGCGACGAGGCGCGCGAGCCGCGCACGATCGTCGTGCGCCTGCCCGAGGCGCGCCGCGGCGTGCTGCAGCAGGTGCTCGACCTGCGGCTGCTCAACCGCGAGGGAGAATCGGTGCCCCTGGGCTCGGTGGTGCGCGTCGAATCCGGCCTCGCGTCGAAGCCGATCTACGACAAGGACCAGCACCCGGTGGTCTACGTCTCCGGCGAGATGCTCTGGAGCAGCCCGGTGCCGGCGGTGATCGCCATGCAGAGCGCGCTCGACGGCAAGGTCCTGCCCGACGGCACGCGCCTCGCCGCTGGCAACCTCGGCTTCGTGTCGAAGCGGCCGGACGACGTGAGCCGCTACCAGCTCAGCTGGGGCGGCGAGATGCGCCTCACGCTCGACGTGTTCCGCGACCTCGGCTCGGCGTTCATCGTCGCGCTCGCCTTCATCTACCTGCTGCTCGCGGCCTACTACGAGTCGTTCATGATGCCGGTCGTGGTCATGGGGGCGATCCCGCTCACGCTGGTGGGCGTGTTCCCGGGGCACTGGCTGCTCGGCCAGCCCTTCACCGCCACCTCGATGATCGGCGTGATCGCGCTCGCCGGCGTGGTGGTGCGCAACTCGCTGCTGCTGATCGACTTCATCCTCGCGTACCGCGCGGCCGGGCACTCGCTGCGCGACGCGGTGATGGAGGCCGGCGCCGTGCGCTTCCGGCCGATCCTGCTCACCGCGCTTGCCATCGTGTCGGCCTCGTTCATCATGGTGAGCGACCCGGTGTTCGGCGGCCTGGCGATCTCGCTCATCTTCGGCACCGTGGCCTCGACCGCGCTCACGCTGCTCGTGATCCCCCTGATGTATTACCTCTGGCAGCGGCGGCTCGCGGACAGCCCGAATTCCGTATCGCCACCTACCCGCTCACAAGGAGAGCCTGCATGACCACCGAGAACTTCATCCGCATCTTCGCCGGCGCAGTGATCCTCGTCTCGCTCGCGCTCGGCGCCGACGCTAGCCCGCTGTTTGTGAGCCGCTACTGGCTGTGGCTGACGGCCTTCGTCGGCGCGAACTTGTTCCAGTTCGGCATCAGCGGCTTCTGCCCGCTCGAGCTCGTCCTCAAGAGGTTCGGCGTGAGGAGCTGTGCGCAGCGGCTCGCCGAGCAGGGCTGAACATCGCGTCGCCGTCCGGCGACGCGCAACCTTACTCTCAAAGCAAGGCGCGCCCGCTGCGCACGTCGTCACACGACGACGTCCGTCGCGCGCTTGTACCGCTCAACGCCTTGATTCGGCGCGCGCCGCGGTCGGGCACGGCGCGTGCATGGGCGACTCCCTCGAACGTCCCAACCACCGAGGAAGGAGCCGACATGCTGCAAAAGGACGGACTGTTCC
>JAKALD010000259.1 GCA_021813275.1 Pseudomonadota bacterium | reverse complement strand
TGCCCTCGGGAATCTCGAATTCGGCCGGGAGCTTGCGGATGGTCAGCGGCGTCTCCACATACCAGGCGAGGTAGGCCGCCCCTGCGATCGCGGCGAGGACCAACCCCGTGAGGGCGATGAGAAGGAAGCGGCGCAAGGCAAGCGGCTAAAATGGGCATTCTACGATGGACACGCGAACCGCTCATTCGGCGGCCGAGCTCGCCGGGCTGGGAATGCTCGAGGCGACGGGCGACGACGCCCGCACTTTCCTGCATGCGCAGCTCACCAACGACGTCGTGGGCATGCCGCCCGGCCGCGCGCGCTACGCGGGATGGTGCTCGGCCAAGGGCCGGCTGCTCGCAAGCTTCCTGGTCGTGCCGCACGGCGGCGGATTCCTGCTGCAGCTCGCGCGCGACCTCGCCCCGAGCGTGGCGAAGCGCCTGGCGATGTTCGTGCTGCGCGCGAAGGTCAAGGTGAGCGAGGCGAGCGACGCCTGGGCACAGTTCGGCCTGTGGGGCGCCGGTTCGGAGGAACGGCTCGCCGCGCTGGGTCTAGCGGCGTCGCAGTCCGAGCTCGGCGTGAGCGAAGCGCAGGACGCGCTGGCCGTGCGCATCGGCGCGGGGCGCTACCTGGTGGCAGTGCCGGCGGCGCGCCGCGCGTCCGTCCTCGCGCTGCTGGATGGATCGACCGAGCAGGCGTGGGCGGTCGAGGAAATCCGGGCCGGGCGCGCGCTCGTCACGCTGGCGACCCAGGATCAGTTCGTCCCGCAGATGCTCGATTACCAGCTGCTGGGGGCGATCGATTTCAAGAAGGGCTGCTACCCGGGCCAGGAGATCGTGGCTCGCACGCAATACCGCGGCCAGCTCAAGCGCCGCTTGGTTCGCGCGCGCGTCGCCGCTCCGGCGCGCCCCGGTCAGGACGTGCACGCGGCGGACCTGCCGGGCCAGGCCGCCGGCACCGTCGTGAATGCCGCCGAAGGCTCCGAGGGGGCGAGCGAGCTGCTGGCAGTGGTCCCGGTCGCCTCGCTCGAGCAGCACGCCGAGCTCCGGCTTGGAAGTCCCGAGGGCCCGCGGCTCGAGATCCTCGCCCTGCCCGCCGCGTCGTGACGAACTACTACGTCTACTACCGGATCGAGCCGAGCGCGTGCGCGCAGCTCGCGGGTGTGGTCGCGGAGCTCTTCGCGGCCGTGGCGCGCGAGACCGGCATTCGCGGCCGCTGGATGCGGCGGCGCGACGATCCGAGCACCTGCATGGAGGTCTACGAGCAAGTGCACGATGCCGCGCGCTTCGAGGCGTTGCTCGAGCGCGAAGTCGAGCTCAGGGGCTTCCAGCGGTTCCTCGCGCCCGGCACCGCGCGCCACGCGGAGTGCTTCGTTGCCGCGGAGGACTGAGCCGTGTGCCTGATCCTGCTCGCCTGGCGCGCGCACCCCGAATACCCCCTGGTCGTCGCCGCGAACCGCGACGAGGTGCACACGCGGCCTTCGGCGGCGGCCGCGTTCTGGGAGGACCGCCCGGAAATCCTCGGCGGCCGCGACCTGGAATGCCGGGGAACGTGGATGGGGATCACGCGGGCGGGCAAGTTCGCGGCGGTGACCAACTATCGGGACGCGAACGGTGCCGGCGGGCGCTTGTCGCGCGGGCTGCTCGCCAGCCGCTATCTCGAGAACGGCGACGCCCCGGGCGAATACGTGCGCGGGCTCGCGGGCGCCGCGTACCGCGGCTTCAATTTCCTGGCGGGCGACCTGGAGGAGCTCTGGTGGGTGTCCAACCGCGCCGCCGGGGCCCGCAGGCTCGAGCCGGGGATCCACGGGCTGTCCAATCATCTGCTCGACACGCCCTGGCCGAAAGTGGCGCGCGGCAAGGAGCGGCTGGCAGGCGCGCTCGAGACGGCCCCCGCGGTCGATCAGCTGATGGCGCTGCTCGCCGACACCTCGATCGCGCCGGATGCGGAGCTGCCCGATACCGGCGTAGGGCTGGAACGCGAGCGGGCGCTGTCCGCGGCGCGCATCGTCTCGCCGGTCTACGGCACGCGCTGCTCGACCGTGCTCATGGTCGGGCGCAGCGGGCGCACGCGCTTCGCCGAGCGCGCCTACGACGCCGAGGGCGACGAGGGCGCGACCGTGCAGTACGAGCTGCGCCTCGCCGCCTGACGCGCTCGGGCCGCTTTCACCGTCCCGTCCCCAGCTTTCGGCGCATTGCCCGGTGAGGGATCCCGGCCTCGAGGTAGACCTCGCCTTCGGCCGTGAAGCCGTGGCGCGCGTAGAACCCGAGAGCGTGCGTCTGCGCCGAGAGCGCCACCTCGCGCATGCCGCGCGCGCGCGCCTCTTCGACCAGGCGCTCGAGGAGCGCGCCGCCCACGCCGCGGCCGCGCCACTCGGCGAGCACCGCCATGCGCCCGATGTGGCCATCGGGCAGCAATCGCCCGGTGCCGATCGTCCGGCCGTCCTCCAGGCGCGCGAGCGCGTGCACGCAGCGCGCATCCATGTCGTCCAGCTCGAGCTCGCGCGGCACGCCCTGCTCGGACACGAACACCTGCTCGCGGATCGCGGCGGCCTCGCCGCGGGCCGCGCTCCAGTCGAGAACGTCGATGCGCGCCATCCCGAAAGTATAATTGCCGCCTTTCTCGCGAAGCGATCCGCATGAACAGCCTCTGGAGCGACGCCGAAGCCGCGCAGTTTTCCGGGCCGCTCGGCCCGCGCGTGTACAGCTCGCGCCTTCTCGGGCGCGACAAGTCCCTGGTGCTGCACGGCGGCGGCAACACCTCGGTCAAGCTGCGCGAGCAGAACGCCTTCGGAGAGGACGAGGAGGTCCTCTACGTCAAGGGCAGCGGCTGGGACCTCGAGACGATCGAGCCGGCGGGCTTTGCGCCGGTGGCGCTCGGCTACGTGCGCCGCCTCGCCGGGCTCGAGCGCCTGTCCGATCCCCGGATGGTGAACGAGCTCGCCACGCACCTGCTGCGCGCGGGCGCGCCCGCGCCTTCGGTCGAGACCATCCTGCACGCGATCCTGCCGCACCGCTACGTCGACCACACGCACGCCGACGCCGTGCTGTCGATCTGCAACGCGCCGCAGGGCGAGCGGCGCGTGCGCGAGATCTACGGCGACCGGGTGGTGGTGATTCCCTACATCATGGCGGGGTTCGACCTCGCCGCCTACTGCGCGCGCGAGTTTCCGAAGCAGGCCGGGCCGAACACCATCGGCATGGTGCTGCTCTCGCACGGGGTGTTCTCGTTCGGCGCCGACGCGCGCGAATCGTACGAGCGCATGATTCGGCTGGTCTCGATGGCGGAGGAGCACCTCGCGTCGAAGGGCGCCTGGCGGGTGAGCCCGCCGGCGGCCGCGCCCTCGCCCGTCAAGCGCGACGAGATCGCGCGCCTGCGCCGCGCGATCGCCGATTGCGCCGGCTTCCCGGTGGTGCTCGCGGCGAACGACAGCCCGAAGTTTCTCGGCTTCGCGCGCCACCCCGAGGTGGCGCGCATTTCGCAGCGCGGGCCGGCGACGCCGGATCACGTGATCCGCACCAAGCCGCTGCCGATGCTCGGGCGCGACGTCACGGCCTTCGCCGCTTCCTACCGCGCCTACTTCGAGCGCCACGCCGCGCGCGCCGCCGAGAAAAAGACCATGCTCGATCCCGCCCCGCGCATGGCGCTCGACCCGGAGCTCGGGTTCGTCGCCGCGGGGCGCACCGCGAAGGACGCGGCGATCGTCGCCGAGCTCTACGATCACACGATCGACGTGATCCTGCGTGCCGAGGCGCTCGGCGGCTGGCAGGCGCTCGAGGAGCGCCACATCTTCGACATCGAGTACTGGGACCTCGAGCAGGCGAAGCTGAAGAAGGCCGGCACGCCGCCCGCCTTCGGCGGCGAGGTGGCGCTGGTCACCGGGGCCGCGTCGGGCATCGGCAAGGCCTGCGCCGAGGCGTTCCTGAAGCGCGGCGCGGCGGTGGTGGGCCTGGATCGCAACCCCGCCATCGAGAAGCTGTTCACCCGCCCCGACTACCTCGGGATCACGTGCGATCTCACCGAGGTGCGGGCGGTCGAGACGGCGCTCGACGCGGCGGTCAAGCGCTTCGGCGGCCTCGACATGCTGGTGCTGAACGCCGGGATGTTCCCCTCCTCGCAGCCGATCGCGAGCCTCGCCGACGACGCGTGGCGGCGCGCGATGACGGTCAACGTCGAGGCGAGCCTGATCGTCATGCGCGCCGCGCACCCCGTGCTGCGGCTCGCGCCGCGCGGCGGCCGCGTGGTGGTGATCGGCTCGAAGAACGTCCCCGCCCCGGGCCCGGGAGCCGCGGCGTACTCGGCCTCCAAGGCCGCGCTCAACCAGCTCGCGCGCGTCGCGGCGCTCGAATGGGCGAAGGACGGTATGCGCGTCAACACCATCCATCCGAACGCGGTGTACGACACCGCGCTCTGGACCGACGAGGTGCTCGCAGCGCGCGCTAAGGCCTACAACCTCACGGTCGAGCAGTACAAGCGCAACAACCTCCTCAAGACCGAGGTCTCGTCGCGCGACGTCGCGGAGCTCGCGGCCGAGATGTGCGGGCCGCTGTTCGCCAAGACCACCGGCGCGCAGGTGCCGGTGGACGGCGGCACCGAGAAGCTCGTCTAATGGCGGCGGTCGAAGCGCTGCGCTGGCGCGGCGACGCGCTCGAGCTGCTCGACCAGCGCCTGCTGCCGGCGCAGAGCCGCTATGTCGCGTGCCGCAGCGCGGCCGAGGTCGCGCAGGCGATCCGCGACATGGTGGTACGCGGCGCACCGGCGATCGGCTGCGCGGCCGCGTTCGGCATCGCGCTCGAGGCCAGGCGCGGCGCGCCGCTCGCGCCGGCCTTCGACGTGTTGGCGCACAGCCGGCCCACGGCGGTCAATCTGTTCTGGGCGCTCGAGCGCATGCGCGCCAAGATCGATGCCGGGCCGGACGCGCTCGAGCGCGAGGCGCTCGGGATCTTCGACCAGGATCTTGCGGCCAACCGCGCCATGGGCGAGCACGGCGCCCGGCTGGTGCCCGATGGCGCGCGCATCCTCACCTACTGCAACACCGGAGCGCTCGCCACGGCCGGGCACGGCACCGCGCTGGGCGTGGTCCGCTCGGCGCGCGACGCGGGCAAGCGCGTGTCCGTGATCGCCTGCGAGACGCGGCCGTATCTGCAGGGTGCGCGCCTCACCG
>JAKALD010000258.1 GCA_021813275.1 Pseudomonadota bacterium | reverse complement strand
GTGGCGTCGCTCGGGCGCTTCCCGCTGCCGGTCGAGGTGATCCCGATGGCGCGCAGCTACGTCGCGCGCGAGCTGCTCCGCCTGGGGGGGCAGCCCGCGCTGCGCGAGGGCTTCCGCACCGACAACGGCAACCTGATCCTCGACTGCGGCGGCCTCGCGATCGGCGATCCGCCCGCGCTCGAGGCCGAGCTGAACAACATCGCCGGCGTCGTCACCAACGGCATCTTCGCGCGCCGTCCGGCCGACGCGCTGCTGCTCGGGGAAGAAAGAGGCGTCAGAACGATCTCGCGGAAGTGAACCCCAGCGGACCGCGCGTTTGCTCCGGCACGCGGGGCCCTCGGCGAGTCTTCACCCGGATTGAGCCCGAGGCGGTTTGCCGGCGGTCAAATATCCCGAATGTCTTTCTTGACGGCCCAACCGCGATTCGCCAGCGTTCGACTTCCACGCCAAGAACCCGGAGCGCCATGCGTCTACCCGGCGGTGTCCCTTCGGCCCACGTCGACCCGTTCATCCGCTCGCAGCTTCCGCCGCAGGAGCTGTGGCCGCGGTTCGATTATTCCGCAGCGCATCTAAACCACTATCCGGATCGGCTGAACGCCTGCGTCGCGCTGCTCGATGCGGCGATCGAGGGCGGCGCCGGCGACAAGCCGGTGTTCCACTACGAGGGGACAACGTGGACGTTCAAGCATCTCCTCGACCGCGTGCAGCGCATCGCGCGCGTGCTCGTCGAGGACTTCGGCCTCGTGCCCGGCCAGCGCGTGCTGCTGCGCTCGGCGAACACGCCGATGGTCGCGGCCTGCTGGCTCGCGGTGGTGCGCGCGGGGGGCGTCGTGATCAACACGATGGCGATGCTGCGCGCGCGCGAGCTCGCCTACATCCTCGAGAAGGCGCAGGTGCGCTTCGCGCTCTGCGAGGTCTCGCTCGCCGAGGAGCTCGGGCTCGCGGCGCCGCGCGTGCCGGTGCTCGAGCGCATCGCGTGTTTCACGCCCACCTGCGATGCGAGCCATCCGGACGCGGACCTCGACCGGCGCGTCGCGGCGAAGCCAGCGGGCGGCGGCGCGGTGGCGACCGCGGCCGACGACGTGGCGCTCGTCAGCTTCACCTCGGGAACGACCGGCAACCCGAAGGGCGCGGCCGCGTTTCACCGCGATATCGTCGCGGTGACGGATTGCTGGCCGAAGGTCTACACGGTCGAGCCCGGCGACGTGATCGTCGGCTCGCCCACGCTTGCGTTCACCTACGGGCTCGCGGCATCGCTCCTCTATCCGCTGCGCCACCGCGCCGCTTCGGTGCTGATCCCGCGCCCGACGCCCGAGGCGCTGCTTGCGGCGATTCAGGGCTACCGCGGGACGAGCCTGTACGCGGTGCCGACGCTGTATCAGAGCATGCTGCCGCTCCTCACCGCCTACGACCTCTCGAGCCTGCGCAAGTGCACTTCGGCGGGCGAGAACCTGCGCACCGACTTGTGGGAGCGGTGGCGCGCGGCGACCGGGACGCGCGTCGTGAACGGGCTCGGCACGACCGAGATGCTCACGCATTTCGTCTCCGAGTCGATGAGGGTGGAATGCGTCGGCTCGATGGGGCACGCGGTGCCCGGCTACACCGTGGAGATCCTCGACAGCGAAAGCAAGCCGCTGCCGGCGGGCGGGCGCGGCCGGCTCGCCGTGATCGGCCCGACCGGCTGCCGCTACATCGGCGACCCCGAGCGCCAGGGGCGCGCGGTGCAGCTCGGGTGGAACCTCACCGGCGACATCTGCGAGCGCGACAAGGAAGGCTGTTTCTGGTACGTCGACCGTGCCGACGACATGATCGTCTCCGCGGGCTACAACATCTCGCCGCAGGAGGTGGAGCGCGTCGTCGCCGAGCACCCGAAGGTGCACGCCTGCGCGGTGGTCGGCGTGCCGAGCGAAGCGCGCGGCAACATCGTGCGCGCCTGCGTGGTGCTGCGCGACCCGCGCGACGCGGCCGAGACGACGGCGGCCGAGATCCAGCAGTACGTGAAATCGGTGCTCGCGCCGTACAAGTATCCGCGCGAAGTGAAGTTCGTCGACGAGCTGCCGCGCACCGCGACGGGCAAGATCCAGCGCTACCGCCTGCGCGAGCTCTGAGCAGTGCGTTACACGCCGGCGGAGCTGATGGTAGCGGCGGCTGCGCGCGAGATTCGCGACGGCGAGGTGGTATTCGTCGGCATGCGGCTGCCGCTCATCGCTTTCGTCGTCGCGAAGAACACGCACGCGCCGAGCGCGGTCGGCGTATTCGAGAACGGCGTCCTGCGCGACACGCCGGCGCGCGAGCTGCTCTTCACCATGTCGGACGGGCCGAACATCACCGGCGCGCTTTCCTGCCTGAGCATGCTCGAGTGCATGGCCTTGCTGCAGCGCGGGCGCGTGAGCCTCGGGTTCCTCGGCGCGGCCGAGGTGGACCGGCACGGCAATCTGAATTCCACCGAGGTGCGCGACGCCGCGGGCAAGACGACCCGCCTGCCCGGCAGCGGCGGCGCCTGCGACATCGCGGCGCTCGCGAAGCGCTTCGTCGCGCTGCTCGATCACCAGAAGTTCCGCCTGCCCGAGAAGGTCCATTGCGTTACCAGCCCCGGCTTCGGCCCGTGGCGCAGCGGCCGGCTCGCGCAGGGCGGTCCCGCCGCCGTGATCACCACCAAAGCGGTGCTGCGGTTTTCTCCCGCGGGCGAGGCTTACCTGCACTCGCATCACCCGGGAACGAGCATCGCGGAGGTGCTTGCCAATACGGGATGGCCGCTGCAGGTCTCGCCCGAAGCGCGCGAAACGCCGCCGCCGACGCGGCAGGAGCTGCGCGCCATCCGCGCTTACGATCGCCAGGGCTTCTGGACCCGGTGAAAGAAAAGCTCTGCACGCTGCGCGAAGCCGTGGCGCGCTTCGTTCCCGACGGAGCGAGCGTCGCGCTCGGCGTGCAGCTCGAGAGCATGATCCCGTTCGCCGCGGGCCACGAGATCATCCGGCAGGGAATGCGCAGCCTCACGCTCGTCGGGCCGATCTCCGACATCCTGTTCGACCAGATGATCGGCGCCGGCTGCGTGCAGCGCGTCATCGCCGCCTGGGTGGGGAACGTGATGATGGGTTCGGCGTACAACTTCCGCCGCGCCGTCGAGGACGGCGTGCCGCATGCGCTCGACGTGGTGGATCACACCAATTTCACCCTGGCGCTCGCGCTGCATGCCGCGGCGCTCGGCGTGCCGTTTTTGCCGACCTACACGGCGGGCGGCTCGAGCGTCGCGGCGCGCAGTCCCGACATCGCGGAGCTCCAGGCGCCGTTCACGGGCGAGAAGATGCGGGCGGTGCGCGCCATCTCTCCCGACGTGACGATCGTGCAGGCGCAGCGCGCGGACCCTTCAGGCAACGCGCACGTTTGGGGCAACCTCGGAGTCTTGCCGGATGCCGTGCACGCCGCGAAGCGCGTCATCGTGGTGGCGGAAGAGATCGTGGCGCCGAAAGTGATCGCGAGCGATCCGAACAGGACCGTCATTCCCGGCTTTCTGGTTTCCGCGGTCGCCGAGGTCCCCTTCGGCGCGCATCCTTCACCGGTGCAGGGCTACTACAACCGGGACAACGAGTATTACGGCGAGTACCACAGGACGACCAGGACGCGTCCGGAGTTCGAAGCCTGGCTCGAGGACTGGATCATCGGCGTGAAGGACCGGAAAGGCTACCTGGGGCGGCTTGGGCAGGCCCGCGTCGACTCGTTGAAGGTGCGCAAGCACGCCTGGTCGGTGCGCGCCGATTTCGGAAGCTGACGAATCCGGCCGCGCAATCGTCACCAACGGCATCTTCGCGCGCCGTCCGGCCGACGCGCTGCTGCTCGGCACGCCGCGCGGGGTCGAGGTGCGGGGCGGCCAGTCATCCGGCTGTCACGGCGCTGTGCTAAGCTTTTTCGCCTCATTCCGTGGGGCGAGCGCAGATGGCCGAGCACACTTACAAGCAGTTCGACGCCGAGCTCGAGGGCGTGCGCTCGAAGGTGCTGCAGATGGGCGGCATCGTCGAGGAGCAGATCACGCGCGCGGTCGAAAGCCTCATGTCCGGCGACATGCAGCTCATGGACCGGGTGATCGCCGACGACCATCGCGTGAACGCGATGGAGGTCGAGCTCGACGAGGTCTGCAGCCACATCATCGCGCGGCGCCAGCCCGCGGCGGTCGACCTGCGGCTGCTGATCACCGTGATCAAGACCATCACCGATCTGGAGCGCATCGGCGACGAGGCGCAGAAGATCGCGCGCATGGCCAAGCTGATCCAGTCGGCGGAGCGGCTGCACATGCCGCGCATGGACCTGTCGCACGTCGCCGACCGGGCGGTCGCCATGCTGCGCCAGTCGCTCGACGCGTTCGCGCGGCTCGACGTCTCGGAGGCGATGCAGGTCGTCAAGCAGGACCAGACCGTCGACGACGAGTTCCGCGCCATCATGCGCCAGCTGATCACCTTCATGATGGAGGATCCGCGCACCATCACGCGCGCGCTCGAGATCCTGTTCATCGCCAAGGCGGTCGAGCGCATCGGCGACCACGCCAAGAACATGGCCGAGTACGTGGTCTACATGGTGAAGGGGCGCGACGTGCGCCACACGTCGCTCGAGCAGATGGAGAAGGAGCTGCTCGAGTAAGGAGTGACGCGGGGGTGAGAAGCACCCGACCCCCGCACCCCCTGGGCCGAGGGCCGGCCCGACCTCGATGCCGGCTTACGACTTCGGGGGAACGTAACCCGCGGCGACGTCCGCGCCCTCGCCGAAGAAGTGCTTCTCCATCTGATCGGCGAGGTACTTGCGGGCGCGCGGATCGGCCAGGTTGAGCCGGTTCTCGTTGACCAGCATCGTCTGGTGCCGCAGCCACTGCTGCCAGGCTTCCTTCGACACGTTCTCGTAGATGCGCTTCCCGAGCTCGCCGGGATAGGGCGGAAAATCGAGCCCCTCCGCCTCGCGGCCGAGCTTCACGCACTTGACCATCCTTGCCATCGCTTGCGACCTCCGGAATCCGAGCCGGAATTATAAGTTCAATCGCCGAGGCGGCGAGACGCTGCAGTGCAAGCGCATGGCACCCGAGTGATTTTGGGGATCAATACGTCTCGGGCTTTTCGGAGGGGTCAGACTTCGACCCCTCCGAAAAGCCCGAGATTGATTTAA
>JAKALD010000024.1 GCA_021813275.1 Pseudomonadota bacterium | reverse complement strand
GGCGTCGCCGCGATGTGGCGCACATCGAGGCGCGTGCCGAGGCTCTGGAAGCCCGCCGGCAGCAGGTGCTCGGCCGCGGCGAGCGCCGCCGCCTCGATGAGGTTGATCATCACCGGCGTCCCCAGCACGTGCACCTTGCCCGAGCCGATGCTCGGCGCGGTGTGCTCTTCGCCGACGATCAGCTCGGCGCTGCCGGCGAGGCCGGGCCGAAGTTGCGGGGGGAATTCCATGCGAGGTCCTCGCCCGGATGTTAGCGAAAAACGCGCCCGCGCTCACCAGCGGCGCCGCAGCCGCAGCCACCAGAGCACGCCGCCGAGGACGACGATCCCCGCGGCGAGCGCGAGCTCAAGCTCGCGCAGGTCGCCGAGCAGAAGCTGCAGGCCGCCGCCGAAGAGATAGCCCGCCGACCCGAGGAGCGTCGCCCAGGCGAGCGCGCCGATCAGGTGGAGCGCGGCGAAACGCGTCCAGGGCACCGCGCTCATTCCGAGCGCGATCGGCCCGACGATGCGCAGCCCGTAGAGGAACCGCAGCGCGAGGATCGCAGGCGCGGGATGGCGCTCGAGCAGCCTGCGCACCCGCGCGGCGCGCGGTTTGACGCAGGTCAAGCCTGCTTGCCAGGCGGCCCGCCCCAGAGCCACGCCGCGCCGCGCACGCCGCTCGAATCGCCGTGCGCGTTGCGCACGAGCCGCGTCGCGACGCGGTCCGAGAACACGTAACGGCCCCAGCGGCGCGGGATCCGCTCGTACAGGCGATCGAGGTTGGAGAGCCCGCCGCCGAGCACGATGATGTGGGGGTCGAGGATATTGATGACCGTCGCGAGCGAGCGCGCGAGCCGCTCCTCGTAGCGCGCAAGCGTCGCCTCGCATTGCGCGTCGCCCCGAACGGCGCGTGCGGCGATCTGCGCGGGGTCCAGGCTCTCGCCCGTGCGCGTGCGGTGCTCGCGCGCCATGGCGGGACCGGAGAGGTAGGTCTCGATGCATCCCGGGCGCCCGCAGTAGCAGGCGGGAAGCGGCAGGTCTTCCGATTGCGGCAGCGGAAGCGGATTGTGTCCCCACTCGCCCGCGATCGCGTCCGCGCCGGTGACGAGCTCTCGCCGCACCACGATACCGCCGCCGACGCCCGTTCCGAGGATCACGCCGAAGACGAGCTCCGCGCCGCGGCCCGCGCCGTCGACCGCTTCCGAGAGCGCAAAGCAGTTCGCGTCGTTCGCGAGCTGCACTTCGCGCGCGAGGAGCGATTGCAGGTCCTCCTTGAGAGGCTTGCCGATGAGCCAGGTGGAGTTGGCGTTCTTCACCAGGCCGGTGGCGAGCGAGAGCGCGCCCGGGATGCCGACGCCGACCGTCGCGCGAACGTTCAACTCGCGCTCGGCGTCGCTCACGAGCAAGGCGACCGTGCGCAAGGTGGCCGCGTAGTCACCCCGCGGCGTCGGAGCGCGGCGGCGCAGGCGCTCGGTGCCGCTTTCGTCGAGCGCGAGCAGCTCGATCTTGGTGCCGCCCAGGTCAATCCCTATGCGTACGCCCATGATCCCATTACCGCGAATGGATCGATCCTACGACACCGGCGACGCAGCCGAGCGCGCCGACGTGGAGCTGCATGAGGACGGATTGAAGCGAGCATACGCGCCCGCCAAGCTGTGCCAGCTCATCTCGATAGCCAGGGCCGCCGCTCGGAGCCAACAGCCCCACTGGAGATGTTGAAACTGCTTCGCCATCCTCGCCTCGCATGCGCCTGCACGCCGTCGCGCCGCATTCATGCAGTTGACGTCATCCTGACGCATGACAACAAGTGCCCAATTAGGTCTCAAGTTGGCCGCTTTACGTCGCGATGATGTTCGAACTTTGTATGCGTAATCGAAGAAATGAACAGATCAGACCATTATTCAGCACGTTAGAGATTTGCTCCGGAGAGAGTCGCCTTTGGCATATGTATTGCTGCCATGCGCATGATCGAACGATTCCCTGTCGTTCGACGAGCACAAGGAGAGATTGATGAAGTCCTTACAGAGAGGTTTCACGCTGATCGAGCTGATGATCGTGGTGGCGATCATCGGAATCTTGGCCGCGATCGCTCTGCCGGCCTATCAGGATTACACCATCCGCGCCAAGGTGTCCGAGCTGGTTCTCGCGGCGAGCGGCTTCCGCACCGCGGTCACGGAGAAAGCCCAGACCGACGCCACCTTGGCCAACGCCGGCCAGGGCCTGTCGGTGACGGTGGTGGGCAAGGTCACCGGCGGCACCGTCACGCAGACCGGCACGATCGTGATCGCCGGCAACGGCGCATCGACCTCGGTCGGCACGGCCGTCACCGTGACGCTGACTCCTACTTACACTCAGGGAACCGTCACCTGGGTGTGCACGGGGGCGCCGATCAAGTACGTGCCGGCGTCCTGCCGCTAAGCCGAGCTTTCGCATCGAGGAGCCCCTCTTAGGAGGGGCTTTTTTTTGGTTCTTCGCCGATTTACGTGGAATCCCAGCGGCTCAAGCCCTACTTGCCAGGCATCCTCGCCCACTGCCGTTGGCCTCTGGGCACGAACCTCATCAAGGGCATTAACAACACCATCAAGGTGATCAAGCGCATGGCCTACGGCTACCGCGACGACGCTTACTTCTTCCTCCAGATCCGGGCCGCCTTCCCCGGAATTCGGTGAAGAACCTTTTTTTTGATGCCCGGGACCGTCACTTCGCTTCTGCTTGGCGTCGGCCATGCTCCGCGGGCAAGCCTGCCCGCGCATCGCGATGGGCGAGATGCATGCGATGCAGGGAGATCTTGCGCACCTCGAGCTTCGACGCCTCGATGTGCGCCCGAAGTAGCATCCGCGCCTGCTGCTCCTTTCGCGCAAGCACCGCGCGCAGGATCGCCGCGTGCTCGTCGTAGGTCCGGTCGATGCGCTGCGCCTGCGTGAAGTCGAGCCGCCGGATGATCCGGATGCGCTCGGTGATGTCGCCGTGCACGCGCGCGAGCTCGGGGTTGCCCGCCGCCTGCACGAGCGTCGCGTGGAACGCCTCGTCGAGCCGCGCCATCTCGAGCCCGTCGCTCAGGCGCTCCTTCTTCGACACGAGCCACACCGCCTTCAGTGAATCGAGCGCGTGTCCGGTCGCCCCTGCGCAGAGCCTCGCGAGCGCGGCGAGCTCGAGGACTACGCGCAGGTCGTACAGGTGCTCGAAGCGCTCGAAGTCGAGCGGCTTGACGCTCCAGCCGCTCTTCGGCAGCAGCTCGACGAAGCCTTCGCGCTGCAGCCGCAGCAGCGCCTCGCGCACCGGCGTGCGGCTCACGCCGGCGCGCGCGGCGATCTCGTTTTCAGACAGGCTCGCCCCCGGCAGCAGCCGGAAGTCGAACAGGTCGTCCTTCACCCGCCGGTAGACGGCGTCGGCGAGCCGGGCGTTGTCTTCGCGTACGCGCTTCCTCGGCAATTCCGCTCTCCGCTTGGGACCGACGGCGAGCGCTCAGCCCGCAAGCGCAGCGCCGATCCCGATCAGGAAGCCGGTAAGCATATCCCAGCCCGAGGAGTGGCCGATCGCCGCGAGCGCGCGCGCGGCCGCGAGCGCGCCGCCCTCGCGGCCTGCAGCGAGCGCCTGCGCCGCCTCGTGCAGCGGCGCGAAGCTTTGGCCGCGCGCGAGATCCTGGAAGAGCGCGGCGCTCACGGGATGGCTGCGCGCAGCGACTTCGGCCGCGAGGGTTTCGGCGAGCTTTGTCCAGCGCGCATCGCGCGGCGCGACGAAGCGCCGCGCGAAGAGCAGGGCCCCGACGACATCGTCGCCCGCAGGCGTGAAGCCCGTGCCGAAGCCGAGGAGCGGCCGCGCCGCCGCGAGAGCGTCATGCGGATCGTCTCGCTCGATCGCAGCGGACAGCCGGCGCACTGCATCGACTCCCGGGCTCAAAGGAAACCCCGGCGCACCGCCCGCGAGCAGCAAACCGAAGCCGCGCGGCGTGTCGCATCGAGCGAGCGCGCCGCGCAATCGCGTCGCGGCTGCACCAAGCGCGGCCGGATCTCCAGGTTCCGGCAGGTGCGCTTCCCAGCCGCGCTCGGGCAAGGCGGCGATGCGGAGCTTTGAGCCGCGCTCGCGTGGCCGCGCGGTCACCACGGCGCGCGGGTGCATCGCGGGCAGGCGCGCACCGACCCAGACGAGCTCGCCCGCGGCGCGGAAGTAGGGACCGTCCTCCAGGCCATCCAGCGCCGCGGCCGTGCCGCCCGAGCGCTCGAGCGCGGCGCGCGCGCGCTCGCCCACCCGCAGCACTTCGAGCGCGCGCGCTTCGAGGAGGCCGGCGCTCATCCCGGTCCGCGCGCCCTCATCCGGTCCCCTGTGCCCGGTGCTGCATTCCGGAGACGAGGCAGATCACGCCGAAGAGCGCGTAGCCGAGCGCGATCAGCGGCGAGACGCCGAAGCCGAGCTGCGAGCCGTGGATGAAGCCGAAGAACGAGAGCACCGCGCCGGCGAAGGCGTACATCGCCGCCTGGGTGAACTTGCGGTCGATGATGAAGGCGGCCATCGCGCCGAGCACCAGGCCCGCGAGCACCGCGCCGCCGCCGAGCAGCGCCATGCCGTGATAGACGAGGCCCGAGCCGGCGAGCTTCGCCGCGCCCACTTGCGCGGCCGAGGTGCCGGCGGCGTTCAGCGCGCTGTCGACCTGCAGCTGGCCCCAGGCGGCGACGTTCGGGATGATCGCGAGCACCGCGGCCGGCGCGTGCTCCTTCGGCGAGGCCTGGAACGCCTGCGCGCCGATCACCAGGCCGATGTAGAGCAGGATCGGCAGGATCGCGACCAGCGGCACCACCGCGAGCAGCAGCGCCGTGAGGCCGAGGAAACACACCAGCGCGATCACCACGCCGGTCGCGAGCGAGTAGCCGATGCGCCCGCCGACCGCCTTCCAGCCCGGGTGGCCGATGTACACCGCCGGCGGGAACGGGCTGCCGAGGATCGACCCCACGATCGCGCCGATGCCGTCGGCGGCGAGGATCTTGCGCAGGTCGTAGGAATCACCCGCGGCGGCCGCACTCTCCACGTTGTTCATCGCCTCGGTGAAGTTGTAGATGCCCAAGGGTATCGCGGTTACGAGCAGCGGCGCGAAGTCGGCGAGCCCGCGCCAGACCTCGCCGCCGGGGATCGGCAGGTGCACCCCGAACTGCCCGAGCGAAGCGCTCACCGCGCCGGCCTTGACGACGTCGCTCCAGCCGAAGAAGTAGGCGAGCCAGCCGACGACGATGCCGATGATCACCGCGACCAGGCCGCCGGGCAGGCCCCAGGGCAAGCGCACGTTCGCCGTCCAGCTGATCAGGACGATCGCGAGCGAGATGAACGCGATCCAGGGCACCTCCCACATCTGGAACGCGGGCCGGAGCGAGATGAACGCGATCGAAATGCCGGCGAGCGTGCCGAGCATCGCGGCGCGCGGCGTGTGCGCGCGGATCCACGGCCCGAAGAGAATGCCGAGGAGAATGATCACGCCGATGATGAACGCCCAGGCGAGCCCGGCTTCCCACGCGAGCACCGGGTTCTTCGTCTTGAGGTACACCGGCAGCATGATCACGAACACGACGATGAACATGTGCGGCACGCTCGGGCCATAGGGCATCGCCGCCACGTCGCTGCGCCCTTCCTTTTTCGCGAGCTGCCAGGCGAGGTACGCGTAAAAGAGATTGCCGATCGGCAGCGCGATGCCGAGCGCCGGGAGGATGCGGCCGAACACCGTGTCCGGGGGCAGGTTCACCACCCCGAGGCACAGGCCCGTGAGCACGATCACGTTGAGCACCACGTTCGTGAACAGCCCGAAGAAGCCGTTCCAGTCTCCGGGCACCCACCAGCGGACCTGCGCGTTGCCGTTCGTCATGGTTTTCCCCTTGTCGTCGTTGTGCCTCAAGCCCTCGCCAGACCCTTGAGAAAGCGTGCCGAATCGCTCACCCAGCCGAAGATCCCGCCCTGCGCCTTGACCATCTCGAGCGCGGCCTTCTGGAACGCGGGAAAGTACGAGCCGACGCAGTCCTCGAGCACCAGGCAGTCGTAGCCGCGGTCGTTCGCCTCGCGCACCGTCGTATTGACGCACACCTCCGTCGTGACGCCGCACACCACAAGCTGCCAAATGCCGCGCGCATGCAGGATGGCGTCGAGGTCGGTGGCGTAGAACGCGCCCTTGCCCGGCTTGTCGACGACCGGCTCGCCGGGTGCGGGCTTCAGCTCGTCGACGATGTCGTGGCCGTATTCGCCGCGTACGAGGATCCGGCCCATCGGTCCCTTGTCGCCGATCCCGGTCTTCAGCCGCCCGCGCAGCTTCTTGTTGCGCGGCAGGTCGGCGAGGTCCGGCCGGTGGCCCTCGCGCGTGTGGATGACGAGCAGCTTCTTGGCGCGCGCCGCCGCGAGCACCTTCTGCGTCGGGGCGATCGCCTTGCGCAGCAGCGAGACGTCGTTGCCGAGCGCCTCGCCAAAGCCGCCCGGGTCGACGAAGTCGCGCTGCATGTCGACGATCACGAGCGCGCAGCTCGCGCGCTCGAACTCGAACTCGTAGGGCTCCGCTCGCACCTTGGCCATGACGCTCTCCCGTCCGTTCAGTGTTGCCGCGCCGCCTGCCGGCGTTCGGCAAGGTAGGCGCGCCAGCCGCCGAGCGCCGTGATCTCGCGCGCGCCCGCCACCGCGTAGTGCTCGCACAGGAAGCCGCGCGCGCGCTCACCGTCTTCCAGCTCGATGGTCCCGATGCCGAGCGGCGGCGGAATCGCGTCGACGAATCCGCCGAAGGCCGCGCCCGGCATCTCCCAGACTTCGACCTCGATCGGCGCTCCGTCGGGCGTGCGCAGCAACCCCGGGCGCGGGGGCGCGAAGGCCTCCAGCGCGTACAGCCGGTATTGGGGCGCCGTTCGGCAGGCGCGCAGCAGCCGCGCGCCGCGCTCGAGCAGCTCGCGGTTGAGCGGCAGGCCCGACATGTGCGCGCCGCACACGACCAGGCGCACGTTCCCCGCCTGCGGCGCGCGCGGCGCCGGTCCCGCGCCGGCCTGCGGGAGGGATGCGCCGGTCGCGCCGAGCGGCAGGCCGAAACTGCGCTGAAGCCGCTCGCCGAGCGCGGCGAGCGCGCGGTCGTGAAACGCCGGCGCGAGCAGCGTCACGCCGAATGGCAGCCCGTCGGCGCGGAAGCCCGCGGGCACCGCGAGCGCGCACAGATCGAAGAGGTTGACGAAGTTCGTGTAGGTGCCGAGCCGGCTGTTCAGCGCGATCGGATCGGCTTCGACCTCGGCGCGTGTGTAGATCGTGGGCGCGGTCGGCATGACGATCGTATCGAGCCCCGCCCAGGCTGCCTCGGCCTCGCGCCGCAGCGCCTGCAGGCGGTAAGCGGCCGCGAAGGCGTCGGCCGCAGAGAACGACGCCCCCTTTTCGATCACCCGGCGCGTCGCGGGAAGGATCGCCTCGGGCTTGCGCCCGAGCAGCTCGCGCACCACGAGCCAGCGCTCTGCGACCCACGGCCCCTCGTACAGCAGCCGCGCGGCCTGGAGGAACGGCCGGTAGTCGAGCTCGACGCGCTCACCCCCGAGCGCGTCGAGCCGCTCGAGCGCCTCGCCGAACAGACGCGCGTAGTCGCGATCGCCGAAGAACTCGAGCTCGCCCGCGCGCGGTACGCCGAAGCGGAAGCGTCCGCCCGGCGGCGCGAGCGGCGCCTCAGGCGCAGCGCGCGAGTACGGATCCTCGGGGTCGTAGCCCTGGGCGACGGCAAGCACGGCCTGCGCGTCGCGCACCGTGAGGCCCACGATCGAGACGCAATCGAGCGAGCGGCAGGCGGGAACCACGCCGCGCGTCGAGACAAGCCCGAGGCTGGGCTTCAGGCCCACCACGTTGTTGAACGCCGCGGGGACGCGACCCGAGCCGGCCGTGTCGGTACCGAGCGCAAAGCTCGCCAGCCCTGCGGCCACCGCGACCGCCGAACCCGAGCTAGAGCCGCCCGAGATGTAGTCGGGGTCGAAGGCGTTGCGGCACGCGCCGTACGGCGAGCGCGTGCCCACGAGGCCGGTGGCGAACTGGTCGAGGTTGGTCTTGCCGATCGCGATCGCACCCGCATCGAGCAGGCGCTGCACCACCGGCGCGCTCTGCTCCGGGGTGTACGCGTACGCCGGACACGCGGCGGTCGTCGCGCAGCCAGCCAGATCGATGTTGTCCTTGATCGCGAACGGCACGCCGTACAGCGGCAGCCGTCCGGGTGGCAGGCGCTCGAGCTCGGCGGCGCGCTCGAGCAGCCGCTCGCGCGGCGCGAGCTCGATCCACACGTGATCCTCGGCGCGCCGCGCGCTGCGCTCGAGCACTTCGGCGACCAGGGTCGAGGGACGCAGCGCACCCGAGCCGTAGGCCGCGCGCAACCGCTCGAGGTCGAGGCTGGCGGTCACGGCACGTATGGACGACAGCACGATCGGATCCCGCGGTTGCGTTGTATACATGTCAGTATACAATGCGTTCCATCTGCCCACAATCCCGGCTCTCCAGGACCGCGACCCCGTGCCCACCGGCCTGCGCATCGTTCGCAGCACCTACCGCGACTCGGTCTCGCTGATGCAGCTGTCGGCGCGCATCGCAGCGCTCGCCGGCGTCGAGCAGGCCTCGGTGGTGATGGCGACCGAGGGCAACCTGGCGCTGCTGCGCGAGGCCGGCCTGCTCGACGAGCCCGTGTCGGCCTCCCCCGGCGACCTGCTCGCGATCGTGCGCGGCGCGACGCCGGAGGCGATCGAGGCGGCGCTCGCCGAGGCCGAGCGCGGGCTCTCCGCCCCCGCCACGCAGGGCGCCCGGCGCGTCGCGCGCGAGGCCGCGCCACGCAGCCTGCAGAGCGCGCTCGCCGCGATGCCCGAGGCGACCCTCGCCCTGATCTCGACGCCCGGCGAATACGCGGCCGCCGAGGCGCTCAAGGCGCTCAGGCTCGGCCTGCACGCGATGCTCTTCAGCGACAACGTGAGCGTGGCCGACGAGCGCATGCTCAAGCAGGAGGCGCGCGAGCACGGACTTCTCGTGATGGGCCCGGACTGCGGCACGGCGATCGTCGGCGGCGTGCCGCTCGGCTTCGCGAACGCCGTGCGCCCCGGGCCGATCGGCGTGATCGGCGCCTCGGGCACCGGCATGCAGCAGGTCACCTCGCTCGCCGACCGCGCCGGCGTCGGCATCTCGCACGCGCTCGGCACGGGAGGCCGCGACCTGCGCGCCGAAATCGGCGGCGCGACCATGCTCGCCGCGCTCGACGAGCTCGCTGCCGACGCCGGCACGCGGGTGCTCGTGCTGGTGTCCAAGCCCCCTGCGCCCGAGGTGGCGAGGCGCGTGCTCGAGCGCGCGCGGCATGCAGGCAAGCCGGTCGTCGCGTGCTTTCTCGGAACGAACGCGAAAGAGGTCGAGGGCGGCGGCGTGGTCGCCGCCGCGACGCTCGAGGACGCCGCCGCGATGGCGGCTGCGCTCGCGCGCGGCGAGCGCGCGGCGCCGGCCGCGGCCACCCTGCCCGCTTTCCAGGATCCCGGCCTGCATTCCGGGCAGCGCTACGTTCGCGGCCTGTACAGCGGGGGCACGTTCTGCTACGAGGCGACGCTGCTGCTCTCGGGGCAACTCGAGAACGTGCGCTCGAACACCCCCGTGAGCCGTGCGCGCGAGCTCGAGAATACCTGGCGCAGCGCCGGGCATACGCTCGTCGACCTCGGCGACGACGAATTCACCCGCGGCCGCCCGCATCCGATGATCGATCACCGCCTGCGCAACGAGCGCATCGTGCGCGAGGCCGAGGACCCCGAGGTCGCCGTGCTGCTGCTCGACGTGGTGCTCGGCTACGGAGCGCACCCGGACCCCGCGCGCGAAATGGTGCCGGCACTGCGTGCCGCGCGCGCGGCCGCCGAGCGCGCCGGGCGCAGGCTCGCGCTCGTGGGCTTCGTGTGCGGTACCGAAGGCGACCCGCAGGGGCTCGCGCGCCAGGAGACGGCGCTGCGCGAGGCGGGCATGGTGCTGACCGGCAGCAACGCGCAGGCGGCGCGACTCGCCGCCGCGATGGTTTCGGCTCATGGCACGGCTGGTCGAACGTAAGCTCGGCGTGTTGAACGTCGGCCTCGCGCAGTTTGCCGAGGCGATCGCGACTGCGGGCGGGGCGGCGCTGCAGGTCGACTGGGCGCCGCCGGCCGCGGGCGACCGCGACGCGGCGATGGCGCTCGCGCGCCTGGTGAACGCGCCGGCGATCGAGAATGCGAACCGCAAGGCGTTCGAGGCCTTCCTCGCCGCTTCGCCGGTGCTGCGCGGCGTTGCATCCGCGCGCGAGCTGCCCGGATTGACCGGGCGCATGCTCCTGCACGCCGGGCCGCCGATCGAATGGGCGCGCATGTGCGGCCCGATGCAGGGGGCGATCGTCGGCGCGATCCTCTACGAGGGCTGGGCGAAGAACGCGGATGCCGCGCGCGCGCTCGCCGCGAGCGGCGCGGTCCGCTTCGAGCCGGCGCACCACCATGCTGCGGTCGGGCCGATGGCGGGCATCATCAGCCCGTCGATGCCGGTGTGGGTGGTCGAGGACACCGCGCACGCGCGGCGCGCCTACAGCAACTTCAACGAGGGACTCGGCAAGGCGCTGCGCTTCGGCGCTTACGGCGCGGAGGTGCTGGCGCGTCTCAAGTGGATCGAAACCGTGCTCGCGCCCGCGGCGGGCGCCGCGCTCGCCTCGCTCGGGGGCATCGAGCTCAAGCCGCTCATGGCGCAGGCGCTCACCATGGGCGACGAGGTGCACAACCGCAACGCCGCGGCGAGCGCGTTGCTGCTCAGGCGGCTCGCGGGCGCGCTCGTGCGCGCCGCGCCCGCTCCCGCGGCGCTCGGCGAAGTGTTCGACTTCATCGCCGGCAACGAGCACTTCTTCCTCAACGTGTCGATGGCGGCGTGCAAGGCGATGCTCGACGCCGCCCACGGCGTGCCCGGATCGAGCCTGGTCACCGCGATGGCGCGCAACGGCGTCGAGTTCGGCATCCGCGTGAGCGGCCTGGGCGAGCGCTGGTTCACCGCGCCCGCCGCAGCCGTCGACGGACTGTACTTCGCCGGCTACAGCGCGGCCGATGCGGCGCGCGACCTGGGCGACAGCGCGATCACCGAGACCGCGGGCCTCGGCGGCTTCGCGATGGCCGCGGCGCCCGCGATCGTCAAGTTCGTCGGCGGCAGCCCGGAGGACGCGATCGAGAACTCGCTGCGCATGCGCCAGGTGACGCTCGGCGAGTCGAGCGTGTTCCAGCTGCCGGCGCTCGACTTTCGCGGCACGGCCTGCGGCATCGACGCGCGCCGCGTGGTCGACACCGGGATCGAGCCGGTGATCAACACCGGCATCGCGCACCGCGCACCGGGCGTGGGGCAGATCGGCGCGGGCCTGACGCGCGCGCCGCTCGCCTGCTTCGCGCAGGCGGTGGTGGCGCTCGACGCCCAGCTTGGCCGCGGCTAGCGGCGAAGGAGGACGGCATGGCCGGGCAGGCGGGACTCGCGGTGGTGGCCGTGGGCGGCAACGCTCTCATTCGCGACGAGCAGCACCGCAGCATCCCGGACCAGTACCAGACCGCGAGCGAAACGGTCGGCTACATCGTCGACCTGATCGAAGCGGGCTGGCGCGTGGTGCTCACCCACGGCAGCGGCCCGCAGATGGGGTTCATCCTGCGCCGCTCGGAGCTCGCGCTGCCCGAGGTGATCCCGGTGCCGATGGACTATGCGGGCGCCGACCTGCAGGGCGCGCTCGGCTATATGTTCGTCAAGGCGCTGCGCAACGAGTTCCGACGCCGCGGCCTCGCGCGCGAAGCGGTCGCAGTGGTCACGCTGGTGGAAGTGGACCGCGACGACGCGGCGCTCCGTGACCCGACCAAGCCGATCGGCTCGCCGATGGACGAGGCGACCGCGCAAAAGCGCGCCACGGAGCTCGGCTGGCAGGTGCGGCCGGACCCCGGGCGCGGCTGGCGCCGCGTAGTGCCCTCTCCGGCACCGAAGGCGATCGTCGATCTCGACGTGATCGCGCACCTGGTCGGGGCGGGCTACGTCGTGGTGGCCTGCGGCGGGGGCGGGATCCCGGTGGTACGCGATCCGCAGCGCGACCTGATCGGGGTCGAGGCGGTGATCGACAAGGACCTCGCCTCGAGCCTGCTCGCGCGCACGCTGCGCGCCGACCGCTTCGTGGTGGCGACCGGAGTCGAGCGCGTGGCGCTCGACTACGGCAAGCCCACGCAGCGCTGGGTCGACCGTATGACGCTCGCCGAGGCCAAGCGCCTGTACGACACGGGGCAGTTCGACAAGGGCAGCATGGGCCCGAAGATCCGCGCCTTAATCGAGTTCCTCGAAGGCCGCGGGGCCGAAGGCATCATCACCGATCCGGCGCATCTCGCGCCGGCGCTCGCGGGAGCCGCAGGCACGCGCTTCGTGCGCGCTTAGCGAGTGCGCCGTCGGAACGGCGCCCCGGCTACGGCTTCGCCCGCTGCCGCAGGAACGCCGCCACGTCTTCCGCGGGCATCGGCCTCGCGACGTAGTAACCCTGAACCTCGTCGCAGCCGTTGGCGCGCATGAATTCGAGCTGCGCCTCGGTTTCGACACCTTCGGCGACGGTCCTCATCCCGAGGCTGCGCCCGATGCCGATCACCGCGAGCGCGATCGCCGCGTCGTTCGCGTCGGCCGGAATGTCGCGAACGAACGACTGGTCGATCTTCACGACGTCGATTGGAAAGCGCTTCAGATAACTCAAGCTCGAGTAGCCGGTGCCGAAATCGTCGAGCGCGATTCGCATGCCGGATTCCCGCAGCGCATTCAGCGCCCCAACGACTCCCGCGTGGTCCGACATCAGGACGCTCTCGGTGATCTCGATCTCGATGTGCCGCGGCTCGATCGCTTGGTCTGCGAGCGTACGCAAGACCCGCTCGGCGAGGTCTTTCTCCCGGAATTGCCGCGCCGAGACGTTGACGGCGACGGCGAACGGCTCGAGCCCTTCGGCCCGCCACGCCGCGTGCTGCCGACAGGCCTCCGCGATCACCCATTCGCCCACCGACACGATCAGTCCGCTCTCCTCGAGCAGCGGAATGAACTGCCCCGGCGGCACCATGCCCGCGCCCGGACGCCGCCAGCGCAGCAACGCCTCGACGCCGGTCACCCCTCCGCTGGCGATGTCAACCTTGGGCTGGTAATGCAGCACGAATTCGCCGCGCTCCAGCGCGCGGCGCAGCAGGGCCTCCGTCTCGAACCTTTCTGCCGCGCGCGCGTTCAGCTGCGCAGTGTAATAGCGGTAGGTGTTGCGCCCCTCTTCCTTGGCGCGGTACATCGCAACGTCGGCGTTGCGCAGCAGATCGTCGGGCCGCGTCGCATCGGCGGGATACAGCGTGATGCCGATGCTCGCCGTGACGAACAGCTCGCGGCCTTCGATTTCGATCGGCTCGGCGAACACCCGCAGGATCTTCCGCGCCACGCCGCCCGCGTCCTCGGCGCGTTCCAGCGCGGGCACGATGAGCGCATACTCGTCCCCGCCCAGGCGCCCGACGACGTCGCGTGCGCGCACGCAGGCGAGCAGCCGCTCGGCCACCCTCTGAAGCAGCGCGTCGCCGGCCGCGTGTCCCAGCGAATCGTTCACGGTCTTGAACCGGTCCAGGTCGACGAGCAGCACCCCCACGGTCCTATCGGCCGCTTTTGCCTGCTCGAGGGTGCGGCCGAGCGTGTCGTAGAAATAGCGGCGATTGGGCAGGCCGGTGAGTTGATCGAAGTGCGCGAGCTTGAGCAGCCGCTCTTCGGCCTCCTTCCTCTGCGTCACGTCTTCGAGCATTGCCACCACACGGTAAGCCCGGCCCGCCGGATTGCGGATGGGAAATGATCGCGCGCGCAACCACCGGATCTCTCCGTCGGGCCGCACGAAGCGGTATTCGTGGTCGATGCCGCCCTCCGGGCGCGCGGCAGCCTCGAGGCGCGCCCGCTCGCGATCGTCCGGATGCACGGCCGCCCAGACGTCCCGGAGGCTGGCGGGCGCCTCCCTTCCGGTGATCGCCTTCCAGCCGGGGCTCACGTAGAGCAAGCGTCCCGATTCGGAATCGCGCACCCAGAACGCCTCGGGAATATTGCCCGCCAGCTCGCGCAGCAGCTCGTCGGCTTCGCGCCGCGCCGCTTCGCCGGTCCTCTTCTCGGTGATGTCTTCGACCACGCCGCCGACGCGGTAGACCTCCCCCGCGCGCTTGCGGATCGGGAAGGTGCGGGCGCGCACCCATCGCTCACTACCCTCGGCGTGAACGATGCGGCATTCCTCGTCGACGCCGCCCAGCGGCGCCGCGGCGACCGCGCGCCGCATGCGGTCGCGATCTTCGGGGTGGATGGCGTCGAACAGCCGCTCGTAATGCGCGCCCGTGGGCGGCGCCGTTCCGGTCAGCCGCTGCCAGACGGAGTTCACGTAGAGCAGCTCCCCCGACTTCGCGTCGCGTACCCAGTACCCTTCCGGGATGTGCGCGGTCAGCTCGCGCAGCAGCTCCTCGCTCTCGCGGCGCGCGCGCTCGAGCCGCTTTCTCTCTGTGATATCGATCTGCAGGCCGAGCATCCGGGTTGCACAGCCCTGCGCATCGAATTCGACCCCCTTGCCGATGCTGTTCACCCAGCGGTAGGAGCCGTCCGCGTGCCGGAAGCGGAATTCGATGTCGAACCGCGGCTGCCCCTGGTCACGAATCGCGACCATCGCGCTGACCACGCGCTCCCGGTCCTCGGGATGCGTGCGCTCGCCCCACACCTCGCGGTTCTGGCCTTCGACGCTCGGTTCGTAGCCGAGCATGCGGAAATACGTCGGCGTCGCGTACCAGCGGTCGGCACGCATGTCCCAATCCCAGATCCCGATTCCCGTCGCCTCGAGGGTGAGCCGCAGTCGGGCTTCGCTCTCGCGCAGCTCACCCTCGATTCGCTTGCGCTCGGTGATATCCTGTCCCGCCCAGTACGCTCCGCGCGCGGGATTTTCAGGATCCACCGCCACGATGTCGTAATACACCCAGAAAAGGGCGCCGTCGCGGCGGCGGTACTGGCGCTCGCCGCCGTAGTGGCCGGTTTTCTTGATCGCGGCCGGAACTTCGATTCCGACCTGCTCGTAGGCGGCTTCCGATACGTGCAGCTGGCGAGTGGAGATCCCGATCAACTCGTCGGGCCGATAACCGAACATTGCGGCGAAGCCGCGGTTGCAGCGGACGATGCGCCGGTCCTGCATGAAAGCGATGCCGACGGACGCGCTGTCGAGCATGGTCTGCTGCTCCGCGAGCAGCCGCTCCCGCTGCGTCGCCGTGCGCAGCGACTGGATCCCATAGGCAAGATCGTCGGCGAGCTCCACCAGGAGCTTCAGCTCGTCTGCGTCGAAGGCCTCCAGCTCCGGCGAGTACAGGTTCAGAACCCCGAGCGCCTCGCCGCCCGCGACGAGCGGCAGCGCGGCGCTCGACCTGAAGCCGTGCTCATGGGCGCGCGTTCGCCAGCCTGCGTAGGTCGGGTCTGTCGAGGTGTCGTGCACGACGACCGGCTGCCCGCCGCGGATCGCGCGCCCCGTCGGGCCGCGGCCGCCTTCGCGGTCCGCCCAGGTCAGCTCGAGACCCGCGAGGTAGCCCGCGTCGGGACCGGCGTGAGCCATTGGGCGCACCCGTTTGTCCGGTCCGTGCTCGGCGTACCCCACCCACGCCAGGCGATAGCCGCCCAGCTCGATCAAAGCGCCGCAGACCTTCTGCAGCAGCTCGTCCTCGGTCGCCGCCCGCACGAGGATCTGGTTGCATTCGCTGAGCACGCGCAGCGTGCGATTGAGCCGCAGCAGCGTAACCTCCCGCTCCTTGCGCTCGGTGACGTCGTCCGCCACGCCCGCGACGCGCGCCACCACGCCGTCGGCCGAGATCGGGAAAGCACGTTCGCGGACCCAGCGCACCGAACCGTCGGGGCGCACGATTCGATACTCCTCGTCGTAGCTGCCTTC
Source organism: Pseudomonadota bacterium (assembly GCA_021813275.1). Classification (GTDB taxonomy): domain Bacteria; phylum Pseudomonadota; class Gammaproteobacteria; order Burkholderiales; family SG8-39; genus JAKALD01. The sequence goes on along the minus strand of JAKALD010000024.1, from coordinate 7,787 downwards.
GAGCTGCTTCGTTCTCGCCGCGTCCGAGACCCGCTGCCGGTCTTCCGGGTGCACCGCATCGAGCCACGCGGCGGGCGAGGCATCGAGGTTCTCGCGCGGCCTGCCGGAGATCGCTTCGTAGGTCGGGCTCACGTAGAGCATCGCTTTCGCGCCGCGGTCCTTCAGCCAGAACACCTCGCGCACGTTCTCGGCGAGCTGGCGGAAGCGCGATTCGCTCTCCTGGAGATTTCTGAATATCTGCGATCGGACTTCCAGCATGCGGTTGAAATTGTCCGCCAGCTCGCGCAGTTCCGTGGGCCCCTCCGCCGGCAGCCGGGTATCGAGATTCCCACGGCTCGCCGCGTCGGCTGCGGCCGAGACGCGCCGGATCGGACGGCGGATGCGCTCGGCGGCGAGGATTCCCGCGCCCGCGACTGCGAGCACGATCAGCAGAATCAGCATTCCGTTTCTCAGCGCGCCAGCGTTGGTGCGAGCGTAGACCATCGCCGCGGGAGCGCCGACGCAGACCCGCCAGCCGGCGCCCGCGACCGTCGCGAAACCGTACACCTTCCGCACGCCGTCGAGGCCTCTCGCTTCGAGCGCTCCTTCCGCTTCGGGCCGCGCGAGGATCGTCTCGATTGCCGTCTTCTTGCCGGTGACGGTCCTTCCGATCCATTTCTCGGCATCGACCGAGCGCGCGATGACGGTCCCGGCAGAATCGAACACGTCGATTGCCGCGCCTCGCGCCAGCCGCAGATGCGCCTCGCGCAGTTGCAGCCGCGCGAGGTCTAGCGCGGCGGCGAGCACGCCGATCGTGCGGCCCGAGGCATTCCGGATCGGCACTGCGAGCACCACCACCCAGCGATGAGTAAGAGGCCCGACGAAAGGTTTGCTGTAGACCGCGTTGCCCGAGCGCAGCACGGGGTCGAGGAACAGGCTGCGGTCGATCACCGCGAAGGGACCCGGCCCCCCGTAGGGGACGGCCGTGCACACGAGCCGGCCCGACGGATCCAAGACCCCGATCTTGGCGAATTCCGGATGCAGCCGCTCGAACTCGGCCAGCCACGGATCGCAGCGCGCGGGATCGACTGCCTGCACGAGCGGCCGCCGCGCAATGCGCTCGAGCAGATTGCGCGCGTCGTCGAGATGCGACTCGTAGTCGCTCGCGATTGCCCGCGCGAACGCTTGCAGGCGTTCGCCAGCGTCCTGCCGCGCCATTAATGCATCGGAGTAGTACCCCCAGCCCACCAGCGCGAGCAGCGGCAGGAGCACGACCAGCAGGAGGCCGCTCAGCTGCGAGCGCATCGTCCAAGCGCGTTTCATACCGCGGTCTGCCTTCCGTGCTGCGACGATGGCTGTCATGTACACCCCATTCTATTCGCGATTCGGTACCGCGAGCGCGGGGGGTTACGCGGAGGCCCCTTCGCTACAATGTTTTTCTTTCCCTCAAGGAACGGCCGCGATGGCGAGGAGCTTGGGCAGCTTCGACTACGTGATCGTCGGCGCGGGCACCGCCGGCTGCGTGCTCGCCAACCGCCTGTCCGCGGACCCCGAGGTGAGCGTGCTGCTCCTCGAGGCGGGCGGACGCGACGACTGGATCTGGATCCACATCCCGGTCGGCTACCTGTACTGCATCGGCAACCCGCGCACCGACTGGTGCTACCGCACCGAGCCCTGCGCAGGACTGAACGGGCGCTCGATCCTGTACGCGCGCGGCAAGGTGCTCGGCGGCTGCTCGTCGATCAACGCCATGATCTACATGCGCGGCCAGCAGCGCGACTACGACGAGTGGGCGCGCCTCACCGGCGATTCGGGCTGGTCCTGGGAGAGCGTGCTGCCGGTGTTCCGCCGGAGCGAGGACCACTGGCGCGGCGCCGACGCGCTGCACGGCGCGGGCGGCGAATGGCGCGTCGAGCGCCAGCGTCTCGGCTGGGAGATCCTGGACGCGTTCCAGGCGGCGGCCGAAGAAGCGGGCATCCCGCGCACCGAGGACTTCAACCGCGGCGACAACGACGGCTCGGGCAAGTTCGAGGTGAACCAGAAGCGCGGCGTGCGCTGGAACGCCTCCAAGGCGTTCCTGCGGCCGGCGCAGGGCAGGCCGAACCTCACCGTGATCACCGATGCGCTCGTGCGGCGCCTGCGCCTCGAGGGCGGGCGCGTGACCGGCGTCGAATTCAGGCGCGCGGGCGAGGAGCAGCTCGCCGAGGCGCGCATCGAGACGATCCTCGCGGCGGGCGCGATCGGCAGCCCGCAGATCCTGCAGCTCTCGGGCATCGGGCCCGGGTCGCTGCTCGCCGGGCACGGCATCCCGGTCGCGCACGAGCTTCCCGGCGTCGGCGAGAACCTGCAGGACCACCTGCAGCTGCGCATGGCGTTCAAGGTGAAGAACGTGGTCACGCTCAACCAGATCGCGAACAGCTGGCTCGGCAAGGCGAAGATGGGGCTCGAGTACCTGTTCCTGCGCAGCGGGCCGCTCACGATGGCGCCCTCGCAGCTCGGCCTCTTCACGCGCTCCTCGCCCGGGCACGCCACGCCGAACATCGAGTACCACGTGCAGCCGCTGTCGCTCGACAAGTTCGGCGATCCGCTGCACCGCTTCCCGGCGTTCACCGCCTCGGTGTGCAACCTGCGGCCGACCTCGCGCGGCTTCGTGCGCATCGCGAGCCCCGAGCCGGCCGCCGCCCCGGCGATCCAGCCGAACTACCTCGCCACGCCCGAGGACCAGCGCGCCGCCGCGGACTCGCTGCGCCTGACGCGGCGCATCGCGCGGGCGCGGGCGCTGGCGCGCTACGAGCCCGAGGAGTTCCTGCCCGGACCGCAGCTGCAGAGCGACGCCGAGCTCGTGAAGGCCGCGGGCGACGTCGGCACCACGATCTTCCACCCGGTCGGCACCTGCCGCATGGGGCGAGCCGACGACCCGCAGGCGGTGGTCGACTCGCGCCTGCGCGTACGGGGCCTCGCGGGCCTGCGGGTGATCGACGCCTCGGTCATGCCGGTCATCACCTCGGGCAACACCAACTCGCCCACGGTGATGATCGCCGAGCGCGGCGCCGAGCTGCTGCGCGCGGACCGGAAGCGGTAAAATCCGCAGCCAGCGCACTCAGGGAACCTTCATGAAACGCATCGTGCTCTTCCTCGCCACCAACGTCGCGGTGGTGGTCGTACTGTCGATCGTGCTCAGGATCCTGGGCCTCGACCAGTGGCTGACCGCGCAAGGGGTCAGCTACGGCGGCCTGCTCGTCTTTTCGCTCGTGATCGGCTTCGGCGGCGCGTTCATCTCGCTGCTCATGTCCAAGCCGATGGCCAAGTGGAGCACCGGCGCGCACGTGATCGACGGCTCCGAGGGCGCCGCCGAGTCGTGGCTGGTGCAGACGGTGCGGCGGCTGGCCGAGCGCGCCGGGATCGCGATGCCTGAGGTCGCGGTCTACGAGGGTGCGCCGAACGCGTTCGCCACCGGCGCTTTCCGGGACTCGGCGCTGGTCGCGGTATCCACCGGCCTGCTGCAGTCGATGGGCCGCGACGAGATCGAGGCGGTGCTGGGACACGAGGTGACGCACGTCGCCAACGGCGACATGGTCACGCTCACCCTCATCCAGGGCGTGGTGAACACCTTCGTGGTGTTCCTGTCGCGCGTCGTCGGCACCATCGTCGACCGGGCGGTGTTCCGCACCGAGCGCGGCGTCGGCCCGGGCTACTTCGTCACCGTGATCGTGTGCGAGATCCTGTTCGGCGTGCTCGCCTCGATCATCGTCGCCTGGTTCTCGCGCCGGCGCGAGCTCCGCGCCGACGCGGGCTCGGCGCGCCTGCTCGGCTCGCCGCAACCGATGGTCGCCGCGCTCGCGCGCCTGGGCGGCCTCGAGGCGGGCGAGCTGCCGCAGTCGTTCCAGTCCTCGGGCATCAGCAGCCGCTCGGGCCTGCTCGGGCTGTTCGCGTCGCATCCGCCGATCGAGGAGAGGATCGCGGCGCTGCAGGGCCGCAGCGCGTGACTTGAAGCCCCCCGCGCCGCGGCGCCGCCGCGTGGACGCCCTGCTGGCGTGGTACTTCGTCAGCGTCTGGGGATCGGGTTACCTCGCCACCAAGGTCGGACTGCGCTACGCCCCGCCGTTCACCTTTCTCACGCTGCGCTACGCGCTCGGCCTCGCGCTCATGGCGCCGCTGCTGCTGGTGCTGCGCCCGCGCTGGCCGGCGGGCCCGCGCGAGCTCGGCCACGTCGTGGTCGCGGGTCTGCTGATGCACGCGGTGCAGCTCGGCGCGAGCCACTATGCGCAATATCTCGGCATGTCGGCCGGCATCGCGGCCCTCATCATCTCCTCGCAGCCGCTGTTCACTGCGCTCATCGCCTCGCGCTGGCTGGGCGAGCGGCTTGTGGCGCGCCAGTGGGCGGGCGTGATGATCGGGCTCGCGGGCGTGGCGCTCGTGGTGTGGCACAAGATCGACGTGCGCGAGATCGGCTTCGGCAGCCTGCTCGCCACCGTCATCGCGCTCGCCGGCGTGACCGCCGGCACGCTCTACCAGCGCGTGTTCTGCCCGAGCGTCGACCTCTACGGCGCGACCTGCGTGCAGTTCGTCGCCACGCTCGCGACGCTCGCCCCGCTCGCGGTCGTGGTCGAGGGCTTCCGGGTGCACTGGGCGTGGCAGCTCGGCGCTTCGCTCGCCTACCTGGTCGTGCTCAGCTCGATCCTCGCGGTGAACGTCCTGCACACCCTGATGCGCCACGGCCAGGCGACGCGCGTCACGAGCATGATGTACCTGCCGCCGCTCATCGCGGTGGCCCTGGAATACGCCCTGTTCGGGGTCGCCCCGGGGGTGCTCGCCGGGATCGGCATCGCCGTCACCTGCCTCGGCGTGGCGCTCACCGCCTGGCACAGCACGCGCGCGCCTTCGGCGGCGGCGGTGGATTAACGGCGTGCACTCGAGCGCTTTAGCCAGCGCGCGAGGTATCCAGCAGCGCGCGGCTCCACTTGTCCCATGATCTCGGGGAAGCTCGGCCCCGAGCTGAGCCCGCGTCGCCGCCGGCGGCGCGCATGCAAGAATTCGCAAGAGGCCTGCCGCCGGTCCGCGCTGCGGCTAGAATGGCGCGGCTAGGGGCACGTCCGGTTCGTGCATCGCGCGCGGCGCGCCTCGCGCGGCGCGGAGCGAAGACGAGAAAGAACGCAAAATGCCCGAGAGGCGGCCTTTGAATCCGCTCCCCTCCCCGCTCACGCAGGATTCCAAGCAGGTCGTCCGGCTGCGCCGCTTCGGCATGGCGGCGCTCGCCTACGTGATCGGCGCCTTCCTGCTCGCCGCGACCTGGGCGCTGGGGTTCATGCCGCCGCGGCCGGCGCTCGCCTTCGGCGCCGCGATCCTCGCGATCAACGCGAGCCTATACGCGGCGATCCGCAGCGGCTTCAACCTGCGCTTCGAGGACCCCAGCCTCACCAAGCTGCAGACGCTGATCGCGATCACCATGCTGATGACGGTCATCTATTTCCTGAACGACGGCCGCGATCTGGCGCTCATGCTCTGCTACGTGGTGCTGCTGTTCGGCGTGTTCCGCATGAAGACGCGCGAATTCATCTTCGTGACGCTGTATGCGCTCGCCGGCTACGCGCTGGTGATCAACATGCTGATGTGGCTGCGCCCGCAGGCGATCCACAACGTCTATCTCGAGTGGCTCAGCTGGCTCATGCTCGCGTCCGTGCTGCCGCTGTTCGGGATGGTCGGCGGCAAGCTGAGCGCGTTGCGCGTGAAGCTGCGCGGCAGCAACCGCGAGCTGAGCTCGGCCCTCGAGACGATCCAGCAGATGGCCACCCGCGACGGGCTCACCGGGCTGTACAACCGCACCATGTTCATGGAGACCCTGCGCCACGCGCTGGTGCGCGCCGCGCGCGGCCACGCCCCGCTGACCCTGTTCTTCATCGACGCGGACCGCTTCAAGGTCGTCAACGACACGCTCGGGCACGCCGCGGGCGACCGGGTCCTCAGGGAGATCGCGACGCGCATTTCGCGCTGCGTGCGCGCGAGCGACATCGTGGCGCGCCTGGGGGGCGACGAGTTCGTGGTGCTCCTGGAGGACGTCCACCCGCACGCGCAGCTCGAGTCCATCGCCCGCAAGATCATCCAGGCGGCCTCGCAGCCGCTCGACGTCGACGGCCACGAGGTCGTCGTCTCGGTGAGCGTCGGCATCGCGAGCGCGCCGCGCGACGGCGCCGACGAGCACGCGCTGCTGCGCAACGCCGACCTGGCCATGTACCGCGCCAAGGAGCAGGGGCGCAACGGCTTCAGCTTCTACGTGAAGCAGATGGACGAGCCGAGCGAGGAGCGGCTGGCGCTCGCCGCCGAGCTGCGCCGCGCGGCCGAGCGCGGCGAGCTGCGCCTGTACTACCAGCCCAAGGTCGACATTTCGAGCGCGCGCGTGACCGGCGCCGAAGCGCTGCTGCGCTGGGAGCATCCGCGCCTCGGCCTGCTCGCGCCGGGCCGCTTCATCTCGATCGCCGAGGACACCGGGCTGATCGTGCCGATCGGGCGCTGGGTGCTGCGCCATGCGTGCAGCCAGGCCAGGCAGTGGGCCGAGCGCCACGGGCTGCGGCTCCAGGTGGCGGTCAACCTCTCGCCGCGCCAGTTCCGCGACCAGTCGCTGGTCGCCGATCTCGACGAGATCCTGCGCGAAACGCGCCTGCCGCCCTCGCAGCTCGAGCTCGAGATCACCGAGAGCCTGGTGATGCAGCAGCCCGAGAAGGCCGCCGTGCAGATGGCGCAGGTGCGCGAGCTCGGCGTCGGGCTGGCGATGGACGACTTCGGCACCGGCTACTCCTCGCTCGGTTTCCTGAAGCGCTTCCCGGTGACCAGCGTCAAGATCGACCGCGCGTTCGTGCGCGACCTGCCGCACAACGCCGACGACGTCGCGATCTGCCGGGCCGTCATCGCGATGGCGCACAGCCTGCGGCTCACGGTCGTCGCCGAGGGCGTCGAGAGCGCCGAGCAGGCGCAGTTCCTGGGACGCGAGGGCTGCGAGGAGTACCAGGGCTACTTCTGCAGCCCGCCGGTGCCCGAGGCGCGCTTCCTCGAGCTCGCGCGCGCCTCCGGCCCGGCGCGCCAGCGCATGCTCGCCTGAGCCGCTCGCTCCGAAAGACCGGGGGTGTGCCGTTCGCTGAGGTCGAACGGCGCTGCAGGGAGAAACCGCAGGCGGCCGGCGCCCTCGCGCCGACCGCCCGGCGGAGGGGGATTACTTCAGGTGCTTGTTGACCAGCTTGGTCATCTCGAACATGGAGACCTGCGACTTGCCGGCGAACACGGGCTTGAGCTTGTCGTCGGCATTGATCATGCGCTTGTTTTTCTTGTCCTGGAGGCCGTTGCGCTTGATGTAGGCCCAGATCTTCTTGGTGACCTCGGTGCGCGGCATCGCGTTGGAGCCGATCACCGCCGCGAGCGTCGCGCTCGGGCTCATCGGCTTCATGAACGCCGCATTCGGCTTGCGCTTGGCAGCCGACTTTTTCTTAGATGCGGACTTCTTCGCGGCCTTCTTCTTTGCCATCGTCGATTCTCCTCTGAACGATTGGGAAATCTTGTTGGAATCCGGTTCGTCTTCCGCCGTCGAGCAGCGGTGACGGAAAGATGCCGAATCCAGGGGAGCCTGTCAATCTTTCCGAGAGAAAATCGCTCTGCGCGAGCGCCCGGCGTCGCGCGCGCGCCGCAGCGTGTCCGGGCGGCGCGCCCCCGTGCCGAGCGACCTCAGAGCTCGAAGGCGGGAAGCTTCTTCGGCACCGCGGCGTTCTTCAGCCGCACGTATTGCGGCAGGCCATCCTTGTAGGGCGGATAATCCTCGCCCA
>JAKALD010000023.1 GCA_021813275.1 Pseudomonadota bacterium | reverse complement strand
GCGGATGAGCTCGCGGTTGGCCTGCTGCTCGCTCGCCAGGCGCTCCTCGCGCGCGAGCCGCAGCTGCTGCTCGAGCGGGCGCAGCTCCACGAGCAGCGGCGTGTCGGTCGCGTCGATGTGCGTCACCACGCAGGAGAGCGGCAGCGCTTCGCGCCCCGGGCGCGGGTAGCTCACTTGCTGCGCCGAGTAGTCCCAGTGCGCCGCGAGCGCCTCGGAAAGCGTCCTGCCGAGCTCCGCGCTCTCGGCGAACAGCGCGAGAAACGGCTGGCCGATCAGGCTGCGCGCGCCCGTGTCGAGCAGGTTCTCGGCCGCGGGGTTCGCGAAGCGCACCACGAAGCGCTCGTCGAGCGCGACGATCGCGGTGGCGAGCAGCTCCAGACCGCCGAAGCGGGTGCTCACGCGGGGGGCCCGCCCCGGCGAGCGCGCCAGCCGCTCAGTTCTTGTCGAGGTTCGCGAGCTCGCGCTTGAGCGCGTCGATGTTCTTCTGGTGACGCTCGACCGCGTCCTTGTACGGCTGCAGCCGGTCGAGCACGCGCTGGTAGTTGCGCTCGTTGCCGTAGCGCACCGCTTCCTGCTCGGCGAGCGACTTCTGCGCCTGCGCGAGCGCGTCCTGCTCCTTGGTGAGCTCCTGGTCGAGCGTCTGGCGCTGGCGCTGCCTGGCCGCCGCGCGCGCCTCCGTGCTCTCGCGCGGAAATCCGGACGGCGAGGGCACGCGCACCCCGGGCTTCTGCGCCGGGACGACGTTCACTTCCTGGCGCGACAGCAGCTCGCATTTCCGGCCGGCGGTGTCACGCCGCTCGCTGGTGAACAGCACCTGGCCCTGCGCGTCGACGCATTTCCAGATCTCGGAGGCCTGCGCGTGCGCCGCGCCGGCGGCGAGCGCCAGAACGAGGGACAGGCTGCAGCGGAGACCGCGCATCGCTCACAAGAAGGGTGAAATAACAAGTCTAAGTCTATGCCAGAAAAATGAGTTCTTGCAATCGCGGCGAGGTCCAGGCGGCTGGCTGGCGCGATCGATGTGAACAAACGCACGAATCCCGGATGCGGCTCGGGCGGCGGGGGCGGCTCGCAGCGCCGCCCCCGGAGGCTTGCTTTCAGGAGCTGTAGTACATGTCGAACTCGACAGGATGGGTGGTCATGCGGAAGCGCGTGACCTCCTCCATCTTCAGCTCGATGTAGGAGTCGATGAACTCGTCCGAGAACACCCCTCCCTTGGTGAGGAAGGCGCGATCCTTGTCCAGGTAGTCGAGCGCCATGTCGAGCGAGGAGCACACGTTCGGCACCTTCTTCGCCTCTTCCGGCGGCAGGTCGTACAGGTTCTTGTCGACCGGGTCGCCCGGGTGGATCTTGTTCTGCACGCCGTCAAGGCCGGCCATCAGCATCGCGGCGAAGGCCAGGTACGAATTGGCTGTCGGATCCGGGAAGCGCACCTCGACGCGGCGGGCCTTAGGGCTCGGAGCATACGGAATGCGGCAGGCCGCGGAGCGGTTGCGCGCCGAGTACGCCAGGTTGATCGGCGCCTCGAAGCCCGGAACCAACCGCTTGTACGAGTTGGTCCCGGGATTGGTGATCCCATTCAACGCGCGCGCGTGCTTGATGATGCCGCCGATGTAGTGCAGCGCGAACTCCGACAGCCCCGCGTAGCCGTTGCCCGCGAACAGGTTCTCGCCGCCCCTCCAGACCGACTGGTGGACGTGCATGCCCGAGCCGTTGTCGCCGACGATCGGCTTGGGCATGAAGGTGGCGGTCTTGCCGTACGAATGCGCCACGTTCCACACCGTGTACTTCAGGATCTGCATCCAGTCGGCGCGCTGCACGAGCGGCGCGAAGCGCGTGCCAATCTCGCACTGGCCCGCGGCGGCCACCTCGTGGTGGAACACCTCGACCTCGACGCCCTGCTGCTCGAGGGCGAGCGACATCGCGTTGCGGATGTCCTGCAGGGTGTCGATCGGCGGCACGGGGAAGTAGCCCCCTTTCACCGGGGCGCGGTGTCCCATGTTGCCCGACTCGTAGTCGATTCCTGAGGACCAGGGCGCCTCCTCCGACCGGATTTTCACCGACGAGCCCGACATGTCGATGTTCCAGGTCACGCCGTCGAAGATGAAGAACTCGGGCTCGGGGCCGAAATAGGCCGTGTCGCCCAGCCCGGTCGACTTGAGGTAGGCCTCCGCGCGCTTCGCGATGCCGCGCGGGCAGCGATCGTAGGGCTTGCCGTCGGAGGGCTCGATGACGTCGCAGGAGAGGTTGAGGACGGGCTCGTCGGTGAACGGGTCCATGCGCGCGCTCACCGGGTCCGGCATGAGCAGCATGTCGGAGGCCTGGATCCCCTTCCAGCCCGCGATCGACGAGCCGTCGAAGGCGTGGCCGCCCTCGAACTTGTCCTTGGTGAAGTACCTCACCGGGACCTGCACGTGCTGCTCCTTGCCACGCGTGTCGGTGAATCGCAGGTCGACGAACTTGATCTCCTTGTCCTTGATCATCTTCAAGACGTCATCTGGCGTCAGCGCCATTTTTGAATCTCCTGAGTGGGCATGAGTGAAAGCGGGCCGCGGGGAGGGCCGGACGCGCTACGGGGAGCAGGTTCCGTGCCACAAGGCGACTACGGCTAGGGTCTCGTCAGTGCGGGAAGCGCGCCAATTCTACGCAAATCCAGCGCACCGAAACAGTGCCTTCCGGCGGCGAGCTTGCACATGGCTGGTGCACCCTTCCCGGTGACACCCGTCGCCCGGACCCTATAATGCGCACCGAAAGCGCCGCATGAGCGACGTCGATGCGATCAAGGAAGCCGCCCGCGAACGAGCGCGCAGGCTGAACCTCCCCTACGCCGGAGCGCTGCTCCCGCGCGAGGCGTTCGCGCTCATGCAGGCCGGGGCGCGGCTAGTCGACGTGCGCACGCACGCCGAGCTGTACTGGGTCGGGCGCGTACCCGGGGCCCTGCCGGTCGAGTGGAACAGCTACCCGGGCGCGAAGCTCAATCCCAACTTCCTCGCCGAGCTCGAGGAGCTGGTCGAGAAGGACGAGCCGGTCATGTTCCTGTGCCGCTCGGGCCACCGCTCGCACGACGCTGCCGCCGCGGCGACCGCCGCCGGCTGGCGCGAGTGCTACAACGTGCTCGAAGGCTTCGAGGGCGACAAGGACGCGCGGCAGCACCGCAACTCAGTCGGAGGCTGGCGCATCGCCGGGCTGCCCTGGGTGCAGGGCTGAATCAGCCGCCCGACCAGTTCACCGCGCCGGAGTACGCGGTCCATAGCACCACCAGCCCGAACGCGATGCGGTACCAGGCGAATGGCCTGAAGTCGTGGGTCGCGACGTAGCGGATCAGCCAGCGCACGCACAGGAAAGCCGCCGCGAACGCCGCCACGGAGCCGACTGCGAACATGCCGAGGTCGCCTGCCGAAAGCAGCGCGCGGTGCTTGAACAGGTCGTAGGCCCCCGCCGCCACCAGTGTCGGCACCGCGAGGAAGAACGAGAACTCCGTCGCCGCGCGCCGCGACAGGCCGAAGAGCATGCCCCCGATGATTGTGGCCCCGGAGCGCGAGGTGCCGGGAATGAGCGCGAAGGCCTGCGCGAAGCCCACCTTGAGCGCATCCCGCCAGCTCATGTCGTCGACCTGCTCGACGCGCGTGCGGTGATCGCGCCGCTCGGCCCACAGGATCACGAGCCCGCCGACGATGAAGGCGAGCGCGACCGGCACCGCGTTGAACAGGCGCGCCTTGATCGCGTGCTCGAAGGCGAGGCCGAGCACGGCCGCCGGCATGAAGGCGATCGCGATGTTCACCACGAAGCGCCGCGCGGCGGCTTCGCTCGCGCAGCGCGCGATGACGTGCGCGAAGCGCGCGCGGTACTCCCAGACAATCGCGAGCATCGCGCCGGTCTGGATGACGATCTCGAACACCTTCGCCACGGGGCTGTCGAAGTCGAGCAGGTCGCCGGCGAGGATAAGGTGGCCGGTGCTCGAGACCGGCAGGAACTCGGTGAGCCCCTCGACGATGCCGAGGACGAGCGCATGCAGCAGCACTAGGTCGGTCATGGCGCGCGGATGGTAGCACGCGAGCCCGCGCGGCCGCCGCTCAATGCTCGCTCAGCTTGCGGTTCGCCGCCGAGAGGCGCTCGATCAGGATGCGCATGCACGCCTTGTTGAACTGGACCTGACAGGCATCGCTCGCCGCGCCGAGCGCCGCCGCCTTGATCTCGAGCACGAGCACCGGCGTGCTCGCGCGGATGGTCGTGCTGCGCTCGACCGTGTCGTCCGCGAAATAGAGCATCTCGCCGAACAGGTCGCCGGGCCCGAGCGTCGCGAGCGGCGTGCCGCGGCGCGTCACCTCGAGCGCGCCCTCCACCAGCACGTAGAGCGCGTCGCCGCGCTCGCCCTCCTCGATGAGCACCGTGTCCTCGGGCAGCCGCTGCCAGAGCGCGAGGCGGAGGGACTCCCAGATCTCCAGCTCGCGGAAGTCGCGGAAGAACGACAGGTTGCGAAGCGCGTGGAACTTGCGCGTGTCGGAGAGCCCCTCGCTGGGCGCCTCGAGGTGGCGCACCAGCCCGGCGAGGTCCTTGCCGAACTCGATCCAGCTCTGGTAGCGCACGCGCAGGTCCTTCTGCATGGCGCGCGAAACGATCGCCTCGAAGGTCTCGGGCAGGTCGGGCCGCAGGGTGTGCAGCCGCGGCGGGTCGTGGTTGACGATCTGGTACATGAGCGCCGCGGCGGAGCTGGCGTTGAACGGCAGGCGGCCGCACAGCAGCTGGTACATCACGACTCCGAGCGAGTAGATGTCCGTCTGATGGGTGAGCGGCTGCTCGGTGAGCTGCTCGGGCGACATGTACGCGGGCGAGCCGGCGTTGCCGATGTCCGTGTGGGTCATGTCCTCCATGCGCGCGACGCCGAAGTCGGAGAGCTTCACGTCGAAGGACTCGGTGACCAGGATGTTGGCCGGCTTGATGTCGCGATGGATGATGCCCTGGCGGTGCGCGTACTCGAGCGCGCGGCTGACCTTGAACACCACCTCCACCGCACGCTCGAGCGGCAGCAGGTTGTCCGGAGCCGCGTACTGCGCGAGCGTTCCGCCGGCCACGTACTCCATGACCACGTAGCTGAAGGCGCGCTCGACCGCCGCGTCGAGCAGCGCCACGATGTGCGGATGATGCAGCTTGCCGACCAGCGCCGCCTCGTTCAGGAAGCTCGCGCGGTGCTTGCCCTGCATCAGCGCCGCGTCCCCGGAGGCATGCGCGAACACCTTGATCGCGACGTCGCGCTCGGCGAACGCGTCGTGCGCGAGGTACACGGTCGCCATCGCGCCGCGGCCGAGCTCGCGCACCACGACGTAACGGCCGATCCGTTCCGGCAAAGCGTCCAAGCGCGCGCCTCCGATCGAGATGGTCAATCCTACCGCGGCCCCGCGCCTCTCCGAAGGCAGGACTTGGCAGCGGCGCCGCGGGCTTAGCGTCCCGCGGCTGCCGCGGGCTCGGTGCGCGCGTCGAGGAACGCGCGCACCGCCGGCCAGAATTGCGGCGCGGCGTCGGTGTCGTTGTGGCGCGCGCCGGGAAGCACGATCACGCGCTTCGCGCCGCCCCACGCGGCGCACAGGCGCTCGGCGTGCGCGGGCGGGATCACCTCGTCGCCCTGCGCAATCACGCACAGCAGCGGCGCGTGCATGCGCGGCGCAGCCGCGAGCGAGTCGAGCCGGTGCCTGAGCAGCCACTTCACCGGCAGGTACGGGTAATAGTGCTTCGCCAACGCCGCGAGGCTGTCGAAGGGCGCGACCAGGATCGCGCCCGCGAGCGGCCGCCGGGCGACGAGCGCCACCGCGAAGCCGCTGCCGAGGCTGCGTCCGAAGACGAAGATGCGGCGCGCATCGATCCCGGGGAGCTTCAGCGCCGCGTCATAGAGCGTCAGCGCGTCGCCTGCCAGAGCCCTGGCCGAAGGGCGCCCCGCGCTCGCGCCGTAGCCGCGGTAATCGGCGAGCAGCCAGCCGACGCCCGGGGTCTCGCCGTGCACGGGATCGCCGATCGCCTCGAGCATCCACGACACTTCCTCGGCGTTGCCCCCGAAGTAGAGCACGAGCGGCGCGCCCGCCGCGGCGGGCTTCACGTGCCAGGCGTGCAGCCGCGTGCCGTCGGCGGCCTCGATGAAGAGCTCTTCGACCGCGGCATAGCGCCGCGCGATCTCGGCGCGCCGCCTGGGCGCGAGCGGCTGCGGGTAGAAGATCAGCCGGTCCTGCAGCAGGTACAGGACGAGCGGCAGCCCGATCGCGACGACCGCCGCGATTCTCGCCAGCGAGACGAGCAGGCTTTCGCCGGGCATGCGGGCGCGAGCGCCCGTCAGGCCTTGCGATAGAGCTCCGCGCCCTGCTCGATGAACTCGGCCGCTTTCTCGCGCATGCCCCGGGCGAGCGCGGCCTCCCCGGACACGCCGTGCTTCTCGGCGTACTCGCGCACGTCCTGCGTGATTCTCATCGAGCAGAAGTGCGGCCCGCACATCGAGCAGAAGTGCGCGAGCTTCGCGCCCTCCTGCGGCAGCGTCTCGTCGTGGAAGTCCTTCGCCGTGTCCGGATCGAGCCCGAGGTTGAACTGGTCGGCCCAGCGGAATTCGAACCGTGCCTTGGAGAGCGCGTTGTCGCGGATCTGCGCGCCCGGGTGGCCCTTGGCGAGATCGGCCGCGTGCGCCGCGATCTTGTAGGCGACGATGCCGTCCTTGACGTCCTTCTTGTTGGGCAGGCCCAGGTGCTCCTTGGGTGTCACGTAGCACAGCATTGCGGTGCCGTACCAGCCGATCATCGCCGCGCCGATCGCGCTGGTGATGTGGTCGTAGCCGGGCGCGATGTCGGTGGTGAGCGGCCCCAGCGTGTAGAACGGCGCCTCGTCGCAGTACTTGAGTTGCAGCTCCACGTTCTCCTTGATGAGCTGCATCGGCACGTGGCCAGGCCCCTCGATCATCACCTGGCAGTCGTGCCGCCAGGCGATTCTCGTGAGCTCGCCCAGGGTCCTGAGCTCCGCGATCTGCGCCTCGTCGTTCGCGTCGTAGATCGAACCCGGACGCAGGCCGTCGCCGAGCGAGAACGACACGTCGTAGGCGGCCATGATCTCGCACATCTCGTCGAAATGCGTATAGAGGAAGCTCTCCTCGTGATGCGCGAGGCACCACTTCGCCATGATCGAGCCGCCGCGCGACACGATCCCGGTCATCCGCTTCGCGGTGAGCGGGATGAAAGGCAGCCGCACGCCCGCGTGGATGGTGAAGTAGTCCACGCCCTGCTCGGCCTGCTCGACGAGCGTATCCCTGAAGATCTCCCAGGTCAGGTCCTCGGCCTTGCCGTTCACCTTCTCGAGCGCCTGGTAGATCGGCACCGTGCCGATCGGCACGGGCGAGTTGCGGATGATCCACTCGCGCGTCTCGTGGATGTGCTTGCCGGTCGAGAGGTCCATCACCGTGTCGCCGCCCCAGCGGATCGCCCAGGTCATCTTCTCGACTTCCTCGGCGATCGAGGAGCCGAGCGCCGAGTTGCCGATGTTGGCGTTGATCTTCACCAGGAAGTTGCGCCCGATCACCATCGGCTCGGATTCCGGATGGTTGACGTTGGCCGGAATGATCGCGCGCCCGCGCGCCACCTCGTCGCGCACGAATTCCGGCGTGATCGCATTCGGGATCGCCGCGCCGAAGGATTGGCCCGCGTGCTGGCGCGCGAGCAGCTCCGAGAGCCGCTCTGCGCGCTGGTTTTCCCGGATGGCGATGAATTCCATCTCCGGCGTGACGATGCCGCGTTTCGCGTAGTGCATCTGGGTGACGCAGCGTCCCGGCTTCGCGCGCCGCGGCGCGCGCTTCAGCTCGAAGCGCAGCTCGGCGAGCTTCGGGTCGGCGAGGCGCCGCCGCCCGTACTCGGAGCTCGGGCCTGCGAGGCGCTCGGTGTCCCCGCGCTCCGCGATCCACGCCTCGCGCAGCGCCGCCAGCCCCTGGCGGATGTCGATCCGCGCCGCGGGATCGGTGTACGGGCCCGAAGTATCGTAGACGGCGATCGCGGGATTCTTCTCGGCGCCGAACGCGGCGGGCGTGTCCGACTGCGAGATCTCGCGCATCGGCACGCGGATGTCGGCGCGCGAGCCCGTTACGTAGACCTTGCGCGAGTTGGGAAGCGGCTGCACCGCGGCCTCGTCCACGTGCGCGGTGGCGGCGAGAAACTTGGGATTGGCGTTCATGGGCTCTCCTCGAGGCAGGAGTCCCGGGTTTCGGAACGGGGAGGGAGCGCTGGCCTGCACGCGTCCCTACGGCGGCATTATCCGCGTCAGGTTCCGAGGGTATCTCTCACCCGGCAGCACGCGCCTGCCAGGACCCCTGCGTGTCGCATGACGCTACTGCAAAGCCGACCCGGTGACAAGGCCCGTACCGCATTTTGGTAAACTGGCGGCCCCTCCTACGGTGCCCGGCTTCCCGCGATGACCTCGATGGATTTCGAACAGGCCCGCTACAACATGGTCGAGCAGCAGATCCGTCCCTGGGACGTGCTCGACCAGGACGTGCTCGATCTGCTGTACGTCGTGCCGCGCGAGGAATTCGTGCCCGAGGCCTTCAAGGTGCTCGCGTTCACCGACATGGAGATCCCGATCGGCGAGGGCGAGAAGATGTGGGCACCGAGGCTCGAGGCGCGCGTGCTGCAGGAGCTCGCGGTGAAGAAATCCGACCGCGTGCTCGAGGTCGGCACGGGCAGCGCGTACCTGTGCGCGCTGCTTGCGCACCGCGCCGCGCACGTCTACTCCGTCGAGATCCGGCCCGCGCTCGCCGCCTTCGGCAAGGCGAACGCCGCGCGCCACGGCCTCGACAACGTCACCCTCGCGGTCGGCGACGGCGCGCGCGGCTACTCGCAATGGGCGCCCTACGACGTCATCGTGCTCACCGGCTCGACGCCGCTCGTGCCGCAGTCGCTGCTCGATCAGCTCGCGCCGGGCGGGCGGCTGTTCGCGGTGACGGGCGATGCGCCGATCATGGCGGCGCGCATCGTCACCTGCGTCGCGCCCGGGGCGTATCGCACGGCGGAGCTCTTCGAGACGCTGCTCACGCCGCTGGTGAACGCCGCGCAGCCGTCGCGCTTCAAGTTCTAGAGAAGGGCCGATGAAGAACCTCACGCCCGCCGAGCTGCTTGCCTGGCTCGGCGATGCCGTCGCATCGAGCGCGCGATGAAGCTGCCGATCCGCATCGCCCTCGCCCTCGCGGCGCTGCCCTTGGCGGCACACGCCGAGGACCTGCTCCAGGTCTACCGCGACGCGCGCGCCCACGACGCGCAGTACGCCGCAGCGCGCTACGCGCTCGAAGCGGGGCTGGAGAGCCTGCCGCAGGGGCGCGCGCTCCTTCTGCCGAACATCGGCCTGACCGCGAGCACCGTGCGCACCGACGTCAACACCGAGCTGAAGGACCCGAGCACGGTGACCTCCGTTCCGCTCGGCAGGCGCCACTACGAGACGAACGGTTACCAGCTCACGCTGACGCAGCCGGTGTTCCGCAGGCAGAACTTCCTGCAGCACGACGAAGCCGAGTACCAAGTGAAACAGGCCCAGGCCACCTTCGACCAGGCGGCGCAGGACCTGATCCTGCGCGCCGCGCAGGCGTACTTCGACGTGCTCGGCGCGCAGGACACGCTCGAGCTCGACCGCGCGCAGACCAAGGCGATCTCCGAGCAGCTCGAGCAGGCCAAGCGCAACTTCGAGGTCGGCACCGCCACCATCGTCGACACCCATGAGGCGCAGGCGCGGCACGACCTCGCGGTGTCGCAGGAGATCGCTGCGCAGAACGACCTCGACAACAAGAAGCGCGTGCTCGAGCAGATCACCGGCAGGATCTACGGCACGCTCGCGCCGCTGCGGCCGGACGTCAAGCTCTCGCTCCCGCAGCCGAACAGCATGGACGCCTGGGTGGCGCTCGCAGACAAGCACGCCTACCCGGTCCTCGCCCAGGAAGCCGGCACCGAGATCGCGCGCCTCGAGTCGAAGCGCGCCCAGGCCGGCCACTACCCCACGGTCGACTTCGTCGCCACGTACGGCTACACGAGCCAGAACGGCACGCAGATCTCCACCCTGGGGACGAACGTCGACCAGGGAACGGTGGGCTTTCAGCTCGCGCTGCCGCTCTACCAGGGCGGGGCGATCAGCTCGCGCGCGCGCCAGGCGGCGGCGAGCTACGAGCAGGGCAAGCAGAACCTGCTGAACGCGCGCCGCACCGCGGCGCTCAACGCGCAGCAGTCCTACCTCGCGGTGGCGAGCGGCGTGTCGCAGGTGAGCGCGCTCGAGCAGGCGCTCGTGTCCTCGCAGAGCGCCTACGACTCGAACAAGCTCGGCTACGAAGTCGGCGTGCGCATCGAGATCGACGTGCTGAACGCCCAGCAGCAGTTGTACTCCACCAAGCGCGACCTCGCCCTCGCTCGCTACAACACCATCCTGAGCGAGCTCAAGCTCAAGGCTGCCGCGGGCAGCCTGAGCGACAAGGACCTGCAGAAGGTCAACGAGGCCCTGTCACCCTGAGCAGCTCGCGGCACGCCGCGAGGTGGCGCTCGGTGGCGCCGCGGTGCGCTTCGCAGAGGCGGACTCCCGCCTCGCCCATGCGGGCACGGCGCGCAACATCTTCGATGAGCTGGAGCGCGGCGCGCAGCGCCTCGCTCGCGCCAGCGAACTGCAGCGCAGCGCCCGCCTCGAGCGCCAGGCGCGTCGCCTCGACGAAGTTGAACACGTGGGGACCGGCTACGACCGGCACGCCCGCCGCGCAGGCCTCGATCAGGTTCTGCCCACCGAGGGGTGCGAAGCTGCCGCCGATCACCGCCACGTCTGCGAGCGCGTAGTACAAGGCCATCTCGCCCATCGTGTCGCCGAGGTAGGCAGCGTGGACGGGGCCGGGAACCTCGCCGCGGCTGCGCCGCGCGGTGGCGATGCCGCGCTGCGCGAGCAGCCGCGCCACCTCGTCGAAGCGCTGCGGATGCCGCGGCACCACCGCGACGAGCACCCCGGGCTGCGGCGCGGGCAGCGCGTCGAGCAGCAGCGCTTCCTCGCCCTCGCGCGTGCTGGCGAGCAGCAGCACCCGCCGCCCCCCGAGCGCCGCCTTGAGGGCGCGGCCCTCGGCGAGCTGGCGCGCGTCGGGCTCGACGTCGAACTTCAGGTTCCCGGTTACCGCGACGTGCGCGGCGCCGAGCGCGCGCAGCCGCGCCGCATCCGCCTCGCTCTGCGCGCACACCGCGCCCAGCCCCCCAAGCGCCTGTCGCGTGAGCGCGCTCCAGCGCGCGTAGCGGCGCGCCGATATTTCCGACATGCGCGCGTTCGCGAGCACCACCGGCACGCCTTCGGCGGCGCACGCAGCGAGCAGATTGGGCCAGATCTCGGTCTCCATCAGCACGCCGAGCCGTGGCCGGAAATGCCCGAGGAAGCGCCGCGTCGCGCCCGGAAAGTCGTATGGCAGATAGGCGAGCAGCACCGAGTCGCCGTAGACCTGGTGCGCGGCCTCTCGCCCCGCCGCCGTCATGCAGGTGAGCAGCACGTCGTGGCCTTCGAGCTCGCGCTGGAGGGCGCGCACCAGCGGGGCCGCGGCGCGCGCCTCGCCCACCGAAACGGCATGGACCCACAACAGCTTGCGCTGCGGCGCGGCGCCGTAATGCCCCAGGCGCTCGGCAACGTGCTCGCGGTAGCCCGGTTCGCGCCGCCCGCGCCACCAGAGGCGCAGCAGGACGAAGGGCAGCGCGGCGCGCAACAAGAGCGTATAGACGAGGCGCCGCATCAAAGCAGCTCCGCGAGCGCGCGCTGCGCCTCGGCGGCGCTCGGCGGCGCGCCGATCCCGCCGAGGTTCTTCACCCGCGGCCCGCCGTAAAGGCCTGTCTGGCCGGGATCGGAGCCGCAGTACAGGCCGAGCGCCGGCACGCCCAGCGCGACGCCGAAATGCACGAGGCCGGTGTCCACGCCGACGACCGCGCACGCCGCGCGCATCAGGCACGCGAGCCCGGTGAGCGTCATGCGCTCCGGTACGAGCGCCTCGCCGATCCCGCGGGCGATGCGCTCGCAGCGCTCGCGCTCCGCCGGCGCGCCCCAGGGGAGGACGCATTGCACGCCCCTGGCCGCGAGCCAGCTTCCGAGCGCGATCCAGTCCGGTTCCGGCCAGAGCTTGTCGGCGCGGCTAGTCATGGTGAGCAGCACGGCGAAGGGCGCGCGCGGCGCGATCGGCGCCGCGCCCTCGACGCGCAGGCCGTAGTCGCAGAGACCGCCGGCCGCGTAGCCGAGCGCCGCGGCGGTGAGGCGCCGATTGCGCGCCACGGCGTGCAGCTCGCGCGGCACGCGATGCCGCGCTTCGTAGAAGAGCGCCGCGAGCGGCTCCCGCGCGCTCGCGCGGTCCGGCCCATGCCGCCGGCCGGTCGCGAGCCGGCACAGGAGCGCGCTCTTGAGAAGTCCCTGCGCATCGATCACCGCGTCGTAGCGCTCGGCGCGCAGCGCGCGGCGGAAGGCGGCGATCTCCGCCCACACCGCGGGCCGCCAGAGGGCCGCGCGCCAGCGGCGGATCGCCACCGGGATCGCGCGTCGCACCGCGCGGTGCAGAAGCGGGACTTCCGCGAACGCCTCCTCCACCACCCAGTCGATCACCGCGCCCGGAAAGTGGCGCGCGGCCTCGCTCACCGCCGGGCAGTGGTGGATGACGTCCCCGAGCGAGGAAGTCTTGATGAACAGGATGCGCGACACGGCGGGCCGTGCGCCGCGCGTGCGGCCGCGCGGCGTGTTATTGGTATCGGCAAAGCCTTATAGAATACGGCCAGCCATTCTACGGGATAACCCTTGACTGCTCGGAGCTCACCGCGCGAATCCGCCGCTCGCGCGCCGCTTTCGGTCGTGCTCATCACGCGCAACGTCGCCGACCGGCTCGAGGAGTGCCTGGCGAGCGTGCCCTTCGCCGACGAGGTCGTGATCGTCGACACCGGCAGCGACGACGGCACGCTGGAGGTCGCGGAGCGCTACGGCGCGCGCGTGGTGCGCAGCGAATGGCGCGGCTTCGGCCTGCAGAAGCAGTTCGCCGTCGAGCAGGCCGAGCACGACTGGGTGCTGTGCCTGGACGCCGACGAGCGCGTGTCGCCCGAGCTGCGCGCGTCGATCGAGCGCGCGCTCGCCGCGCCCGCGGCGCCGGTGTACCGCATGGCGCGCCGCAACCGCTTCATGGGCCGCTGGCTGCGCCACGGCGAAGGCTATCCCGACTGGAGCCCGCGGCTGTTCGACCGGCGCTCGGCGCGCTGGAGCGACGACCCGGTGCACGAGAAGGTCCTGTACGCGGTCACGCCCGGCACGCTCGCGGGCGACCTGCTGCACGACTCGGCCGAGGACCTGGGCCACTACCTCGACAAGCAGAACCGCTACACCGAGCTCGCCGCGCGCCAGCTGCACGAGCGCGGGCGGCGCGCGGGGCTCGCGCAGCTGCTGCTCTCGCCGCTGGTGCGCTTCGCCAAGTTCTACGTTTTCCGGCTCGGCTTCCTCGACGGCCTGCCGGGGCTGGTGCACATCGCCATCGGCTGCACGAACAGCTTCACGAAGTACGCGAAGCTGATCGAGCTGCAGCGCGCGAGCCGCGGGCCATGAAGGTCGTCGTCACCGGCTGCGCGGGATTCATCGGCATGCACTGCGCGCAGCGCCTGCTCGCGCGCGGCGACGAGGTGCTCGGGCTGGACAACCTCTCGCCTTACTACTCGATCGAGCTGAAGAAGGACCGGCTGCGGCAGCTCGAGGGCACCGCGGGATTCCGCTTCGCGCAGCTCGACCTCGCCGACGGCGAAGCGCTCGCCCGAGCCTTCGGCGAGGCCAGGCCCGACGCCGTGCTGCACCTCGCGGCGCAGCCCGGGGTGCGCTACTCGCTCGACAACCCGGCAGCCTACGTGCAGGCGAACCTGGTCGGCTTCGCCAACCTGCTCGAGTGCTGCCGGCGGCATCCGCCCAAGCACCTCGTGTACGCCTCGAGCTCGAGCGTGTACGGCGGCAACGCAAAGCTTCCCTGGTCGGAGACGGACAACGTCGATCACCCGGTAAGTCTGTACGCGGCGACCAAGAAATCCGACGAGCTGATGGCGCACGCCTACAGCCACCTCTACGCGCTGCCCGCCACGGGCCTGCGCTACTTCACCGTGTACGGGCCGTGGGGCCGGCCGGACATGTCGCCCACGCTCTTCGCGCAGGCGATCATGCGCGGCGAGCCGCTGCGCGTGTTCAACCGCGGCGACATGCGGCGCGACTTCACCTACGTCGACGACATCGTGGAGGGGACGCTGCGCGCGCTCGACGAGCCGGCGCAGCCCGACCCGGCGTTCGATCGCGCCGCGCCCGATCCCGCGACGAGCTGGGCGCCGTGGCGCCTCTACAACATCGGCAATCACGAGGCGGTGGCGCTGCTGGAGTACATCGCGGCGCTCGAGCGCGCGCTCGGCCGCAAGGCGGTGCTGGACCTCCAGCCGATGCAGCCGGGCGACGTGCACTCCACCTACGCCGACACCGACCGGCTGCGGGAAGTGGTCGGCTTCGCGCCGGCGACGCCGCTCGCGGAAGGCATCGCGCGCTTCGCGCGCTGGTTCAAGGCGTACCACGGCTATGCGTAGCCGGCGGCCTTGCCGGCGCCGCCCTGGAGTAGTAAACTGCTACCTCGAACACGGAGCGCGCGCGCATGGGCATGCCGGTCAAGCTGAGCGATCGTCTCGTCGCGGACGCGAAGTCCGAGGCGTCGAAGACCGGCAGATCGACGACGCGCCAGGTCGAGCACTGGGCGCGGATCGGCCGCGAAGCGGAAAAAAGGTTGCCCAAGGCGGTGCTCGAGCAGCTCACGGGCGCCGAGGAAGGACGGCCGAGGCTGCCGCACCCGGTCGTATCGTTCTTCGAGCGGCTCGAGCAGCTCGACTTGCGCGGCGCCGTGCGGCGCAAGCTCGCCTACTCGCGGTTCCCGGTCTACGAAGCCGACCCGGACCGTGCCGATGGAATCATCGAGGTCCACGAGGATGGGCGCCGCGTCGCGGGCACCTGGGACCTGAAGGCAGGCAGGTTCGTTCCCGGGGAACCCGGCGCCAGAGCGCGCAGGGCGTGAACCTCCAGCCCGGCGGGCAGCCTTTCATCGTCTGTCTCGCCGGGCCGAACGGCGCTGGGAAAAGCACCTTCTACGAGCTCTTCCTGAGCGGGCTACCGGTGGCGCTCGTGAACGCCGACCGGATCGCGAGCCTCCTTCCGGCCGCGCGCCCGCGCGGCGATTACGAGGCCGCGAAGCTCGCCGAAATGGAGCGCCGGCGGCTCGTTTCCGAGGGCGCGAGCTTCGTGATGGAGACGGTCTTTTCCGACCCGCAGCGCGCGAAGGCGGGCTTCCTCGTCGGCGCCGAGCGCAAGGGATACTTCGTCGCGCTCGTCTATATCGGCCTTTCGAGCGCCGGGCTTTGCGCGGCGCGGGTCGCTCACCGGGTGAGAAACGGCGGACACGCCGTGCCCGCCAACCGAATCGCGAAGCGCTACGGGCGCTCGCTCGACAACCTCGCCCGCGTGATCGACCGGCTCGCCATGGCGAGGCTGTACGACAACTCTGGAGGCGGCTTCGAGCTTGTGGCTGAATGCGTACGCGGCTGGCGGCTGTACAAGGCACCGACGATTCCCGCCTGGGCCGCGCCAGCAGCCTCCCGCATGGCGATCGGCCGGAGAAACCCCGGCGGGCAACCCGCGATCGTCTCGCTGCTCGCGCGCTCGGCGCCGGGAAGAGGCCGCCCCTCGGGCGCGTAGGCGCGCGGCTACCGCGCCACGGGCACGAGCCGCCCCGGCGCCGGCCACACACCGCGCTCGATCGCGCGCGCACCTTCGAAGGCGAGATAGCTCTGCGCGCCGTAATGCGGCAGCGGGCGCTCGAGCGCCGCAAGGGACTCGACGTCGCGCGCGGCGATCACCGCGACCGGCGCCTGGCCCGGCGCTCGCTCGACCGTCCAGACCTGCGCGCTGCCGCGGCCTGCGAGTGAAGCCGGCTCGGGCGGAAGGCCGAGCGCAGCGAGCATTTTCTGCACGTCCGGACCGAGCCCGATCACCAGCGCGGGCTCTTCGCCGCGCTCGAGCTCATCCGGCGCGATGCGCCGCGGCGCGGCTTCGCAAAGGCGCACGGCGAGCCGTTCGGACGCCTGCGTCACCTCGGGCGCATCGCCCGCCACGACGAGGCGCGGCGCGCGCGCCAGGATCCACTGCCTGAGGATCGGCGGCAGCTGATCGCGCGGCAGAATGCGCCAGAGCTGCAGGTCCGGGTCGAGGCGCACTCCGTCCGGCTCGCTCGCGAGCCGCAGCTTCACCGTCTGGCGTTGGCGCCCGATCGCGATCGCGCGCATCTCGGAGTGCGCGCCCTGCGCGATTTCGACCGGCACGCGCAGGCGGTAGGGTGGATCGGACTGAACGAGGGTTAGCGCCAGCACGGTGCCGGCCGCGCGAGCCTGGGCGATCCTCAGATCGGGCGCCCCCGCCCGCTCGACCCATTGCGAAAAGAACCAGCCGAGGCGGCGGCCGGAGGCGCGCTCGAAGGCGGCGCGCAGGTCGGCCCACGAGGCGACCTGGAAGCGCTTCGCCTGCCAGAATTCGCGCATGCCGCGCAAGAACGCGTCCTCGCCGATCAGGTCGCGCAGCATCGCGAACACCATCGCCGCCTTGCCGTAGCCGACCGCCGCGGCCGCGCCGTGCGCGCGCGAGCGGAACGCCGCGAGCGAGCCCTGCTCGCCCGGCGGCACCGCCGCGTAGTCGCGCAGCCAGGCGAGCCGCATCGCGCGCGCAGCCTCCGCCGACTCGCGCTCCTTGTACGCGTAGTCGGCCATGAAGGTGGTCAGGCCCTCGCTCCAGTTGCCGGTGGCGTAGTCCGGATAGACGCCGTTGCCCCACCAGTTGTGCAGCACCTCGTGGCCGAGCGATGTCGCGCGGATGAACGGCAACCGCAATACCTGCGCGCCGATGTAGGTGAGCGTCGGCATGCCGAAACCGACCGGCAGCGGGCTCGCCACCACCGAGAAGCCGTCGAACGGATAGGCGCCGATCTCCTTCGAGTACATCGCGATGTAGTGCGCGCTGTCATCGAGATAGCCCGCGGCGAGCGGCGCGATTTCGGGAGTGAAGTAGGTCCTCAGGCGTAGCGGCGCGGCGCCCGCGCGCGGCACGAGCTTCTCGCTCACGACGTACGGCCCGGCCATCAGGTCGATGCCGTCGGCGGGCTCGGCGAACGCGAACGTCGCGCGATAGCGCTCGTCGTGCGCCTCTGGCAGCTGCTCCGCAACGAGCGTTCCCGGCACGAGCCCGCGCTGATCGGCGGGGAGCGAGAGCGTCACGCGGTAGCTGAACCGCTCTGCTGGCGACGGATACCAGCCGCCTGAAGCCGGGAGGTAGCTGCCTTCGCTCGAGGCCATCGGCGGGATCGCGCCGAGCACGCTGCGCTCGCCGAGCGAGCGGTCGAGCGCGGGCAGCCGCCCGCCGTATTCGATCTCGAGCTTCGCCCCGGCGCGCGCGCGGATGCGCCAGAGCACGGTGTCGCCTTCGCGCCCGGCGCGCTCGAACGCGGCGGACGCTCCGTCGGCCTTCACCGAGCGCACTGCGAGCGTGCGGTACAGCGCGAGCTCGGAATTGGCCGGTGCCCCGAGCCTCGCGCTCGCGGAAAGCTCGTGCGCGGCCGGATCGAGCCGCACGTCGAGCTCGAGCCGCGGCTCGCGCGCGAGCGCTGGCGAAGCGGCGAGCGCACACAGGGCGAAGGCGGCGAGCGCGTGCGCGCCCCTCATGGACGCGGCGGGAACTTGATCACCAGGTCGAGCGTCTGCTCGCCGCGGCGCACCTGGATCGGCAGCCAGGTGCCTTCGGGTTGCGCGCGCACGGCGTCGATCACCTCGCCGTTGCGCTCGATCCTCGAGCCCGCGAGCGTCACGATGCGATCGCCCACCTTGAGGCCGGTCGCCTCGGCAAGGCTGCCGGGCGTCACCTCGACGATCGTCACGCCCTCCTTCGTCTGGTCGATGCGCACGCCGAGGCGCGGCTTGGGCGGAGGTGCCTTCTGCGCGGGAGGCTCGGCGAACACCGCATCGGCGAGCCCGGGCTTGAGCCTCGCGCAGTCGCTGTCGGGATCGACCGGCAACAGCGCGCCGATGTTCGTCACCCCGAGCGCGCGCAGCTGGTGCGCCACGCCGTAGCCATGGCGCACGTGGCCGCTGCCCAGGATCCCGACGACGAGCGGACGCTCGGGACCCTTCGAGCGAGCGGCAAGCGCCTCGGCCATCGCACGGTCCCAGGTGAGCTGCGAGTCGACGAAGTGCAGGAAGCGGGGGTCGGATCGGCTGGCCGCGGGCTCGCCCTGCTTGCGCGCCGTCGCGTGCGCCTGATAGACGCCGAAGAGCATGCTTTCGTAGGCCGGGCTCGCCGGCGCCGGGCGCGACACGCCCTCCTTCTGCGCGTCGGGCACGCCGCTCCAGCCCTTCTCGCCGATCGCCTTGACGAGGCTCTGATCGACGTTGAGCGCCGCCATCGGGATGCGGTTCAGGCGCGCGAGCTCGAAAAGAGGCAGGTACAGCTCGGGCGGAAAATCCCACACCTTGCGCCACTCGGCCTGCTCGAGGAACTGCTGCGCGGTCAGCTCGCCCGCCACCCAGCGGTCGAGCACCGGCTGCACGCGGCGCGGAAAGGCCTCGAAGCCGATGACCAGGCTCGGACGCAACAGATCCAGCGCGGCGAGCGTCTGCAGCTGCCAGCGATGATCGTCCGCGTCGTCGTGCCGCTCGCCGAGCAGCACCACGTCGCGGCGCGCCATCTCGCCGAGCAGCCGGGCGGCCTCGATGCGCCGCGGCGCTCCGGCGTCGAGCGCATACCACGCGGCGGGTGCGAGGCAGCTCCCGGGCGCGGCGTGCGCGGCCGCCCCGAGCGCGAGCGCCGCGCAGGCGAGCGCGCAGGACAGGAACTTCGGGCCGCGGGGAGGCATCGTGGCCCGATTATCGCCCGGCGCTCAGATTTCCTCCGGAACCATGCGGATCGCGCCGCACGGGCACTCGGCGGCGCACAGCCCGCAGCCCTTGCAGTAGTCATAGTTGAACCGGTAGCGCTTGCCGGGACCGAGCTTCACCACCGCGTTGTCGGGGCACACGCCGTAGCAGTTGTCGCACTCGAAGCAGTTGCCGCAGGACAGGCACCGGCGCGCCTCGTAGCGCGCACTGCCCTCGTCGAGGCCCCCCACCACTTCGTCGAAGGTCGACTGCCGGCGGATCACGTCGAGCAAGGGGCGCACGGTCTTCGGCGCATCCGAGTAGTACCAGGTGTTGAGCCTCTCGAACGCCGCCGTCTCGGGCTTCGCTGGGGGCACGTAGCGTGCGCCGCGCAGCCACGCATCGACGTGGCGCGCGGCCTTCTTGCCGTGGCCGATCGCCACTGTCACCGTGCGCTCGGAGGGCACCATGTCGCCGCCGGCGAAGATGCCGGGGTGCCCGGTCATCATGTCGGGCCCGACCTTCACCACGCCGTCGTCGATCTCCAGGCCGGGCACGGCCTCGAGCAGGCTCAGATCCACGTCCTGGCCGAGCGCGAGCACGAGCGCGTCGGCTTCCAGCGTCTCGTACTCCCCGGTCGGATGTGGAAAACCCTTTGCGTCGAGCGCCATTTTCTCCACGGTGATCGAGGACTCGCCGGCGTGCGTGATGGTCGAGAGCCACTTGACCATCACGCCCTCCTGCAGCGCTTCCTCGAGCTCCAGGTCGTGCGCCGGCATCTTCTCGCGCGTGCGGCGGTAGACCACGACCGACTCTTCCGCCCCCAAGCGCCTGGCGGTGCGCGCCACGTCGAACGCGGTGTTGCCGCCGCCGTACACGACGACGCGCTGCCCAAGCATGGGCTTCGCCTCGCCTTCCATCGAGCGCAGCAGCGACACCGCGTCGAGCATCTTCGCGGAGCTCCCGGCAGGGATGTAGGCGCGCTTGGCGATGTGCGCGCCCACCGCGAGGAACGCGGCATCGAAGGCGCCCTCCTTCATCGTCGCGAGGAGGTCCGTCACCTTCGCGTTCAGCCGCAGCTCGATGCCGAGCGCGAGGATGCGCGCGATCTCCGCTTCGAGCACCGCGCGCGGCAGGCGGTACTTCGGGATGCCGAAGCGCATCATGCCGCCCGCCACGGGTCCGGCCTCGTGGATCACGGCCTGGTGACCGGCGCGCGCGAGGTGGTAGGCGGCCGAAAGCCCCGAGGGGCCGGCTCCCACGACGAGCACGCGCTTGCCGCTTCGCTCGGCGGGCTGCGGAAAACCCCAGCCGCGCCGGATCGCCTCGTCGCCCAAGAAACGCTCGACCGAGTTGATGCCGACCGCGTCGTCGAGCGCGCCGCGGTTGCACGCGCCCTCGCAGGGGTGATAGCACACGCGCCCCATCACCGCGGGCATCGGGTTATCCTGGACGAGCAGCCGCCAGGCGGCCTCGTAATCGCCGGACTCGGCGTGCGCGAGCCAGCCCTGGATGTTCTCGCCGGCCGGGCAGGCGGCGTTGCACGGCGGCAGCCGGTCGACGTACTCGGGCCGCAGCGTCCTCCAGCTGCCGGTGTGGTTGGCGAGGCTCGATCCCGGGTCGAGCGTGATCGCGAAGGGCTTGCGCATGGCTCCTACGTCGTGCGCTCGAGCAGCCCGTACTTGCGGATGTTGCGTTCGGCGATCGCCTGGATGCGCGCGACGACCTCGGGGCGCGGGGTCGGCGCGAACAGGTGCGCGAAGCGCCGCTGCGGCTTCAGGTACTCCTCGACCGGGACCTGCTTGCGGATCTTCGACACGCCCACCACCTCGCCGCGCTCGGCCTCGAACACCGGGAAAAGCCCCGATTCCTTCGCGAGCCGCGCGATGCGGATGGTCGCGTCCGAGGCGTGGCCCCATCCCAGCGGGCACGGCACGAAGACGTGCAGGTACCGCGCCCCGCGGAACTCCATCGCGCGCCGCACCTTGTATTCGAGATCGCGGAGCTCCGCGACCGTCGCCGTGGCGACGTAGGCAATGCCGTGCGCCATCGCGATCGCGGGCACGTCCTTGCCCTGGCCGAAGGGATTGCCCGGCTGCTCGCCCACCGCCGGCGTCGTCGCGGTGCGCGCTGCGGGCGGTGTGGCCGAAGAGCGCTGCACGCCGGTGTTCATGTACGCCTCGTTGTCGTAGCAGATGTAGAGCACGTCGTCGTTCCTCTCGAACATCCCCGAGAGGCAGCCGAAGCCGATGTCGGTCGTGCCGCCGTCGCCGCCCTGCGCGATCACGCGCACGCCGCTCGCGCCCTTCACGCGCAGCGCCGCCGCGATCCCGGTGGCGACCGCCGCGGCGTTGCCGAAGAGCGAATGGATCCACGGGATCTGCCACGAGGTCTCCGGATACGGCGTCGAGAACACCTCGAGGCAGCCGGTCGCGTTGGCGGCGATCAGCCGGTTGTTCGTCGCGCTCATCGCGGCGTCGATCGCGTAGCGCGCGCCGAGCGCCTCGCCGCAGCCCTGGCAGGCGCGGTGGCCCGAGTTGAGCGAGTTGGTGCGGCGCATGTTCGCCTGCACCGCGCGCGCCTCGGGCGGCAGCAGCCGGTTTCCCACCGTGAAGGTGCCGGTCTGGTAGAACTTGATCGGCTGGAAAGCCATGGCAGCGTCTCAGCCCGGGCGCGCGGCGACCGGGCCGATCTCCTTGAGGACCGCTTCGGCGATCGGGCCGCTGCGGCGCACCTCGCGCTCGCGCGCGAGCACGCGCTCGACCACCTGGCGGTCCAGGTCGAGGAAGGTGGTCGCCTCCAGGCGTCCCGCGATCGCGTCGGCGAACGCCTTGGCGAGCGATGCCTTGGTGATGGCGCGACCGCCCAGGCCCGCGATCACCGTGTACACCGCGGCGCCCGAGCCCGGCAGCGCCGCGCGCACGTTGTTGGAGACGATGCCGCCGATGCCGACTGCGAGGGTCTTCTCGATGACGATCACGCGGCGCGCGTTCACGAGCGCCGCGCGCACCGCGGCGAGCGGCCAGGGGCGAAAGCAGGTGATCGCGACCACGCCGATCCCCACGCCTTGCGCGCGCAGCTCGTCCACGGTGTCCTTGATCGTGCCGATGACCGAGCCGAGCGCGACGACGATCGTCTCGGCGTCCTCGGCGCGGTAGGTGTGCATCAGCCCGCCCGCCTCGCGGCCGAACGCGCGCCGGAACTCGTCCGCCCAGCCGGGGATCAGCTCGAGCGCCTGCACCTGCTTCGCATGCGCGAGGTAGCGCACCTCCATGAACGCCTCGGGGCCGACCATCGCGCCGATCGACACCGGCTCGGCGGGATCGAGCACCTGGCGCGGCGCGAAGCGCGGCAGGTAGGCATCGACCTGCTCCTGCGCGGGCACGTCGACGCGCTCGTAGGCGTGCGTGAGGATGAAGCCGTCCATGCACACCATCACCGGAAGCGAGAGCTCCTCGGCGAGCCGAAACGCCTGCAGGTGCAGGTCGAGCGCCTCCTGGTTGTTCTCGGCGAAGAGCTGGATCCAGCCGCAGTCGCGCTGGCTCATCGCGTCGCTGTGGTCGTTCCAGATGTTGATCGGCGCGCCGAGCGCGCGGTTGGCGACCGTCATCACGATCGGCAGGCCGAGGCCAGAGGCGTTGAAGAGCGCCTCGGTCATGAACAGCAAGCCCTGCGAGGCGGTCGCGGTGTAGGCGCGCGCACCCGCGGCCGAGGCGCCGATCGCGACCGACATCGCCGCGAACTCGGACTCGACGTTGATGAACTCGCAGGGCGCGAGCGCGCCCGACTTCACCGCCTCGCCGAGCGCCTCGACGATGTGTGTCTGCGGCGAGATGGGATAGGCGCAGACGACCTCCGGGCGGGAGAGCGCCACCGCCTCGGCGACCGCGCGCGAGCCTTCAATCTGCTTGAGCATGGGAGAGCTCGCGCGCTTCGCTCTTCACGAACTCGTAGGCCTCGGCTGCCGCCGCGGCGTTGCCCTCGGAAATCTTGCCGGAGAACTTGTCGCGGATCGCGGCAGCGACCGACTCGAGCGAGATCCGGCCGGTGAGTGCCGCGAACCCGCCGAGCAGCGCCGCGTTCGGCACCGGGCGACCGACATGCTTCAACGCGAGCTCGGTCGCCGGCACCGTGCACAGGCGCTCGGCGCGGAAACCGCGCACGAACTCCGCGAGCCCGAGCGCCTCGAAGCCGCGGCTCGTGTTGATCAGCATGTAGCCCTCGCGCGCGAGGCCCGCGAAGAGATCCACCTGGTGCAGCAGTGTCGGGTCCTGGATCACGAGCGCGTCGGGCGCGAGGATCGGCTCGCGCAGCCGGATCTCCTTCTCGTCGAAGCGGCAGTAGGCGACCACCGGCGCGCCGCTCCTCTCCGAGCCGAAGCTCGGGAACGCCTGCGCGTAGCGGCCCTCGCGGAACGCCGCGATCGAGAGCAGCTCGGCGGCGGTCACCACCCCCTGGCCGCCGCGCCCGTGGATGCGCACCTGGAACATCGGCTCCTCGCCCGGCTGATGCTGCCGTTAATAGCCCCTTGGCGCGCGCTCGCTTTGATTTCCGTCAATCGCAGGCACAGGCAAACGCTTCACAATCGTCGCGTGCCGCGCGGATTTGGCGGCATTGACAGCCACGAACGGCGGGCCTAGCGTTCGGCCCGGGGCCGCGAAGTAGACCGGCCGCCCGGGTCGTCAGGCCTGGGCCGTCGGCAGCGCCCGATTGGAAGGGGGGACCATGAGAGCTTTGCTTTTGCCGTTTCTGATGGGTGCGGCGCTCGCGATTGGCACGTCCTTTTCCTACGGTGCGGAGCGCGCCGGGCGGGTGCTGATCGCCGCGGGCGAAGTGACCATCGTTCGCGACGGGCAGCGCATCGCCGCGCAAGGCGGCACCG